>JAQGON010000111.1 GCA_028293565.1 Verrucomicrobiota bacterium | reverse complement strand
GACCGCTGACCGCTGACCGCTGACCGCTGACCGCTGACCGCTGACCGCTGACCGCTGACCGCTGACCGCTGACCGCCCAAGCCCTGGCGCTGCGGAATCGTTTGACCCGCCGCCTTGGCCCTTTAAGTAGGGCCGTTCCCGCCGTGAACCGCGTCCACCTCAAGACCTACGGGTGCCAGATGAACGAGCGCGACAGTGAAGCTGTCGCCGCGATGCTTCGCGCGCGCGGGTATCGGATCGTCGCACGCGAGGACGACTGCGACATCCTCCTCCTCAACACCTGCTCGGTGCGCGACGCCGCCGAACAGAAGGCCATCGGCAAGGCCGGCAACGTGCTCGCCCGGAAAAAGAAGAACCCGGATTTCGTGCTCGGGATCCTCGGCTGCATGGCGCAGAACCGCGGGGCCTCGCTGCTCGACCAGCTCCCGGATGTCGACCTGATCGTCGGCACGCAGAAATTCCACCAGGTCCCCGGATATCTCGACAACCTCCGCGCCGCGCGCGACGCCGGCGTTCCCCTCGGGCACACCATCGTCGACCTCGCCGAGGAAGCGGGCTCGCAGAACACGATTCGCGACCACGAGCTCGCCGATCACCAGGTCGGCGCCTTCGTGTCGATCCAGCAGGGCTGCAACATGGATTGCTCGTTCTGCATCGTCCCAAAAACACGCGGCGACGAACGCTCGCGGCCCATGGACGACATCGCCGCCGAATGCCGCGGCCTCGCCGCTCGCGGAGTGAAGGAAGTGACCCTGCTCGGACAAATCGTGACGAGCTACGGGCGGCGCGACTATGTCCACACCGACGGGGTGAGCCCCTTCGTCCAGCTGCTGGAACGGGTGCACGCCATCGAGGGAATCGAGCGGATCCGTTTCACGTCGCCGCACCCGCGCGGATTCAAGCAGGACCTGGTGGAGGCGTATGGACGGCTGCCGAAACTCTGCGGCTATGTCCACCTGCCCATGCAGTCCGGCAGCAACCGGATCCTGCGCGCGATGAATCGTCCCTACACCCGCGAGCGCTACCGCGAAATCGTCGACGCCCTGCGGACCGCGCGGCCGGACATGTATTTTTCCACCGACGTCATCGTGGGTTTTCCGGGGGAAACCGACGCCGATTTCGCCGAGACCCGCGAGCTTTTCGAGGCGTGCAACTACGACATGGCCTACGTCTTCAAGTACTCGATCCGCAGCGGCACACCCGCGGCCGGAATGGAGGGGCAGGTCTCCGAGGAACAGAAGGAGGCGCGGAACCAGATCCTGCTCGAGGTGCTCCGCCGGAATTCCGAGCGCCGCAATGCGACGCTGGTGGGGACGGTGGAGGAGGTTCTGGTGGAGGGCGCCGACAAGACCGGGCTGCGGTACACGGGCCGGACCCGCGGGAATCGCGTCTGTGTCTTCGAGGCCGATTCGCGCCTCATCGGCTCGATGGTTCCGCTCAGGATCACCCGTGCCAGCGTCAGCACTCTCTATGGCGAGCTGGTGCTCGCCGGGGTGGGCGACGGGGCTGCTGGCGTCCCGGCGTAATTTTTCCTCGTCACCGGACGCGGCTCCCCTGTCACTCACGTTGATGTCCCTTTTTCTCGCGACTCTCCTGTTCGGCCTGGCGCTCGCCGCGGTGGGGCTCGTGCTGGCGGCGAACCGGCCGGCGTTGAATTCGTCGCTGCTCGCCTTTCCGCGGTCCGGCACGGCGTCGATCGTGCTCTTCGGCGGGGCGTCGCTGTGGTTTCTCTGGATCACCTGGCACTCTTCGCCCGCGGATAATTTCGAGCATCCCGGCCTGCTCACCATCGCCTTTGCGGTCATCGCCGCCCTGTCGTTCAAATGCGTCCCGGATTTCCTCGCGGTGCGGGGGCTGTGCGTGCTGGTCCTCCTCGCGGCGTGGCACCTTCGCGCCGCCGCGTACATGGAATACGCGCATCCCCAGCGGCTGCTGATGGTGGCGCCGCTTTTCCTCCTGATCATGGCCGCGATCTGGCTTGGGGTGCAGCCGTATCGCCTGCGCGATTTCCTGGCCTGGATCCTGCCCCGGCCCGGCCGGGCCCGCGCGATCGGCGGAGGGCTGCTGGCCTACGGGCTCCTGGTCTCGGCGGCGGCGTTCACGTATTGAGTGCTGTGACGACCGAGCCGCCCGTCCTCCTGGTTGTCGCGGGTCCCGCCGGCTCCGGCAAAAGCACGCTCTGCGACCGCCTGGTGGCGGAGGTCCCCGGTTTCTCCCGCGTCGTCACGACGACGACCCGCGCTCCGCGCCTTGGCGAAGTCGATGGCGTTCATTATCATTTCCTCACCCCCGCGGAGTTTGACGCCAGGATCGCCGAGAACGCCTTTCTCGAGTGGGCCTGGGTGCACGGGGAGCGGCGTTATGGCACGCTCGCCTCCAGCGTGATGGACCTGCTGGCGCAGGGACGAAGCCTCGTGATCAGCGTCGACGTGCAGGGCGTGGAAAGCTTCCGGCGTGCCGCCGCCGCGAACCCGCTGCTCAAGCGCCACATGACGACGGTGTTCATCGTGGTCGATCGCGAGCGCCTCGTGGCCCGCATGCGGCTGCGCGCGCAGGACGACGAGAACGAAATTGCCGGCCGGATGAAAACCGCCGAGCGCGAGCTGCGCGAGGCGTCGAAGTTCGACTTCCTCATCGAAAGCCGCACGCGCGACGAGGACTTCGCCGAGCTGCTCAAGATCCTGGAAAAAGCCCGCGACCGGGCCCGATAGCCGGACGATTTTACCGCAAAGGGCGCGAAGCACGCGAAGGTCAATCCTCCTGAGCGCGGGCTTCGCGTGCTTCGCGCCCTTCGTGGTAAAAATCAGCGCCTCGTGGCCCACATGCGGTTCCGTATGCGCGACCGGATCCGATAATTCGGACTGTTTCACCGCGAAGGACGCAAAGCACGCGAAGGTCGATCCTCCTGGGCTCGGGCTTCCCGTGCTTCGCGCCCTTTGCGGTAAAAATCAGACCGGGAGCTGCGGCCTGGTCGGCTCGGGCCAGTCGAGGTGGAAGAATTTTCCGCGGGGCTGGTCGACACGCTCGTAGGTGTGGGCGCCGAAGTAATCGCGCTGCGCCTGGAGCAGGTTCGCGGGCAGCCGGGCCGAACGGTAGCTGTCGTAATACGAGAGCGCCGAGCTGAACGTCGGCGCCGCCACGCCGCACTCGGCGGCGAGCGAGACGACCTTCCGCCAGTTCTCCTGGGCGTTCCGGAACGTCTTGTTGAAATACGAATCGAGCAGGAGGTTCGCGAGGCCGGGATCGCGCTCATACGCCTCCGTGATCTTCTGCAGGAACGCCGCGCGAATGATGCAGCCGCCCCGCCAGATCCGCGCGATCTCGCCGAAGTTGAGCGTCCAGCCGTATTCCTGCTGCGCCGTGCGCATCAGCTGGAAGCCCTGCGCGTACGAGCAGATCTTCGAGCAGTAGAGCGCGTCGTGGATCGCCGCGAGCAGCGCCTTCTTCGAGCCGCGGTATTTCCGGCGCGGCCCGCGCAGGATTTTCGCCGCGGCGACGCGCTCCTCCTTGATCGCCGAGATGCAGCGCGCAAACACGGCCTCGGCCACGGTCGGCGCCGGCACGCCCATGTCGAGCGCGTTGGTGGAGGTCCACTTGCCCGTGCCCTTCTGCCCGGCCGTGTCCAGCACGACGTCGACGAACGGCTTTCTCGACGAGGGATCGCGCTGCTTCAGGATGTCGGCGGTGATCTCGATCAGGAAGCTGTCGAGGATGCCCGTGTTCCACTCCGAAAAAATCGCGCCCATCTCGGCGGGTTTCAACCCGAGCAGGCCCCGCATCAGCGCGTAGGCCTCACAGATCATCTGCATGTCGCCGTACTCGATCCCGTTGTGGACCATCTTCACGTAGTGCCCGGCGCCGTTGGCCCCGATGTACGCGGTGCACGGCACGCCGCCGCTGACGGGTTTGCCCGGCGCCGCTCCCGGGATCGGCTTGCCGGTTTTCGCGTCCACCTTGGCGGCGATCGCCTCCCAGATCGGCTTGAGTTCCTCCCATGCGGCGGGCTCGCCGCCCGGCATGAGCGAGGGTCCGAAGCGCGCGCCCTCCTCGCCGCCGGAAACGCCCGATCCGATGAACCGGAGACTCTTTTCCCGCAGCGCCTTTTCGCGGCGGATGGTGTCGGTCCACAGGGCGTTGCCGCCGTCGATCACGATGTCGCCGGCTTCCAGCAGCGGCACCAGGCCGTCGATCACGGCGTCGGTCGCCTTTCCCGCCTGGACGAGAATCACCACCTTGCGCGGCTTCGCGAGCGAACCCACGAATTCCTCGAGCGTCCTCGTTCCCACCACGCCGCCGGGAGTCGAGGGATTCTCGGCGGCAAATTTCTCCGTCTTTTCCGTGGTGCGATTGTAGACCGAGATCTGAAAGCCGTGATCGGCGATGTTGAGCGCGAGATTTTGACCCATCACCGCGAGACCAATGAGTCCGATGTCAGAACGTGCTTTAGCCATAGGAGCAGCGTTTCTATGTCCGCCCTCCGCCAAAAACCACTCAGAAGTGGCGCCTGATCCCGGGTCCGGCGAATCGCCTTCCGTCCGGGGAAACGGCACCGGAGGTGCCAGCGACGACGACGGCCGCGGACCCGGCGCTACTTTTTCGGCGAGCTCGGCGAACTCGCCTGCTTGGCGTTGTAGCTGCCCTTCGCCGGGAGGAACGGCGCGATCTTGTCGACCAGCGGCGTGAGAAAAGCGGGCTCGTTGCGCTCGTAGATCCAGTTGAAGCCGACAATCGTCACGACGACGAACATGATGATGGCCAGGACGACCTTGTTCATTCCAGCGATCTTCCGCAGCACGAGCACCACCACGATCAGGCCGACCACGACGAGGCCGAGCTTCCACCAGAAATCCGATGGGATCTGCCTCAGCTTTTCCAGCGTCGTGGCGGCGGTGGCGGCGGCGAGCAACAACATGCCCGCAGACTAGGCGCCGCGCGTCCCGAGACCAGACGAAATCCCGGCCGCCCGGGTTTTACGCGATTTTTTCCAATTCGGCCGCAAGCCGGGTGGAGCGCGTTGCCCTCAACGCGCTGGAGATGCGAGCCAACATCAGATCGCCGCCGTAGCCACAGGCTTAGGCCTGCGCCAACGCCTTCCACCACTCCGCTCCGCGAAAACCCGCGCCGTGCGCGGGAAACCCTCATTCGTATTTCGCCGCCCGCCCGAGGTAGTTCAGCATCCAGATTTCCTTCCAGACGCGGTAACGGCCCTCGTGCGTGATCTTTCCAAGGTCGCCGCGGTCCTGGTGGGAATGGAGAAAGCCGAGCTCGGTGTTGAGACGGTCCAGCTCGCCCTGCGTGGCGTTGAGATCGGTGATCGGATCGACCGCGAACGGCGCGCCGACCGCCTTGGCGGCGTCCATCCGGCGGCGGTGACGCTCGAGCAGCCGCGGCAGCGAACGGCAGAGCGGGCCGCGCTCGACGAACCAGTGCTCCGGATAAAATCCCGCGAACGGCACATAGAGGTTGTCGGTCACGTAGCGGCTGCCGTCGGCCGTGACGGACATCGCGGCAAAACACACGGTGATCGCGCCGCTGGCCTGGGGGATGAACGTCATCTGGACCCGCAGCGTCGCCTCGGCGTTCTGGTAGATCGAAACCCGCAGGTAAATCCCGCCGCCGATCTCCGCTTTCATCGCCTGCGCCTGCTTGAACCCGTGCGCCCGCAGCCAGTCGCGCAGCGCGAGCGTGCGGCGCTGCGTGGGCCATTCGTCCCCGATCTGGTTCGCGACGTAGCGCGGGAACAGCGGCATCGGGCTGACGCTCAGGGCGTGGATGCTCAGCCAGTTGAGCAGCGTTTCACCGACGAACCAGAGCAGCGAGAAAACCACCACCAGCGACCAGAATGGCCGGTCGACGAGCTGGAGATATTCGCAGATGAAGGCCGTGCAGAACGCGAACACCCCCCACCGCAGCCAGCGGTCCGCGATCGAGAGCAGGGGCGAAGCCATCCGCTGGTTCATCTGGCCGAGCACCAGCGAAAGGAGCGGCAGCGCGAGGACCGCGAGGATGAAATAGGGAGATTGCACCACGGAGGAATCGGCGGAGAAAACCATCGGAAAAATTCAGCGCCGCGCGCGGAGCGATCAGCTCAGGCGAACCGGCATGATCACGCAGATGAAGCTGTCGAGGGTCTTGAAAACGCCCGGGCTCACCTCGTCCTTCAGCTCGAAGAAGATTTCGTCCTTTGTCAGCGCCCGCAGCGGATCCATCACAAACGTCGGGTTGAACGCCACCTGGAGCTCCGGACCGCTGTAGCCGATGGCCATCGATTCGTGCGCCTCGCCGAAATCGGGGCTCTGCGCCGTGATCTCGAGCAGGTTGCTGCTCAGCTTGATCTTCACCGAGTTCGATTTCTCCGAGCAGACGAGCGCCGCGCGGTGCACGCACTGGAGGAAAAGCTCGCGCTCCAGCTTGATCCGCTGGTGCGTTTCCTTGGGGACGACCTGGTTGTAATTCGGGTAGTTGCCCTCGACCACCTTCGAATAGAGGTAGACGTAGTCGATCAGGCCGCTCGTGTCCTTGTCGGTCGCGATCTGGAAGGCCGCCCGGCGTTCGTTGAAGTTGATCTTCACCTTTTCGCCCTTGTCGAGCAGCCGGGTGAGCTCGCCCACGGTCTTGGCCGGCAGGATAATGGCGCCGGCCGACGCCGCGGGCACATCCATCTCCTTCGACACCAGGGCCAGCCGGCGTCCATCCGTCGCCACCAGAGCGAGCTTGCCGTCCTTGAAGCTGAAATAGACGCCGTTGAGGATGTAGCGCGTCTCGTCGCTCGACTGCGCGTAGGCGACGCTCTTCAGCATCGAGGTGAGCTCGCCCTGCTCGAGGGTGTACGCCTTTTCGTCGCCGAACTCCGGCAGCGGCGGGAACTCCTCCTTGCCGATGCCCATGATCTTGAAGTTGGAGCCGCCCGAGCTGAGCTTGACCTGGTGGTTCGGCGAGGCGTCGAAGGTCACGTCGACGTTCGGCAGCTCGCGCACGATCGTCGCCAGGCGCTTGACCGGGAGCGTGACGGACCCCGTTTCCTTCACCTCGGCCTTGATCCGGCAGCGGATCCCGAGGTCGAGATTGGTCGTCGTCAGCGAGATCTGGTCCTTTTCCGCCTCGATCAGCACGTTGCTCAGGATCGGCATCGTGGCCTTGGAGCCCACGACGTTCAGCACCTGGGCCAGTCCGTTGGCGAAGTGATCGCGGTTGATTTTAAATTTCATGAGTGCGGAAAGGGGACCGGCGTGGAGAAGTTAACAAAGTCTATTAGGATAAGGGATCAATAAGTATTTAAAGCAGTATTATTATGGGGTGCGAGGAACCCCAACAACCGGCGGTTTCTCCTCTGAAAAATCCCGTTTTCGGGCTGTGAAAAACTTCCGGGGTCCGGCCGGTAAGCGTGGGCTTGTTCACAACGCCGAGGTTGTTGGGAAGTCACCGGCAGGTTGTTCACGAACAATTCTTAGCTGGAATGATGGGCGGCCGCGCGGAGGCGCGCCGGGCGCCGCCACTGGCGGAACAAGCCGAAGAAAATGTACCCGAGACAGGTGCAGAGCAGCGCGATTTCCTTGAACAGCACCATCAGCCCCACGAACGCGAGAAACAGCACGAACGGCTGCAGCCGCGTGCGCGTCTGGAGATCGACCGCCTTGCCGCTCGGATAACGCACGGTGCTCACCATCAGGAACGCGATGAGCAGCATCAGGGGCGGGAGGGCCATGGCCCAGACTTTCAGCGACTTGTCGGACGAGGCCAGATGGATGAGGAACAGCACCAGCGACGCCACCGTCGCCGCCGCGGCCGGCACCGGCAGGCCGACAAAGTCCTTGTTCGTGTCTTTCTTGTCCCCGTGCAGGAGGGGATTGGTGATCACATTGAACCGCGCCAGCCGCACCGCCGCGCACAGAAGGTAGATGAAGCCGAAGAACCAGCCGATGTTGCGGAAGATGTCGTAGCCCTGCGTCGGCGAGAGGATCAGGAAGAACACCATCAGCGCCGGCGCGATGCCGAACGAGATCACGTCCGCCAGCGAGTCGAATTCCGCGCCGAAGAGGGATTCGCGCCCGCCCATCCGCGCGAGCCGGCCGTCGAGCGCGTCGAAGGCCGCCGCGCCGAAGATGAACCACACCGCCTGCGTGTAATGACCGGCGGACGAGTGGTTCAGGTACTCGCCCGTGGGCAGGGTTTCCGCGAGCCGCGCCTGGATGCAGTGGATCACGGCGACGAATCCGCAGAAGAGATTTCCCGCCGTCATCAGGTTGGGCAGGAAATAGATCCGGCTCGCCTGCGTCACATTATAAGGGTCCTCGCGGGCGGCGAGGTCGTCGGAACGGGAGCGACGGAAATTCATTTGGTCAGGCTCTCGAGGTATTTCCAGAACTTGGAATCCTGCTCGACGAGCTGCTGCTCGGACACCGGCAGCTTGTTGCGGAGCAGGAAGTCCTCCAGCGAGTTCTTGTGGAGGATGTAGTGCGTGTGCAGCGATTCGCCCTTCATCTCGAAATAGAAGCGGTACTCGCCGGCGCGCAGCCGGTAGTACTCGCGCTCCCCGCGGTGAAAGCGGCCGAGGGGCTCCCGCGGATTCGCCAGGTCCTGCGGCTTCAGGCTGCTGATCGGCTCGATCAGCGCCAGCTGCGTCAGCTTGTCGAGCCGGTTCAGCTCGCGCATGCTCTGTTCGGAAAACGTGACCTGGTACATGGCGGCGGATCAGGCGGCAGCAAGCGGCCGCCGGGACGTTCCGCCCGGCCTGCGCTGCAGCGTGGTAGGTGCCCTGCGGTTGCCCATGAAAAATGACGTTCTATCCCGGGCGTTTCAGGCGGCAACGCTATTCCCAAGGTGGAGCGCGTTGCCCCCCAACGCGCTGGGGACGTGAGCAGGCGATCATCGTCGACGGAGCGTCCAACGCATTGGGGCAATGCGTTTCACCATCTTTCTGGTTCCCACCCGCGAGCCGTCGCGGTACATCCTCCCCATGCCCGTTACCCTGACCGACATTCGTGCGGCCCAGCGCCGCATCGCCGGTGGCGTCATCGTTTCGCCGTGCCCGGAATCCATCCCCCTCGCGGAAATCACCGGCTCCAAAATCTACTGCAAGCTCGATAACTTCCAGCGCACCGGCTCCTTCAAGGAACGCGGCGCGCGCAACGCCCTGCTCCGGCTCTCGCCGCCCGCCCGCCGGCGGGGGGTGATCGCCGCCAGCGCCGGCAACCACGCGCTCGGCCTGGCGTACCACGGCCGCCTGCTCGGAATTCCCGTCACGGTCGTGATGCCGGACTACGCGCCGCTCATCAAGATCACCACCTGCCAGCGGCTCGGGGCGACCGTGCTGATCCGGGGCACGGATTTCGCGGAGGCCCGCCGTGAGGCCGACGCGCTCGTGGCGGATCGCAACCTGACCTACATCCACGGCTTCGACGACCCCGACATCATCGCGGGGCAGGGCACCATCGGCCTGGAAATCCTCCGGCAGGTCCCGGACGTCGATGCGATCGTCTGCCCGATCGGCGGCGGCGGCCTGATCGCGGGCGTTTCGCTGGCGGTGAAATCGCTGCGCCGGCGCGTGCGCATCATCGGCGTCGAAAGCATCTCGACCGGAAATTTCGCCGCCGCCCTCCGGGCCGGCCATCCGGTGACTGTCGCCCGCCGGCCCACGCTCGCCGACGGCCTCGCGACGCTCACGGTGGGCGCCAATGCGTTTGCCCTCGCGCGGCGCCGCGTCGACGCCGTCGTGCAAGTGACGGAGGACTGGATCTCGCTCGCCATCCTCCGGATGCTCGAGCTGGAAAAAACCGTCGTTGAAGGCGCCGCCGCCGCGCCGCTCGCGGCGATGATGTCGGGCCAGCTGCCGGGCCTGCGCGGCCGGAAAGTCGTGCTCGTCGTCTGCGGAGGAAACATCGACCCGGCGATTCTCAGCCGCGTGATCGAGAAGGGTCTGGTGCACGACGGACGCCTGACGCGCTTCACCGCCCGGATCAGCGACCGGCCGGGCGGGCTGGCGATCCTGTGCCGCGTGATCGCCGAAACGGGCGCGAGCATCAAGGACATCGCGCACGACCGTGCCTTCAGCGGGCCGGATGTCTCCGCGGTGCACGCGGTGTGCACCGTCGAGACCCGCGACCGCGCCCACATCGCGGCGCTCCATCGCGCGTTGAAGAAGAACGGATTTCCGCTCGTCGTGGCGAAATGAGGAGGACGATCCAGGCCCGAGGCGTTCTCGGCGCCTTGCTCTGCCTCTGGATGGGGCCGCGGGCCGCCGCGACCGTCACCCTCGACATCCCGGTGTTCGCGGGCGGCTACGGGATCGCCTTCTACGAGGAATCCGCCCGGCGGTTTGAACAGCAGCGTCCCGACGTCCGCATCCGGCTGTACGGCGATCCGCGCATCGCGGACCAGCTCCGGATCCGTCTCATCGACGGCAATCCGCCCGATGCCGCCTCCGTCGCGGACATCCTTTGGCCGCAGCTCATCCGCGCGCACCGGCTCCTGGACCTGGGGCCGTTTCTCGGCCGCGATTTGAACTGGGAAGGGGACGGCAAGTGGGGCGACTCGTTTCTGCCCGGGGCGTTGGACGCGTGGCGGCAGCCCGACGGCACTTACGGGGTGCCCTTCAGCTACTCGTGCTGGACCATTTTCTACGACCGGAAATTTTTCCGGCAGCACCATCTGGAGGAGGCGCGGACGTGGGAGGAATTTTTCCAGCTGGGCGAAAAAATCCGGCGCTACGGACGGGCGCCGCTCTCCGTGCCGGGCGTCTACCTTCGTTACGTCGACTGTTTTCTCCGCGCCGCCTGGTGCAATCTCGCCGGCGCGGAGGCCTGGCCGGCCTACCGGGAATCGGCGCCGGGGATTTACGCCGATCCGCGCTTCCTGCGCGCGGTGGAAACATGGCGGCGGCTCGCCCCGCTTTTTGCGCCGGGATGGGAAGGCATGACGCACACCTCGGCGCAGCGCGAACTGCTGGAAGGCCGGGCGGCGATGAACCTCTCGGGATCGTGGATGGTGAGCGAAATGAAGGGACGGTTTCCGGACGATTTCGAACTCGGGGCAATGCGGCTGCCGGTGTTTCCCGACGGAAAGGGCGACCCGACGCTGCTGCAGGTGGGAACCGACTACTTCTTTGTCTTCGCCACGGGCGACCGCGTCCGCGAGCGCGCGACGGTTGATTTTCTCCGCTACCTCACGTCGCGGGAACGGGCGCGGGCCTGGGTTCGCACCGTCGACTCGCCCGTCGCGGTGCGCGGGGTGCCCCCCGCGGACTTTTCCGAAAGGATGCGCGGCACCGCCGCCCTGATCGCGACGAGCACGTCCGCCATCAACACCGCGGCGGACCTTTCGCAGCCGCCGGCCATCCGGCAGGCGCTGACGGATTCCCGGCTGCGGCTGATGCACGGGGAAATCACGCCCCGGCAGTTTTGCGAGCGCATGGAAGCCGCGGCTGAGGGCGAGCGCCAGCGCGCCGCGCGGCCGGGCTGGGTCGACTACCGGCATCCGGTCGCGGGCACGATCCTCCTCGCGGCGCTGGCTGCTTTTCCGCTTGGCTACGCCGTTCGGGCGTGGCGAAGGCGTCAGGGCGCGGACCGCTCCGCCGCGCGACCCCCGGAGGATGCGGGAGGGTTCGGACGGCTTCGCCTGCCGGTCGCGCTGGGATTTGTCGGACCGGCGTTTGTTCTCTACGCGGCGCTGGTGCTCGTTCCGGGACTGGCGGCGTTCCTGTGGGCGTTCACCCGCTGGGATGGAATCAACCCGCGCCAGTGGGCGGGCCTGTACAACTTCAAGTGGCTGCTCTTCGAGAGCCACACGTTCTGGTCGGCGCTCGCGAACAACGCGTTCCTGATGATCGTCCCGGCGCTCGTCGTCGTGCCGCTCGCGCTGCTGCTGGCCGCGTGCATCCACCGCGGCGTGCGCGGCGCGGCGTTTTTCCGCGGGGTGTTTCTCTTCCCGAACCTGCTGGGCGGCGTCGCCGCCACGCTGCTGTGGCTCGGCGCCTACGAGCCGCATGGTGGCCTGGTCAATGCCACGCTGGTGGCGCTGGGCCGTGGGCTCGACTGCGACTGGCTGTGCTCGTTCGACGGCTACCCGTGGCTCGCGCAGGATCACCTCTACTGGGCCATGGTCCCGATCTACCTGTGGATGGCGTGCGGGTTTAACCTGATTCTCTATCTCGCGGCGATGGAGGGGATCGACCCTCAGCTTTACGAGGCCGCGGAAATCGATGGCGCGTCGCGCGCGCGCCAGTTTTTTCTGATCACGCTGCCGATGATCTGGGAGATCCTCATGGTCAGCGCGGTCTTCATCGTCATCGCGGGACTCAATGCCTTCGAGATGATCTGGCTGCTGACATCGCAGGAGCCGTCCACGGCGACGCACACTCTCGGGACGCTCCTGGTTTCGACGATGTTCAAGGAGTTCGCCGTCGGCCGGGCCACGGCGATTGCGGTGATGCTCTTCCTGCTCGTGCTCGCGGCCAGCGCCGGGGTGATGCGCGGCCTCCGGCGCGAAACCATCGAAGCCTGACGATGCCTTCCGGGAACACAGTGTCGCGCTCGCTCGTCCTGGCCGTGCTGGTGGGCTTTGCCGCCTGGGTGATGTTCCCGATGATCTGGATCGCGTACTCGTCGCTGAAGGCGGACGCGGATATTTTCCGCGACACGTTTTCGCCGCCGTCGCCGGGACATCTGCGGACCGAGAATTACGCCCACGCCTGGACCGAGGCGCGCTTCGGCGATTATTTTCTCAACAGCGTGCTGGTGACGGCGGGTTCCGTCGCGCTCATCGTCGGGCTCGGAGCGATGGCGGCGTACGCCCTGGCCCGGTTTCATCATCCCGCCGGCCGCGCGGTTTTCTGGCTGTTCCTGGCGGGACTGATGATCCCCGCGCAGCTGGCCGTCATCCCGCTCTTCTTCGAGATGCGCGCGCTGGGCCTGCTCAATTCCAAGCTGGGGCTGGTGCTCGTCTACACGGCCAACGGGCTGCCCTTCGCGATTTTCATTCTCGCCGGATTTTTCCGCTCGCTGCCGCGCTCGCTGTACGAGGCGGCGGTGATCGACGGCTGCGGCGAGTTCGCGGCATTCTGGCGGGTCCTGCTCCCGCTGGCGAAACCCGGGCTGATGACCGTCGCGATCTTCCAGTTCATCGGGGTGTGGAAGGAGTATTTCTTCGCCTTCATGCTCACCGGCGGCGACACGACCCACACGGCGCGAACGCTGCCGCTGGGTTTGGCGAACCTTTCGATCACCGCGCAGTACCACACGGATTATGGCATGCTTTTCGCCGGCCTGGTCCTGGTGACGCTCCCGATCCTCGCGCTCTACCTGCTGCTCCAGCGCCACATCGTGAAGGGCATTTCCGCCGGCGCGCTGAAGGGCTGATTTTTCGGGCTTGAGGTGCCGCGTGGGTTGGGGACTGCGTTCACGTTCCAGGTTGAACTCGCGCCGCCAGCGCGTTGGGGCAACGCGCTCCACCCTGGCGGACTCACTTTACCCGGGCGCAGACGGTGCAGTCGCGGGGTTCGGATCCGATGGTCGGGCACACGTGCCAGCGGCGCAGGACGCCCTCGCGCTGCATCCCTGCCTTTTCCATCACCCGGACCGACGCGGGATTTTCGACGTCGCAGAATGCCCACGCCCGGTAGATCGACGGCTGCGCCAGCGACCATTCGACGAGCGAGCTCAGCGCCTCGGCCATGAGGCCGCGGTGCCAGTGTTTTTTCGCGAGCACATAGCCGAACATGGCCGAGCCTGTGCCCAGGGAGACGCCGATCGAGCCGGCCAGTTCGGAGGTGTCGCGAAGGTGAAGCAGCCATGGCATGGCCCCCTTTCCGGTGCGCCAGGCCTCCTCGGCGTGTCCGAGAAATTCCTCGACCGGCTTGACGTCGGCGTGCGCCTTCCAGGAAAGGTAACGCGTCACGGTTTCATCGTTCGCGTACGCTGCAAGGACAGCGGGCGCATCTGCGACGGTCGCCCTCCGGGCCGCGAGCCGGGCCGTGAGGAAGGTTTCGGGCGGCCGCAGCATCCTCCCATTCAACGATCCGGGCCAGCTTCCGGTCAAGGACGCGGCGGGGGAAAGATCATTTCCCGGCGAGCTGCTCCTGCACCGCCTCGGACCACGCGCAGAGCGCGCTGCGCTCGGACTCGCTCAGGCGGGCGCCGCGATGCATCCAGCCGTATGATTTGTACGGCATCGTGCCCTCGCGCACCTCGTCGCAGAGATCCTCCAGCTTCTTCATCTTCCGCTTCATGCTGTACGCGTTGAATTCCGAGAAATTCAGCTGCTTCTTCCCGTCGTGGACATGCTGCGCGAGCCACCATCCCACGGGCTGCACGTTCGAATACCACGGGTACTCCGTGTGGTTCGAGTGGCAGTCGTAGCAGGCGGCCTCGAGGATTTTCCGGACCTCCGGCGGCGGCGGCGCGAGTGCGGTGATGTCATCCCGGCCGGCAAACGCGGCGGCGGCCGAGACGTTTCGATCCGGACGAAAAACCTGGATCACCAGGAGGATGGCGACGAGGACGGCCAGCAGCTTTCGTTTCATCCCGGAAATTCCGCGTCAATCGGGCAGGCGCCTGATGCGCTCCTTCAATGGCGGATGCGTCGAGAAAACCTGGCGCGCATCCCCGCCGCGCCGGTCCAGCGTCGCCAGCACCGCGCGGAGCCCGCCGGCGGCATAGCCGGTCGTCGCAGCCAGCGCGCGGCCTTCCTTGTCGGCCTCGTATTCCGTCTGCGGGTCGAAGCCCTTCTCGAACAGCGTCGTGAGGATCTTTTCCACGCCCAGGTCGAACTGCTTCAGCTGCGCCTCCATCTGACGGACGTTGCCGTTCTCGCGCGAGGCGATGCCCGTCACGCCCGAGACAAACTCGCCGCGCTCCACGATGCTCAGCGCGTGGCGCTTGGTGATGTGCGCGATTTCATGGCCGAGGATGCCGGCGAGGGCGTCGTCGGTTTCGGCGAGGTCATAGAGCCCGCGCGTGATGAAGACGTAACCGTCGGGTGCGGAAAAGGCGTTGACGCTGGCCGAATCGAGCACCCCGAATTTCCACTGCGCGTCGGGCCGGCTGGAGCAGCGGGCAACCGCGCGGCCGACGAGGTTGACGCGCCGCGTGACCGTTTCGTCGCGGACAATCCCGCCGTATTTTCCGACGATCTCGAGGGCGACGGAGTCGCCGATGATTTTTTCCTCCTCGGGCCCGATCTTCGCCGCGCCCTTGGCGACCTTGCCGACGTCCTTCAGCGTATCGAGCCCTTTGGAAAGCTTGCCGAAATCGAACTGGCCGAATGCGGCCGGGGCCAGCGCCGCGGCCAGGAAAATCACGAGCCAGGGACGAGGCTTCATTGGAAGTCCCCCTTCTTTTTTTCCTGCAGGAAATGCTCGAGCTCCTGGTCACTGACGGCGCGGCACTGCTGGAGCAGCCAGTCGAGATCGCCGCCGGCGGTGCCGAGGTTCTTTCGACTGGCGTAGTCGGCCGCCGCGGGAGTGAGGGGCCGCGCGGCGGCGGTGGCGGTCGTCTTGCTCGCGGCCAGGGGAAGGCCGTCGAGTCCCTTGATCTCCACCGGCTTGGTCTCGGAAACGTTGCCGGAGAAAACCCAGCCGCTGGTCCCGCCGTCGCTCACCCGGAGCCAGACGCCCCGGACTTCGTCCACCTTCAGCTTGCGGCCGACGCCGACCTTGGCCGCGGGCGCCGCGAGCGGCTGGGGCTCGCTCAGCAGGGTGGTCTCGAAACGTTTCGCGTAAACGGAGCCGCCGCTGACGACTGCCGCCTCCGCGGCGGCCGCCAGCAGCGCGGCGGCCAGGAAAAAGCCGGATGAGCGGGGCTTCATTTTGATTTCAGGGTGACGATGGGTTCCCAGTCGGGGGGTGGCGGGTGGGCGGCGAGCTCGCGGGACTGTTCCTGCAGCTCGCGGGCGAGATCATCGGAGGGAACGACCGCGAGCGCACGGCCAAAATCAATCTCGGCCTCGGCAAACCGTCGCGCGCCGAAATGACCGTAGCCCTGTTCGTACGCGGCGAGGAAGTCGCGCTGGGTCGGGGTCAATTCTTCGAATCGCCCCACGAGCTCGAAAACCTCCACGGCGGTCTGCTTTCCCTTGACGCGGAGACGGGTCAGCGGCCGAAGCGCAAATCGCCCGGCGACGGCGCGCGCGGTGTTTTCGCCCAGCATGATGGCGGTCCCGAACTCCTTGTTCGCGCCTTCAAGGCGCGACGCGAGATTCACCGCGTCGCCGAGCACGGTGTAATTTTTCTTCCGGTCGGAGCCGAGATTGCCCACGAGCATTTCACCGGTGTTGATGCCGATCCGCATCGCGAGGGTCTGGCCGAGCCTCGGGCCGATGTCGGCGTTGATCCGCGCCAGGACGCGCTGCGCGGCGAGGGCGCCGGTGCAGGCGGTCGCGGCATGGTCCGGATCCGCGAGCGGCGCGCCGAACACGGCCATGACGGCGTCGCCGATGTACTTGTCGATGTACGCCCCGTGATCGAGCAGGCACTCGCTCATTTCCTGGAGGTACCGGTTCACGATTTCCATCAGCTGATCCGGCGGCAGCTTTTCCGAAAGGTCCGTGAAGCCCGCCAGGTCGGAAAAATACACCGTCGCCGCGCGCCTCTCGCCTCCCAGCCGGATCGCGTTCGGGTCCCGGACGAGCTGGGCCACGACGCCGGGGTCGACGTACGCGCCAAACATCGTCTGGATCTCGCGCTTGCGGCGCTGTTCCTGCCAGAAATTTTCCGCGACGATCCCGAGCAGCATGAGCACCGCTGCCACCGCGGGAGTGGCCGGAGGAAAAAACCAGCCGGCGGAAAGCCCGCCATAGGAAGCTGCGAACACCAGCACGACGAGGAGCGCGGCGGCGGAGGTCGGCACCCCCAGTCCCGGCCAGCGTCCTGCCAGCAGCAGGAGCAGCCCGCCCACGACGCCCGCGCCTGCCAGGGCGCTCCCCCGCGGCAGCGTCGCGATGAACCCGTTGCCGGCGAGATTTGTCCAGGCGGTCCAGTGCAGGAGCACACCCGGCTCGAGTTTTCCGACCGGCAGCGACTTGAGGTCGAACGTTCCGCTGGCGTTGGCGCCGACGAAGACGGTCTTCCCGCGCAGGAGGGCGCCGGTTTTCCCCTCCAGGACCGGCTCGGCCTGGAGCGCGCGATCGATTTCGGCGACGTCGAGATTGGGCGCTGCCGCGATCACGCGCTGGAGGATGGCGGCGCCGGCTTCGATCAGCGGCTGGGCCGAAAGGACCGGCACGCCGCGGGCGGCGAGCTGGTCGAGACCGCCGTGCCAGCGGATGACTCCGCCGGGGCGCGTTGACGGAGGATCAAACGCCGCCGCCGCGAGGGAGCCCCGGGAGCGATAGCTTCTCGCCGTCCCGTCGCTGTCGACGGGGAACTCCACCAAACCGGTGCGGGGCCGGAGAAAATAGGCGGGGTGGGCGGCGACGAATTCGTCGCTCCAGAAAACCGGCGCGCGCTCGACCGTGCGCGCGAGGACCACTCCCGGGGTGGCGGCGGCGACCCCGGCCAGGAGCAGGTCCTGGTCGCCCGCCATCGATTCCTCGAAGAAGGTGAAATCCATCACGATCCGGCTGGCGCCGGCCTGGCGGAGGCCGGCAATGAGCTGCGCGAAGACGGCGCGCGGGAAGGGCCAGCGGAGGCCCTGCGTGCTGAGCAACGCGAGCGTCGTCTCGTCGATCAGGACCATCGCGGAATCTCCCGGCAGCGCCGGCGCGCGCAAAGGATGGCGGCTCGACAGGTCGAGGAACGAGCGATCGAGCGCCGGCCGGAAGGGTGAAAAATGAAACGCGGCGACCAGGAGCGCCACCGGCGCCAGCCAGAACCAGCGCAGGGTCCGCGCATGTCGGGGAGGGGAAGCCACGTTCCAAGTAGAAGCACGATCCCGGAAACGCTCAACGCCCAACATTCGGCGCCACTTCCCTCCGGTTGCCCGGGCCGGCGTTGGACGTTGAGCGCAGGCCGTTTTCCGGCATCACTCGGCGCCGATGACCGCGCTGCCCGAATGCCTTCGCTGTGGCGCGTGCTGTTTTTCGCCGACGGACCGGTTTGTCCGCGTGACCGGCAGCGACTGGGAGCGTCTGGGCCCGGCGGCGGACCGGCTCGCCCATTTCATCGGCCATCGCGCGTACATGCGCATGAGCGACGGCCACTGCGCCGCGCTGGAGATCCGGCGCGGCCAAGCCGGCGCGGCCGAATTTTTCTGCACGGCGTACGGGAACCGCCCGCAGGTGTGCCGCGAGCTCGCGCGGGGTTCCCCGGAATGCGCCGCGGAGCGGATGCGGGGAGGCGCCGGTCTCTGACCGGCGCAGCTTCGCTGGCAAATTTCGCGGGGTTGAACACGATGACGGATGATTCCGCTCTCGGTCCTGGATCTCTCGCCCATCATGCAGGGCGGCACGGCTGCCGACGCCCTGCACCGCTCGCTCGATCTCGCGCGGCACGCGGAAAAGCTCGGTTACCGGCGCTACTGGCTCGCGGAGCACCATAACATGCCCGGCATCGCGAGCGCGGCCACCTCGGTGGTGATCGGGCACGTGGCCGCGGGCACGTCGTCCATCCGCGTGGGCTCCGGCGGAATCATGCTGCCGAATCACTCGCCCCTCGTGATCGCGGAACAGTTCGGGACGCTCGCGACGCTGTTCCCCGGCCGCATCGACCTCGGGCTCGGACGCGCGCCGGGCACGGATCCGCTGACCGCCCGGGCGCTGCGCCGTGGAAGCGCGAACACGGCGGACACCTTTCCCCAGGACGTGATGGAGCTGCAGTCCTATTTCCTGCCCCCGATTCCGAACCAGGCGGTGCAGGCCGTGCCGGGCGCCGGAGTCGGCGTGCCCATCTGGCTGCTGGGCTCGAGCCTGTTCAGCGCGCAGCTGGCGGCGGCGCTGGGGCTGCCCTTCGCGTTCGCGGCGCATTTCGCCCCCGACCAGCTCGAGGAGGCGCTGGCCACCTTCCGGCGTGAATATTCCCCGTCGCCTGCCTGGCCCAGGCCGCACGCGATGGCGGCCATCGGGGTGGTCGCCGCCGACACCGATGACGAAGCCCGGTTTCATTTCAGTTCGCTCCAGCAGAGCTTCATCAACCTCCGCCGCGGACGGCCGGGTCCGCTGCCGCCTCCGGTCAGGAATCTCGATGAAATGAGCTCGGCGCTCGAGCAGGAGATGGTGGGCCGCGCGTTTCGCGAGGCGGTGATCGGCTCGCCGGAAACCGTGAAACGGGGAATTGGGGCGTTCGTCGAAAGAACGAAGGTCGACGAGCTGATGATCACCGCTGCGATCTTCGATCACGAAGCGCGGAAGCGGTCGTACGAACTGGTGGCCGCGATCCGGTAGCGCCCGTCGCCCTGAATAGTTCTCCTTGGCGGTGAACCCGCGGCTCCCTACAAGCGGGGGCTGCTTCTATCACTGTGATAACCGTCGCCGATTCCCGCCCTGCTGCCCCGTCAATTCGCCCGCTGCAAAAGCTGCTGGCGGCCAACCGCGGCGAGATCGCGGTCCGCATTTTTCGCGCCGGCACCGAACTCGGACTGCGGACGGTCGCAGTGTACGCGGAGGAGGACCGGTTCTGCATCCACCGCTACAAGGCGGACGAGGCGTATCAGGTCGGCCATGGCAAGGGCCCGGTCGCGGCCTACCTCGACATCGCGAGCATCGTGGCTGTCGCGCGGGAAAAAGGCGCGCACGCGATCCACCCCGGCTACGGCTTTCTCTCGGAGAACGCGGCGTTCGCCCGCGCGTGCGAGGCGGCGGGAATCATCTGGGTGGGCCCGCGCCCGGAGCTGCTGGAGATGATGGGCGACAAGACCGCCGCGCGCTCCTTGGCGAAGAAGATCAAGGTGCCGACGCTGCCGGGCACGGAGGAGCCGGTGACGGATCGCGCAGTGGCGCTGAAGGCGGCCCGCGAGATCGGTTTTCCGCTGATCATCAAGGCGGCGTTCGGCGGCGGCGGCCGCGGCATGCGCGTGGTGCACAAGCCGGCGGATCTCGGGGCGCTGCTCGACGAGGCGCAGGCGGAGGCCGAGCGCGCGTTCGGCAATCCGGCGGTGTTCCTCGAGAAATACATCTCGAACGCGAAGCACATCGAGGTCCAGGTGCTCGGCGACAAGCACGGCAACGTCATCCACCTTCACGAACGCGACTGCTCCGTGCAGCGCCGGCATCAGAAGGTCGTCGAAATCGCCCCCAGCTTCGGCCTGCCCAAGCCGGTGATCGCGGAACTCTGCGCCGCCGCGGCCCGCATGGCGCGCGAGGTGCGCTACGACAACGCCGGCACGATCGAGTTTCTCTACGACCTCGACCGGCACGAGTGGTTTTTCATCGAGATGAACCCGCGCATCCAGGTGGAGCACACCGTGACCGAGGTGGTCACGGGCCTCGACCTCGTGCGCGCGCAGATCCTCATCGCGCAGGGCCATGCGCTGCATTCCCCGGAAGTCGGCATGCCCCGGCAGGCGGACGTGCCGTGCCACGGCTACGCGATCCAATGCCGGATCACGACGGAGGATCCCGAGAACAAGTTCGTGCCCGATTACGGGCGGATCGTCGCCTACCGGTCGCCGGGAGGATTCGGGGTGCGGCTCGACGGCGGGATGGGTTACTCCGGCGCGGTGATCACGCCCTACTACGACTCGATGCTCGTGAAGGTGATCACGAGCGGGCAGAGCTACGACATCGCGCTGGCCCGGGCGCGCCGCGTCCTGAGCGAGTTCCGGATCCGCGGGGTGAAGACCAACATCCCTTTTCTCGAGAACGTTATCGCGCATCCGCTGTTTCGCGCCGGCCAGGCCACGACCTCGCTGATCGACACCTCGCCCGAGCTGTTCACCTTCAAGCCCCGGCGCGACCGGGCGACGAAGCTGCTGAACTTCCTCGGCAACGTGGTCGTCAACGGCAACCCGCACGCGAAGGGCTACCGCCCCGCCAAGCCGCTGCCGGCCGCGCCCCTGCCCGCGCCGGACGTCCGCGGCGCGCCGCCGCCCGGGACGCGCGACCTGCTGCTGGAGCTCGGCGCGAAAAAATTCGCCGACTGGACGCGTCGGCAGAAGCGGCTGCTCGTGACCGACACCACGTTCCGCGACGCGCACCAGTCGCTGATGGCGACGCGCGTGCGGACCTACGACCTGCTTGCCTGCGCCGGCTTTCTCGCCCGGCGCGCGCCGGGGCTTTACTCGCTGGAGATGTGGGGCGGCGCGACGTTCGACACGGCGATGCGCTTCCTCAACGAGGATCCGTGGGAGCGGCTGCGGGCGCTGCGGGCGCGGGTGCCGAACATCTGCTTCCAGATGCTCTTCCGCGGCGCGAACGCCGTGGGCTACACCAATTATCCCGACTCGGTCGTCGCCGGCTTCGTGAAGCACGCCGCGGCGAACGGCATGGATATCTTCCGCATCTTTGATTCGCTGAACTACCTGCCCAACCTCCGCGTGGCGATGGACGCCGTGCAGGAGACCCACGCGGTCTGCGAGGCGGCGCTCTGCTATTCCGGCGACATCCTCGACGGGCGGCGCGACAAGTTCACGCTGGGCTATTACGTGAAGATGGCGCGCGAGCTCGAGCGGATGGGCGCGCACATGATCGCGATCAAGGACATGGCCGGGCTCTGCCGGCCGTACGCCGCGCACAAGCTCGTGAAGACGCTGAAGGAGGAGATCGGCCTGCCGATCCATTTTCACACGCACGACACCAGCGGCATCAACTCCGCTTCGGTCCTGCGCGCCGCCGATGCCGGCGTGGACGTGGTCGACCTCGCGACGGCGTCGATGTCCGGCAGCACCGCGCAGCCGAACCTCAACGCGGTTGTCGCCGCGCTCGAGCACACCCCGCGCGACACCGGCCTCGACCTGGAGGCGCTCAACCGGTTTTCCGATTACTGGGAGCAGGTGCGCGAGTATTACCGTCCCTTCGACACCGCGCCGAAGACGGGAAGCGCCGAGGTTTACCTCCACGAGATGCCGGGCGGGCAGTACACGAACCTCAAGGAGCAGGCGGCCTCGATGGGCGTCTCGCACCGCTGGCCCGAGATCGCGCGCGCCTACGCGGAGGTGAACCAGCTTTTCGGCGACATCGTGAAGGTCACGCCGTCGTCCAAGGTCGTCGGCGACATGGCACTGTTCCTCTTCTCGCGCGGCATCAAGCCGGCGGACGTGGTGAATCTCGAACCCGGCGCGACGCCGTTCCCGGAAAGCGTGATCGACATGCTGGCCGGCGGCCTCGGCTGGCCCGACGGCGGCTGGCCGGTGCCGGTGTGGCGCGCAATCCTCGGGGAGAAGCGCTTCCGCGAGGCGCAGGCCAAGTACCGGTCGGCGATCGACGCGGAAAAATCCCGCTCGAGGAAAAAATCCGCGCGCGCGGCCGCCGACCCGAAGGCGGCGGCGGAGGAGCTCGCGGGCATGAAAAAGGCGCTGGCGGAAAAACTCCGCCGCGAGCCGTCGGACGACGAGTTCTACTCTCATCTCATGTATCCGCAGGTCTTCGCGGACTTCGCGCGGCACCAGCGCGACTTTGGCGACGTCAGCGTGCTGCCGACGCCCGCGTTTTTCTACGGCCTGAGGTCGCGGGAGGAGATTTCCGTCAGCATCGAGGAGGGCAAGATGCTCATCATCCGCCTCGTGAGCGTGGGCGAGGCGGACAAGGATGGGCGCCGGTCGCTGACCTATGATCTGAACGGCATCGCGCGGGAGGTCTTCATCCAGGACAAGACGGTGGCGGCCACGGCGAAGTCGCGGCCGAAGGCGGACCTCGCCGACCCGCTGCAAGTCGCGGCGCCGATTCCGGGCCTGGTCGTCGTCCTTTCCACCTCGGTCGGCGCGAAGGTCGCGAAAGGCGACAAGCTCTTCATGATGGAGGCGATGAAAATGCAGACGACGATCTACGCCCCCGCCGACGGAATCGTCGCCGAGCTGCACGCGGCGATCGGGGACACCGTGGAGTCGAAGGACCTGATCGTGAAACTGCGGACGGCGGGGTGAGTGGCGGTTGAAACCGCACCCTTGCCGTGATCCTGAGCGCCCGGAAAACCGTGGCGTCTTGCTGCGGTGTCCGGATGACCAATGAATCACGACACGCGCGACCGGACTTGAATCGGGGGCGCGAGCCTATTGTGCTGGTCGCTCCAGCGTAATTCCTGGATTCGATGACTCTGCCCCTATTTTTGCGGCCACGCCCGCGCGAAACATCCCTCGTGATCGTGCACTGGGTTCTCCTGTTGGGGTTTTTCTTCCGGGTCACGGCGCAGGCGGTACAGAGATATTCACCCGTGGATTTTTTGCCGCCGTTTACCGCTTGGCACAGCGGAGTTCTCCCGTATGAGACGCTTCTTTTTCTCCAGCTGTTGATCCTCGGCGCGATGGTGGTCACGGATGTGCGGCTCGCGCTCGGGCGGGTGGTCCCCCGACGGGCGACCGCGGAAATGCTCCTATCGCTGGGAGCGTTTTATTTTTCCTTCATGCTTTTTCGCTTCGGCGCATCGCTGACGTTTGCGGAGCGCGAGCCGTTCCTCGGCTCGCCGATTCCGGCGTTCTTTCATCTGGTGCTCAGCGGGTGGCTCATCGCCTTGGGGATGTATCACTACCTAAATTCCGAGGGCCGAAATCCGGACAGAAGTCCTCCACAGGCTGGCCGCACAGCACTGGTTTGGCTGACCTACCCGATCGTGATCGCCATTGGCCTTTGGCTTCATCTCTTTCTGTTGGGCAAGGGGGTCGGTTTGCAGGCGAGTACATATGTTCCGCTGGCCTTGGCGGCGGCCGCCATAGCGGGCGGAGAGCGCTGGTATCCGTATCGAGGGGAATGGCAGCCGGGCGGAAACGAGGTCAGGAGCGACCTGACCTTCATGGTGATCGTGCAGATTTTGCTGCCGAAGATGCTGACTTTTTTTGTGACGATCAAAGTAGTCGGCTGGCTCCAGGCCAATGGTGTGGTGCTGCAGGGCTTTTGGCCGCATGGGCTGCATCCCTTGATGCAGGCGCTCCTGATGATCCTGCTGGTGGATTTCATGCGGTACTGGCTGCACCGGGCCAGTCATGAGTGGAGTCCGGCGCTGTGGCGGCTGCACGCGGTTCACCATTCCCCCCACAAGCTCTACTGGGTGAATGTCGCGCGCTTTCACCCCATTGAGAAATCGCTCCAGTTTCTGCTCGATGCGGCGCCATTCATGATCCTGGGGGTCTCGCCCGAGGTCATCGCCCTTTATTTCATCTGTTACTCGATCAACGGATTCTTCCAGCACAGCAACGTCGAGCTGCGCCTTGGCTGGATGAACTACCTGCTCGCGGGCCCGGAGCTGCACCGCTGGCATCATTCCTGGGAATCGCGGGAATCGAACCGGAACTATGGGAATAACATCATCCTGTGGGACCTGGTCTTCGGCTCGTTCTTCCTGCCGGGGGGCCGGGAGGTCGGGCAACTCGGGCTGAGAAACCGCGATTACCCGCGAAGTTTTTTGCGCCAAATGCGGACACCGTTCATCAAGGGTGCCGACCAGCCCGCGGAATGAACGGATTGTTCAATCAGCTCGTGCGGCTGCGCATGGCTTGGGTTCGGCGCACCCTCTGGGCTTCGTTTGTGCGCCGGACGCAGGATCCAGCCTTCTTTCAGCAGCAAGCACTGCGTTCAATCCTTAGGCGGAACGAGAATACCGCGTTTGGCCGCGCGCATGGCTTTGCCGGCATCGGCGGGTCCGCGGAGTACGCGACGAAGGTTCCGATCCAGACATACGAAGACCTGCGCCCGTATATCGAAAAACAGGAAGCGGACAAAACGCCGCATCTGGTCGCGGAGCAGCCAGTGATGTATGCGCGGACAAGCGGGACCACCGGCAAGCCGAAATACATCCCGCTCCTCGCGAGCACGATCGCCAGTTACCGGAGAAACCAGGAGATTTTCTCATACTGTCATTATTCCGCAGTGCCCGGCATCTTCAGCGGGAAAACCCTGGCCTTTGTCAGTCCCGCCATCGAAGGCCGGCTCCCCTCGGGCACACCTTTCGGTTCAATGTCCGGCCTGATTTATCAGAGCACGCCGAAGTTGCTCCAGCGAAACTACGTGATCCCGCCGGCGGTGTTTGAGTGCGCCGATTCCGCGGTAAAGTATCTTCTGATCGCGATCTTCGCCGCAGCCGAGGATTCGATCAGTTATATTGCCGGCGCGAATCCGTCGACTTTCCTGAAAATCGCCGAAGTCATCCCGGCTCGGATCGAATCGATCATTGCGGCGATCCGCACCGGGCAGCTCCCAGGACGGGAGCAGCTGGGCCCCGCGACCCACCGCGTCCTGCAGCAGGCGTTCGGAAAAAACGAGGACCGGGCCTGCGTGCTCGAGCGTCTGGCGATCAATCCCGAACGGATCACGCTGGCAGCCCTCTGGCCGAAATTGAAGGCGATTTCCTGCTGGCGCGAGGGCAGCTGCCGCCTGCTCCTGCCGGCGCTGCAGCGGCAATTGCCCCCCGGCATGCCGATCCTGGAAATGGGTTATCTTTCGAGCGAGTGCCGCGGGAGCCTTCCCGTCGATTCACTGCGCCACCTTGAAGTGCCGACCCTGCACGAGAACTATTTCGAGTTCATCGAGCGCGACGCCTGGGAGTCAGGCAGCGTTCGCACCTGTGCGCTTGAACACCTGGAAATCGGTCGGCTCTATTACGTGATCATCACCACCCCTGCGGGCCTTTATCGGTACTTCATGAACGACATCGTGATGGCAGGCGTGCGTCACGGAAATACGCCGACGATCAAGTTCCTCGAGAAAGGGACCGGGGCGACGAACATCACCGGGGAAAAACTTTACGAGAGCCAGGTCTGCGATGCGGTCGACGCTTCGGTCTCGGGCCGGTCGTGGCATCCCGCGTTTTTTGTGATGATTGCTGACCCGGCCCGCCAGCGTTACGTCTTCTACCTCGAGGCGGAAGGCATCGCGGAAGACGCTTTTCTGAACGCATTCGAAGCGGAAATTTTCGCCCGAAACCTCGAGTACAAGGCAAAGCGGGAGAGCGGGCGGTTGCACCCGATCGAGCTGAAGAGGCTTCGGCCCGGCGCCGGCGAGTCGTTCAAGGCACACTTGCTGGCGCAGGGGCAGCGCGAGGCGCAATTCAAATTCCTGCGGCTGCAGTCGCTGGAAAAGGTGACCTTCGACTTCGACGCGCAGGTCGATCCCCTCCCGTGATCCGCCAGCTTCGGGCGTGGTCGCTGCGGATTCCATTCAGGGGGACTTTCACGCACGCGGCCGCGGCGCGGAGCAGGACGGAGACGATTTGGGTGGAGGCGGAATCGGAAAGTGGCGCGCGGGGATTCGGCGAAGGATGCCCGCGCGAATATGTCACGGGGGAAACGGTTGCGACCGCGCTGGAATTTGTCCGCCGCGTCCAGCCTGACGTCCTCCGGATCGGAAGCCTTGGCGAGTTGAGGGCGTGGGTGGATGCGCAACGCGACCTGATCGATGCGAATCCCTCGGCGTGGTGCGCGGTCGAGTTGGCGCTCCTGGATGTTTTGGCCCGCGATGCGGGACGCTCGGTGGAAGACCTCCTCTCGTTGCCCTCCATTTCCGGGCCCTTTCGTTACAGCGCGGTGCTCGGAGCGGAGGAGCCAAACACCTTCAAGGCGAACCTGCAGCGGTTCCGGTCGATGGATTTCAGGGACTTCAAGGTGAAGCTCTGCGGAAATCCCGAGACGGACTCGGCGCGCATGGCAATTTTGGCGGCGGACAAAGAGTCGATCGATGCCCTTCGATTCGATGCGAACAATCTTTGGAAAGATCCGCAGGCCGCTTTGGACTATTTAAGGAAACTCGAGACGCCGTTTTTTGCCGTGGAGGAGCCGCTGGCGCCCAGACGTTATGCCGAACTGGGCGTGCTCGCCGATTCACTCCCGGCCCGCATTATCCTGGACGAGAGCTTCCTCCAGCTGGCGCAGTTCGATCATTTGAAATTCCATCCGGGCCGCTGGATCCTCAATCTTCGGATTTCAAAACTCGGCGGCTTGCTGCGATCGCTGGCGGTGATGGAGCGCGCTCACGCTGAAGGCATCCCCTTTATCGTCGGCTGCCAGGTTGGCGAAACGAGCGTGCTGACCCGCGCGGCGCTCACACTCGCCCAAGCAAGCCAACATCGCGGACTAACGGCTCAGGAGGGCGCTTTCGGCACGCATCTCCTCCAGCGCGACGTGATAAAAAATCCGCTGATGTTTGGTGCGGAAGGAAGGCTGGAGGTCATCGACCGCGATTTTCCGCGGCAGCCGGGCTTTGGGTTGAATCCGGAGCATTTTGACGACTCGGATTGGTTGGAGTAGCGGGCTTCGCGAAAATCTTACGGATCCTTGGGCATGGCCCTGATGAAACTCTCGGCCTCGCGGATCGAGGCTTCCATGTCGGAAATCAAGCGGGAGATGTCGGCCTCGAGGGAGGCCTTCGTCGAGTCGAGCGACGCGAGGGCGCGCGCGTTGAGGTTGTGCTTGAGGAACAGGACCTGGTCGCGGAACGCACCCAGCACGGGATCCATCCGGTCGGCGGCGCGGCGCATCAGGCGGATGAGCGTGTCGTAGCGCCGGCGCGTGGAATCCAGCTGGCGCTGGCTTTCGTTCCGCAGGGGGGCGCTGGTGTACTGCTTCAACTCCTGCTGCCACTCGCGGAAGAGGGCGTCCGCGACGTCCTCCACCGCGGCGATGCGCGAGCGGACCTCCTTGGCCTGCTCCTCGCTGCGCTGGAACTCGCGGTTGAGCTCATCGTATTTTTTTTGGAGATCGCCGCCGTCGGCATGCGTCACGGCGAGGAAATGCTCCAGCGCGCTCGCAAATTGCTCCTTGGCCTGCGTCTGCGCCTTGCGCGTGGCCTCCACGCGGTCGACGAGGATCTCGCGCTTCGCAAAGCCGAATTTTTCCATCGCGCCATAATAGGCGTTCGAGCATCCGGCCGCCGCCAGGAGCAGTGCCGATCCGAATCCGAGAATGCCGATTTTCATCTCCCTCCGGACCGTGGAAACCGGCGTCAGTTCGATCCGATTTCGTTCAGGGGGGAGGGTCCGGATCACATCACATCGAATGAATCGCCGCATAAATGCGCAGGGGCTCCCGGGCTCCGAATTGAATCTCCCGTGCGCCCATAGGCGCGATGGCAGCGCCTTCGCCACCCCGGGGAGCTTGCGCATTTTTGCGGCCAACCTCCGCGCGGGAATTCTCGCCGCCGACGAGTCTGCTCTAAGCCGGTTAATCCTGCACGGTGCCAATCGTCTTTGGCTACTTCGCGGCCTTCGTGTTTAAACGAATTCGAAATGCTCCCAGCTCCGCGCTAACCCGACTGCAGCGCTTCCCTGATCAGCTCCGCGATCGCTGGCGGCGGATTCAGGGTTCCGGCCATTTCCCGGGCGTGCGGGCTGAGTTTTCGCCAGGTCTTGCGGAGGATATCGATGAATTTCTCGCGCGGATATCCGGCATGCTGCGCGGCGAAGGCGCTGATTTCGCTTTCCAGAAAGACGAGGACCGCGGCGTCTTCCAATGCCTGGGTCCCGGCGATGGTTTTCAGTCCGGTCTTTGAAACCCACGTCGAAACGTCATCGGCCTCCGCCGCCGCCACGCCCGCGGCGAGGAGCAACTCCCGCGCCCGCGCCGCCTGTTTGACGTAAAGACTCCGGCGCCATGCGAGGTAACCCGGCCGGTCCAGCGGAAACGTCGCCCGCGGCACCGTCCACCGCTCGAGGTGCTGGCAGCGCGCGGCGAGACGGAGCAGGGCGGACGCGTCGGGCACGAGGCGCGCGACCCAGGCCTCGACATGGTCGGCATACGCCAGCTCGGCGGCGCGCCCGTCGGGGCCGCGCGCGGGATCGCCCGCGTGCGCGTCATCGATGAGCCGGCGGGCGCGGGTGTAGGCGTCCATTTAGTAGACCTGCTCGTCCAGCAGCTGGAACAGCTCCGCCTCGGTGATGCGCTTCTGCGCCATCGAATCGCGCTCGCGGAGGGTGAAAGTGCCGTCCTTTTCGATCGTCTCGAAATCGATCGTCACGCACCAGGGCGTGCCGATCTCGTCCTGCCGGCGATACCGGCGTCCGATCGCGCCCGCCTCGTCGTAGAACACCGCGTAGCGGCGCTGGAGCTTCCGGTGCAGCTCCTTCGCGCGGGCGGTGAGCAGCTCCTTGTTCTTCAGCAGCGGCAGCACGGCGACCTTCACGGGCGCGATGCGGGGCGACAGCCGGAGCACCGTTCGTTTCTCGACCGCCCCCTTCTCGTCGGTGACGTCCTCCTCGGCGTAGCCGGCGCAGAGCACCGCGAGGAGGATCCGGTCGACGCCGACGGCCGGCTCGATCACGTGCGGGACAAATTTCTTCTTCGACGCCTCGTCGAAAATATCCTGGGGCTTCCCGCTGGCCTTGGCGTGCTGCGTGAGGTCGTAGCTGCCGCGCGCCGCGATGCCCCACAGTTCCTGCACGCCGAAGGGATACCGGAACATGATGTCGACCGTGCCGCGCGAGTAGAATGCGAGCTTCTCCTTCGGGTGGGTGTACCGCGAAAGATGGCTGTCAGGGAGGCCGATGCTCTTCAGCCAGGCCTCGCACCACGCGATCCACTCCTCGTGGCACTTCGCCCAGTCGGCGTCCTCGTGGATGAAGTACTCCATCTCCATCTGCTCGAACTCCCGCGAGCGGAAGATAAAGTTGCGCGGCGTGATTTCGTTGCGGAACGATTTTCCGATCTGCGCGATCCCGAACGGCAGCTTCACGCGGCCGGTGTCGACCACGTTCTTGAAATCGACGAACATGCCCTGGGCGGTTTCGGGCCGCAGGTAGGCGACGCTGCTCCCGTCGGTCATCGCGCCGACGTTCGTCTGGAACATCATGTTGAACGACCGCGGAGCCGTGAGGCTCCCGGGTTCGCCGGTGGCCGGGGAGGGAATCAGCGGAATCTCTTCGGGCTGGGCCTCCGTCATGTCCCTGGCCGCCACCGGCGCCAGGGTGCCCTGCAGGGCTTTCTTCCGCTTGAACAGCTCCGCGGCGGCCTGGAGGTCGGCGGCGGTTTTTTCGCTTTCGAGCATGGACACATACCCGGCCGTTTTTCCGTCGATGACCACCGCCGCGAAGAACAGCTGGTCCGCGCGGTAGCGCTGCTTGCTCACCTTGCAGTCGACCAGCGGGTCGGTGAAGCCGGCGACATGGCCCGAGGCCTCCCACACTTTCGGGTGCATGATGATCGACGACTCGAGCCCGACGATGTCGTCGCGCCGGCGAACCATGTCGTTCCACCAGCAGTCCCGGATGTTTTTCTTCAGTTCGGAACCGAGCGGGCCGTAATCGAAGAAGCCGTTGAAGCCGCCGTAGATCTCCGACGACTGGAAGATGAATCCGCGGCGCTTGGCGAGCGCGACAATGTTATCCATCGAGACGGCGGGAGCAGGAGTGGCGGACATAGCCTGCCAGAGATGGCGCGCCGCCAGCGTTCGGTCAATTCCGGGATGGGAAGATCCCGATCCGGAAATTTGAACAGAAGCCAACGACGGCAACAAAGCGACGTCCGCAAAGATGTCCGGGTTGGCAGGTTGCGTCCGGGATTTTTTTGGCACCCGAATCCCTGTGGGCACGGACGACGTTTCGTTCCCCGGTTCAAGGGTTTGGTTTGCGGCGCCGGCCGATCCCCGCACTTTCGGGCCCATGGACCTGCGTCCCCTTGGTCGCACCGGGCTTCGGGTGTCGGTCGTCGGCTTTGGCGGATCACCGCTCGGCGGGGCGTTTCGGCCTGTCACGCAGGAGGCCGCGAACGCGGCGGTCCGCGCTGCACTGGATGCGGGGATCAATTTTTTCGACACCGCTCCCTATTATGGTGCGACCGCAGCGGAGAGCGCGCTCGGCCGCGCGCTGCGGGAGATTCCGCGCGAAAACTTCGTCCTGGCGACGAAGGTCGGACGTTACGGGCACGGCCCGGAAGGTTTCGATTTTTCGGGCGAGCGGACGGCCCGCAGCGTCGATGAAAGCCTGGCCCGCCTGCGGTGCGATTACCTCGACCTGGTTCAGGTGCACGACATCGAGTTCGGTTTTCTCGCGCAGGTCTGGAACGAAACGCTTCCGGCGCTCGATCGCCTTCGGCAGACGGGAAAGGTCCGGCATCTCGGAATCACCGGCTTCCCGCTGGCGGCGTTGCAGCGGGTCCGCGAGCAGGCGCCCGCGCTCGTCGAGGTGGTGCTGAGCTATTGTCACGGCACGCTGCAGGATGGGACGTTCCGGCCCTGGGCGACGGAGCTGCGCACGGCGAAAGTCGGCACGCTGAACGCCGCGCCGCTCGCGATGGGCCTGCTGACGCGCGCCTCGATGCCGGCGTGGCATCCGGCGTCGCCGGCGTTGCGGACGGCCTGTGCGGCTGCGGCCGACTACTGCGTGCGTCGTGGGGCCGATCTCGCGGAGCTTGCCCTGCAGCACTCGTTCGGTCTGGCGGAAATGGACTGCACGGTTGTCGGCCTCGGGAGCGCCGATGAGGTCAGCCGGGCGGTCAAATGCGTGGGACGAACCCCGGATCCGGAATTGCTTGAAGGCGTCCGCGCGCTGCTCGCCCCGGTGCAGGGTGCGACGTGGCCCAGCGGGCGCCCCGAAAACAATTAGGCGATGCAGACCCTGATCCTCGAGCGATCGGGCACGCTGCGTTTGGCGTCTGGGCAACCCGCTCAAACCGGCAGGTCGTCCGGCGGATTGTGATCGATTCGAATGCGGCGTGGGCGTTTGTTTTCGCGGGCCCCATGCCGACGAAACCCTCCGTGCCCCGACCCGAATATCCGCGCCCGCAGTGGGTCCGTCGCGACTGGCTTTGCCTGAATGGCCGCTGGGAGTTCGAAATCGACCAGGCCGACAGCGGTCTCGACCGCAGCCTGCTCCGCCGAAAGCTGAAGGATTCGATTCTCGTTCCGTTCTGTCCGGAGTCGAAACTCTCGGGAGTGGGGAATACGGATTTTCTGAACGCGGTGTGGTACCGGCGCGAAGTCACGATTCCGTCCGCGTGGAAAGGGCGCCGCATTCTCCTTCATTTCCAGGCATGCGATTACGACACGTTCGTCTGGGCGAATGGCGTCGAGGTCGGCCGGCATCGCGGCGGGATGACCCCGTTTTCCTGCGATCTCACGACAGTCGCGACGCCGGGAAGGAAACTCACGATCGTGATCCGCGCGCGTGACAATCCGGCAGAATCCATGCCCTCGGGGAAACAGGCGTGGACGCTCCATAACGCCGGCTGTCACTACACGCGCACCACCGGGATCTGGCAGACCGTCTGGCTCGAGCCGGTCCCGGCGCGGGCGCATCTGCTGCGGCCGAAGATCGTGCCGGACGTCGCGAACCGGAAATTTTCGATCGAGCAGCCGGTGGCCGGGGCGCAGACGGGATTGACGTGCCGCGTGCGCTTGCGGGAGGGACGGCGGATCCTGAGCGAGGCTTCCTGCCGGTGTGGCGCCGGATTTTATCCGCGTTTCGATCTTCCCGTGCCCGAAAAGGACCTCCGGCTGTGGTCGCCGGAGGATCCCCATCTCTATGCGCTCGAGTTCGAGCTGCTCGACGAGGCGGAGGCGCCGATCGACCGCGTGGAGAGCTACGCGGGACTCCGCGGCATCGCGATCGACGGCTTCGCGGTGAAACTGAACGGCCAGCCGGTTTTCCAGCGGCTCGTGCTGGACCAGGGATATTATCCCGATGGAATCCTGACGGCGCCGAGCGACGCGGCCCTGATCCGCGACATCGAACTCGCGCAGGAAGCCGGATTCAACGGCGCGCGCCTGCACCAGAAGGTTTTCGAGGAACGGTTTCTCCACCACGCGGACCGGCTCGGTTATCTCGTGTGGGGCGAATTCAGCGACTGGGGTCTGAACGGCTCCGCGGCCGTGCGCCGGTGGGAGCGCGACGCGCAGGGTGCGATCGTGCGCGGGGGAAACCACAACGGGCCCGACTTCACGCCCGGGCATGTCACGCAGTGGATCGAGGCGCTGCAGCGCGACTTCAACCATCCGAGCATCGTCGGCTGGTGTCCGCTGAACGAATCCGAAAACCGGATTCACGAGCGGATCACCGGGCACGACGACGTCATGCGCGCGATGTTCCTGGCGACGAAACTCTGCGACGCCACGCGTCCGGTGCTCGATGTCTCGGGCTACTGTCATCGCGTGCCGGAGGCGGACGTCTACGACAGCCACGACTACGAGCCGGATCCCAGAACGCTCGCGGAGCGCCACGCGGGCCTGAACGAGGATCGGCCCTTTGTGAACGAGACGCCGCTGCACGGCAGCATCCCGTGGCGCGGGCAGCCGTACTTCGTCAGCGAGTTCGGCGGGATCTGGTGGAATCCGCGGGCCCGGGCTGGCGATCCGTCGTGGGGTTACGGCGACCGTCCGAAAACGCTGGAGGAATTTTATCGGCGGTTCGAGGGACTCTGCGCCGCGCTGCTGGAGCACCCGCGGATGTTCGGCTACTGTTACACGCAGCTCACGGACGTCCACCAGGAGCAGAACGGGATTTTCTTCTTCGACCGGAGGAAAAAATACGACCTGGCCCGGATCCGCGCCGCACAGCAGCGCCGGGCGGCGATCGAGGGATAACCGAATCGATTTTCACCGCAAAGGGCGCGAAGCACGCAAAGGTCGATCCCCGGAAGAATTGGTCCGAACCTTCGCGGGCTTCGCGCCCTTTGTGGTGAATCAGCTCGGTCAGACTTTCGCTTCGCGGGTCAAATTTTTGCGACCGCGGTTTTTTCCAGGGCCTTCAGGCTGATGTCGAATCCCAGTCCCGGCCCTTTCGGCGCGTGGACGCAGCCGTGCGCGTCGACGGCGGATTCGAACACGACGGGGTTTCCCATCACGAGCGTCTCGTAATAGTGGTTGTTCCGGATCGCGAGGCAGAGATGGATGTTCTCGACGCCCATGCCGTGGACCTCCGCGCTCAGCTGGAACGAATCGGCCAGGTGCGCGACGCGCAGGCCGCCGGTGATGCCGCCCTTGTAATGATAGCTGGTGCGGACCATGTCGGCTGCGCCCTGCACGATGAAGTCCGCGACGTTGAAGTGGCATCCGTCGGAGGTCTCGGCCGCGAGCACGGGAATGTCGAGTTGCTCGCAGAGCCGCCGGTACGCGTTGATGCTAAACTCGCGCATCGGCTCCTCGTACCAAAGGTAGCCGGCGTCCTCGAGCGCGCGGCCGAGGGAGAGCGACTCATACGGATCGAAGCCGGCGGAGCCGTCGTACATCAGCGCGATGTCGGGGCCGACGTGCCTTCGCAGGGCGGCGCACAACGCGGCGTCCTTGCGCGCGTCGCCCCACGCGTGGAGCTTGATCGCGCGGAACCCGCGGGCCAGGCACTGGTCGGCCACGTCGAGGTATTCCTTCGTCGTCGCATACGTCACCGTGCTCGCGTACGCCGCGATTTTTTCCCGGTAGCCCCCGAGCAGCTGATAGAGCGGGATCTGCGCGAGCTTGGCGGTGATGTCCCACAGCGCGGAATCGACGAGCCCCATCATGTACATCGGGAACTCCTCGATCCGGTCGATTTCCCACAGCTCGTGCCAGAGGAGTTCCTTCATCAGCGGATTTTTTCCGAGCAGCCATGGCTTGATCCGGCGCTCGACGAGATCGAGCGCGATCGCGCCGCGGGGCGCGCGGCCCCAGCCCTCGATGCCGGCGTCGGTCACGAGCCGGAGCCACGTCTGCTCCGAACTGGGATCGGTGCCGAGCAGTCCGCGGCGCCATACAAAGGGCACCTTGGTCTTCGTGCGGATCGTGTACGCATGAACGGCGACAATCTTCATCGGCGGGGTGGTCCTTTCATCGGAGTCGCCCGTCCGGTTGGCAATCCCGGACGGCTGAAAGATCACTCCGATCCGGAGGTTCACCGCGAAGAACGCAAAGCTCGATCCATCTCCGGCTTGGGGCCTTCGCGCTCTTTGCACCCTTTGTGGTGAATCATCCGGCAGGCCGGGGTTCGCGCACTTCGGTCTGGTGGTTAAAAAGATCCCGGCGCTAGCATCGCCGGCATGTTCGACCTCGCGGGAAAGATGGCAGTGATCACGGGAGCAGGCTCCGGCATCGGCCGCGCCATCGCGCAGCGCTTCGCCGCGGCCGGCGCGAGGGTGCATGTGGCCGATTCCGCGGAGGCCGAAGGACGCGAGACCGTGTCGCTGATTGCGGCCGCCGGAGGACGCGCGGAATTTTCCCGCCTCGATGTCGCCGACGAGCCTGCGGTCAGCGCATTGGCCGCGCGCCTCGGGGCGATCGACATTCTGGTGAACAACGCGGGCATCGGCCACGTGGGAACCCTGCTCGAGGCCACCGGCGCGGACATGGACCGGCTTTATCGGGTCAATGTCCGCGGAGTGTTCAACGTGTCCAAGGCCTTTCTCCCGGCGATGCTCGCCCGCGGGCGCGGAAGCATCATCAACCTGGCCTCCGTCGGCGGAATCGTCGGCATCCGCGACCGGCTGGTTTACTGCACGACGAAGTTCGCGGTCGTCGGCCTGACGAAATCGATGGCGCTCGACCACGCCGCCGATGGAGTCCGCGTGAACTGCATTTGTCCCGGCCGCGTGGAAACTCCGTTCGTGCAGGCGCGGCTGAAGGAATATGCCGATCCCGAAAAGGCGTTTCGCGAAATGAGCGCGTCGCAGCCGATCGGCCGGATGGGGCGCCCGGAGGAAGTCGCGGCCGCCGCGCATTATCTTGCGAGCGACGAGGCGGAGCTCGTCACGGGTTCGGCGCTCATGACCGATGGCGGCTGGAGCGCCGGAAAATAAATGAGTTCGCCCGGCGACAGGGCGGCGCGCCCGACGCGGCAGGGCCGGATTGAACCGTCGGCAGCGCTGGAGCGCCTGGATTTGCGCGGGGACCGCATCGCATTCGGCCTCGCAGGAATCGGCGGCGCGTGGGGACCGGTGGACCCGGTGGTCGCACGCGAAACGCTGCGGCGCGCGCTGGAATTGGGAATTTCGGTGTTCGATGTCGCGCCCTCCTATGGGAACGCCGAGAAACTACTCGGCGAGGCGCTGGCGGGGTGCCGGGGACCGCGCCCGGTCTTGAGCACGAAAGTCGGGCGCCTGCCGACGGGGAAAACCCATGAGCTGAAGTTCGATTTTTCGCCGGCGGGAATGAAGGAGTCCGTCCGGCGCAGCCTCGGGACGCTCGGCGTCGCGCACGTCGACCTGCTCTTCCTGCACGAGCCGGACTTCGTGCCGGTGCAGGAGCGGCCGCGCGTGATCGGGACGCTCCGGCAATTTCAGGCCGACGGACAGGCGCGCTGTCTCGGGCTCGGCGGCGGTTTCGGCGCGGGATGGGATGGGCTGGTCGAATCGGGCGCGTTTGCGGTCGCGATGCTGTTCCGGCGCCTGGACGCGTGCATTTTCGACGGACTGTCCGAGGACATCCCGCGGCTGCGTCGGGCGGCGATGGGAACCTACGGGGCGAGCCCGCTCCACATGGGACTGCTGGGCTCGCGGCACGAGGAATTCGTGCGCGAGCGCCCACCGTGGGTCGGGGAGGCCCCGATCGATCACGCGATCCGCCTGCGCCGAGTCGCGGACCAAAACGGCCTGTCGCTGGCGGCCCTTGCGCACCGGTTTGCTTTCAGTGTCGCGGAAATCGACCGCGTCGTGATCGGCGCGCGGAATCCGACCGAATTGACCGATGCGTGGGAGGCGTCGCAAGCGGGTCCCCTGCCGGCGGAATTATTTGAGGCGGTGTGTGCGGCGGAAAGTTAGAGCATTTTAAATGAAAGGGTGTCCGCCAGGAGGGCGGGACCCGCTCGGGTTCGGAAGGAGTCGCCGCGAAAATGCGCAAGGGCTCCGGGAATCCGAATGGAATCCCGCGTGCGCCGATCGGCGCGACGGCAGCTCCTTCGCCACCCCGGAGCCCTTGCGCATTTTTTGCGGCCAGCCTCCCGCTCCGGAATTCCGCCGTCGTTGACCGTGGTATTTTTCGCCGTCAGCTTCACACGCTCATGTACCCCAAGTTCCTGAAGCTGTCGCTCGCGCTCGCGCTGCCGGCGATGGCCTTCCCCTTCCGGCTCGGCGCGCAGGATGTCACCGTGACTCCCTTGGAATGGGTCAACCCCAAGGATGCGCCCGACGAGCTGCCGATGGAAAATCATCCGCTGCGGCCGCATTTCCCGGCTGATCTCCGCGGCATTGCGGACCCCGGCTATGTGGTTCTGGAGATTTTCACGAGCGAGAAGGGCAAGTGTTTGAGTCTTCATCCGTTTGGAACCCTCCCGGGCTATGAAAATGCCGTGTCGAACGAGACGCGGAATTGGACGCTGAAGCCAGGCCGCCGCAAGGGGAACGCGGTGAACACCTTCACGCGCACGCTTGTCGTCTTCAATCCCGCCTCGGCCGATGCCGCCCGGCCCAGCGCGACGCCGCGCCTCCTTCACGCCCGGACGGTGGTCGATCCCGCCCGCCGACCTCCGCGTGGCAGTCACACCGCCGTCCCGGCGAAGGTGGTTTGGGCGAATGTTGCGCTGGACGCCTCGGGCACGCCGATTGGTGTGAGCGAGGCGCCGCCGGAGGTTTCCGCGCTGCTCGATCTCGCCGTGCACGATTTTCGTTTTGCACCCGCGCGCCGCGATGGCGTTGCCGTGGCGGCGCGTCTGCGCGTCCCATTCATCCTCGTGCCATATGCGAGCGAGCCCGATGCCGACGGAACCATGGTTCCGCCACGGGCGGTTCGGCAGACGCGGCCGATTTACCCCATGGAAATGCGCCGCAGTGGAATGCGAGGCGAGGTCGTGGTCGACTTCGTGGTCGATCTCGAGGGGCGCGTGACCCAGGCCTTCGTCGCGCGTTCGATGAATCCAGCCTTCGATGAACCGGCCCTGGAGGCTGTCCGGAGCTGGAGGTTCGAACCCGGACGAAAGGGCAAAATCCCGGTGAACACCCACCTGCAGGTGCCGGTGTTCTTTCAGCTGGAGGGAGAATGGGAGGGGGGCGACACCGGCGTCTCGATCGATACGAAAACGAGCCAATCCGACCTGCCGCCGGAATTCCGCTACGATGTGCCGCCGAAGCCGCGGGGGCGGGTGCTGCCGGTTTATCCCTACGGCCCGCTGCGGGACGGACTGAAGGGCGAGGCCACGGTGCGTTTCGTGATCAGCGAGACGGGCCGGGTCATTTTCTCGAAGGTGCTCGATGCAACGCACCCGGATTTTGGGGCGGCGACCGTCGCGATGGTGGAGCAATGGGTGTTTGAGCCGGGACTCAAGGACGGCCATCCGACGCGCACCGTGTTCTCATTCACCCAGAAATTCGCGCCGGCCGACGGCGACCTCGTGCCGCGGGAGGTGGACAGTCTCCTCGCGTTGGAACGGAAGCATCCCGAACGGATCGTCAGCGCCGCGCTGCTCGACGCCCGGCCAAAGCCGATCTCGACCCGCCCCCCGATTTTCCCCGCCTCGGCGCGGGGACGCTTCGAACGCGGGGAAGCGACGATCGAGTTCGTGATCGACGACGAGGGTCGGGCGCGCCTGCCGAGAATCGTGTCGGCGAGCGATCCGGCCTTCGGCTGGGCCGCGCTGCAGTCCGTCTCCGTCTGGCGGTTCGAACCGGCGGCGAACAAGGGACGGCACGTGGCGACGCGGGTGCGGGTTCCCTTTGAATTTTCGGAAACGCCCGCCGCGCCTCCAACGAAATGATCAGACTCAGGAACTCGTGGCTTCACCGCCTTCCACTCCGGACGCGCATGCCTTTCCGTTACGGCATCGCGACGATGACCGAGGTGCCGCACGTGTTCCTCCGGCTGGAGTTCGAGATCGAGGGACGCCTCCACTCGGGTCTGGCGGCCGATCATCTGCCGCCGAAGTGGTTCACGAAGGATCCCGCGCGCGCCCTCGATGACGAGATCGACGAAATGCTGTCGGTCCTGCGCGCCGCCGTCGCACACGCGGGAAAAATATCGGCGGCCACGCCCTTTCAATTCTGGCGCGAGCTCTATTCCTCGCAGGCGGCGTGGGGCGGCCGGAACCGGATTCCCCCGCTGCTCGCCCAGTTCGGAACCTCGCTCGTCGAGCGCGCGCTGCTCGACGCCTTCTGCCAGGCGAAGGGGACGAACATTGCGGCGGCGCTGCGCGAAAATCTGCTCGGGATCGACCTGGGCGCCCTCCATTCGTCGCTCGCCCGCTCCCAGGTCCGGGACTGGCTCCCGGCGCAGCCGCCGGAGGTTGTCTTCGCACGCCATACCGTCGGGCTCGCCGACCCGATCGAGGAATGCGACATCGCGCCGGCGGAGCGGGTGAACGACGGATTGCCGCAGTCGCTGGCGGCGTGCGTGCGGTTTTACGGGCTGCGCCATTTCAAGATCAAGATCGACGCCGACGTCTCCCGCGCGCGCGGCCGGCTGGGGCAGATTGCGTCCGTGCTCGCGCGCGAGTGCGGCGGAGACTTCGCCTTCTCGCTCGATGGAAACGAAAGCTTTCGCGATCCCGCCGTGTTCGCGTCGCAGATGCGCGCGCTGCTCGGCGAGGCGGCGCTGCAGGAATTCTGGCCGAAGCTGCTCTTCATCGAACAGCCGCTGCACCGGGAGGTCGCGCTGGCTCCGGCGGCGGAGTGGTCGGCGTGGCCCGACCGTCCGCCGATCATCATCGACGAATCCGACGCCGAGATCGGAAGCCTGCCCGCGGCGCTGGCGCTCGGCTACGCCGGCACCAGCCACAAGAATTGCAAGGGAATCTTCAAGGGCGTCGGCAACGCGTGCCTGCTTGCCCAGCGGCGCGCGGCCGGGAAAACCGCGATGCTCAGCGGCGAGGACCTGACGAACGTGGGCCCGGTGGCGCTGCTCCAGGACCTCGCGATCCAGGCGGTGCTCGGCGTGACGAGCGTCGAGCGCAACGGCCACCATTATTTTGCCGGCCTCGCGCAATTTCCGGGGGCGATCCAGGAACATGTCCTCGCCCATCATGGCGATCTCTACACGCGCAGTCCGGCGGGCTGGCCGCGGCTCGACGTGCGCGAGGGGCGGATCGCGACCGGCTCCGCGCTGCGGGCCCCGTTCGGCTACGCGCCGGGGCTGGATCTCGGCGGCCTCGAAGTCATTCCAGCGATCTGATTCACGCGCTTCCGCGATCGTCCGCCTCGGCGATTTTCCGGCGGCAGAAGCACGCGGGCCGCCGATTAGGGCTTGGCAGTTGCCGTCGGACCTTGCTACCCCTCGCGTCCGTCATGAACTTCGCGCGTTTTTTCCGGGGCGTTGCAACGGCGGGTGTGGTCATGGCTGGCGCAGTGCTCGGCCGGGCCCAGGAGAACGGGGCGGAGTTCCGGAGCCAGCTCATCGCGGACTTGCGCCGCGGAGTCGAGCATGAGCACGGCGCCGTGGATTCGGCGCGCGCGGCGGGAAAACCGGCGCCGGCGGCCCCGTACGTGTGGGTGTTGTCGGCGATGACGACGCTGCACGCGCAAACCCGCGACGCGCGGCTGCTCGCCTGGGCGAAGGACGATTTGCTCTGGATGGTGAAGGACGCCGCTGCGGGCGGCGGGGCGCCGAAGCCGCTGTTTTCCTCGTTCCGTTATCTCCCGCCGTTCTGCGAGACGTTTCTCCATCTCCAGCGCGAGGGCCAGCTTTCAGCCGCGGAGATCGCCGCGGTTTCGGCGCAGATTTCCGCGAGCGCCGCGACGCACCTGGACCGCACCGATTTCGGCACGCACAACCGCGCGCTGATCGATGGCGCCGCCTTTTATTATGCGGCGCTCGCGGTTCCCGGCGATCCCGCGGCGGCGCGCTGGCGCCAGTACGGCGAGTCGCTCGCCGCCGACACGTGGGGAAAGTGGTCGATCGAGGACGCCTCGATCTACCAGCCCTTCTGGCTGACCTATTCGCTGGTGCTGGCCGATCTGCTCGGACGCGCGCCGGAGCATCTCGACGCGGTGACGACGCGGTTTTACTTCAAGGTGCCGAAGGCGCTGATCATGCCGAACGACATGCTGCCCGACTGGGGCGACGGCGACTGGACGCACATGTGGGCGTGGAACGTCGCGAACCTCGTGCGCGCCGGCGGCAGCTACCGCGACGGCGCGTCGCTCGACGCCGCCCGGCGCCTGTACCGGGCGCACATGGATTTTTTCCACGAGGTCGAAGGCGACAATTTCTACTGCCTCGGTCTCGCGCTGCGCTGGCTCGATCCGTCGGTCCCCTTCACGCCGCTGGTGCAGGAGAAATCCACGGAAGTGATCGACGACCTGGTCTCGAAGAAGATCACCTTTCGCAGCGCGGCCGGCGACTACGGCCTGATCAACTACCGCGATCAGGGCCCGTATGCGCGTTACGAGCGGGATTACATCAACTCGAGCATCTATGCGCCGCAGGAAAAGCCGCATCACGGGCACGCGGACGAAAATTCCTTTGTCGTGCTGATGGCGGACAAGACCGTGCTCCTGGCCGACGGAGGCTACCTGGCGCGCTTCGAGGACGGCTGGCGCGCAGACGTCTTTCACAACCGCGTGATTGCACGCACGGGCTTTCCGCCGGAGGGCGACATCTTCGACTACATCAAGCTCGACGTGACCTATCACGCCGTGAGCACGGAAAAAATCCACTTCGGCACCTTTGGCAGCCTCGACTACTCCCGCACGCGCCTGGACGATCGCGAACGCGGCTACACCGGGGACCGCATCGTGCTCTTCGCGCCGGAGAGCGGCCTGTACATTGTCGTCGACTCGCTGCTGATCGAGGAGGCGGGGAACAAGATCTTCTGCAACACCTGGCATCCGGACAAGGTGATCCGGCAGGGTGACGATTACGTCGTGTCGTGGCCGGACCGAATCGCGATCCGCAAGGAATACTGGCCGAATCCGCACAACAAGGAGCTGCTCATCCAGTTCCTGGGCAACCGCGACAAGGTCACGCTGACGAAGGAAATCGGCCGGCGGTTCAACCGCTCGACGGCGTTCTACCAGTATTTCAAGGGCTATTATTTCAAGGGGCAGCGGCTGACCTTCGTGACCGTGCTGCGCCCGCATGCGCCGGGAAGTTTCCAGGAGTCGATGCTGCACGACGTGAAAATCATCCCGGATCCGCGCGACGACGGCCGCACGCTCGGGCTGACCTTTTCGCTCGGCGGCGAGCCGGTGACGGTGGGCCTCAAGCTGGACCAGACGATCGGGCTGACGAATCTGCGCGGCCATCCGGTGTTCGATTTCCGCACGGGCGCGGTCGCGTACGGAGAGCTGCGGACCGACGCCGATTTCGCCTTCGTGCGAAGCAAGGGCGACGGCACGCGCGAAGTGGGGATGCTTTACGGCAGCGAGGTCGAGTTCGCGGGAAAAATCCTATTCGACATGCCGCTCCGGCGCGACGTGACGACATTCGGCGAGGGGATTTACGCCGGCGCGAAGGAGTACCGTCTCGACGAGTGCAAGGACAAGATGCCGCGATGGCACGAGATCGTGCGGTAGCGGCGACGGACGCCCTGCCGGGGCATTTTCAATGAAAGTGTGTCCGCCAGGAAGCCGGGACCAAATCCGGGTTCGGAAGGAGTTGCCGCAAAAAAGCACAAGGGCTCGGTGACTCCGAATCGAATGTAGCACGGGTCTCCGACCCGTGTGGGCGGACTCTGCCAACGGAGAACGTCGAGCCCACCCGTTGAGCTCGAGTCCACCTTCACGGGTCGGAGACCCGTGCTACCCGAGACCCCGACAAGCTCAGCGTCTTTGAGGTTCGTCGGCCGGCTTGATCCGTGTGCTCCCTGGTTAAAGTGCCGGGTGTTGATTGCAGCCCCGGGGCCCTTGCGCATTTTTGCGGCCAACTTCCCAATGCCCTAATCGCGCGCGGGCCGGATCGTCGGGCCGTCCACGAACGGCGCGGCGACGGTGATGGTCATGGCGCGCAGGGGCACGCCGCGCTCGTTGCGGTGCAGCTGGGCGATGACGTTTTCGATCGCGATCGCGCCCTGGTGCGTCGGGCTCAGGTCGAGCCCGGCGCCCGGGCGGGTGCGTTCCGTCCAGTTCAGGCTGAAGAAACCGATGTCGCGCGGCACGCGGAAGCCGCCGCCGCGGAGCCACTGGATCAGTTCGGAGCGATGGCCGATCACGATGTCCGGCCGGTAGCGGCGGGCCCATTTCAACAGGTCGGGGGCTGTCAGCTCGTCGCGCATCAGGATCGGAATCTGGTCGCGGGGCGGCCAGTGCACCATCCCGGCAAGGAATCCTCCGCGCCACCGGAACTTCAGCCGCTCGTCCTTTTCCCGGACCAGCGCGAGGCCGGGCCGTTCGTACCCGCGGCGGCGAAGCTCGTGCAGGGCGTGAAACAGCGAGGTGTGGTGGTCGGGGAGGACGCTGTGGAGCAGGGGACGGCTGAGGCAGAAATCCATGCTCACGCCGGCGTACCGCGACCAGTCGATCTCGCTCAGGTCGCGCGCCTTCGCGAAGGGCAGGACGAAGACGCCGGCGACGCCGCGGCTGCGGAGGATCTCGTTGAGCCGCGGAAGCGACATCACCTCGGGGCCGAACCAGAAGAGGTCCACCTTGAAGCCGAGCTGACGCGCGCGTTCCTGGGCGCCGCTGAGCAGCAGCGCGTGAAACGGGATCATCCGCGGCTTCGCCGTCTCGGAGAAATTGATCGCCGCGATCGTGCCGTGGTAGCTGACGTGCACCCGCCGCCGCACGCTCGAGAGCACGGCGCCGATCATCGGGTTGGCCACGTAGCCCGCGGCGGAGGCGGCGGCCCGGATGCGGGCGGCGGTGCCGGCCGCCACGGACGGACGGTTCCGCAGCGCCTCGGACACCGTGGCGATCGACACCCCGAGCTGCTGCGCGAGGCTCCGCAGGCTCGGCCGCGAGCTGTCGGCGCGCGTCCCCTTCCGGGGCGGGGTCAGATTGGGATCGCTGGACACGTCGTCCATGAGAGTGGGTTAAACCCGCGCCGAGGAAACGGCACGCGAAATCTAACAGTTAGGAACTCTGCTGGGTCGACTAGCGAAAGCGGAAGGAATGCAACAGCACAGGTTCGTTTCATTTCCCCCCAAGCACCCCGTACCATGAAACTGTTCAACCCCCGTGACCTGATTGTGTCCATCGGAATGGCCTGCAGCGCCATTGTCCTGTCCGCCCAGAACCCGCCCGCCGCTCCGGCGCCGGACGAAGTCATCACCCTCAACGCCTTTTCGGTGAACAGCGAGCGCGCGACGGGCTACCGCGCCGCCAGCGCCATCACCGCCACCGGCATCGGCGCCAAGATCATGGACGTTCCGATCCCGATCAACGTCATGACCGGCGAGCTGATCCGGGACATGTCGGGCCAGTCGCAGAGCGAGATCCTCAGCTACGTGCCGGGCGTCACCACGAATCCGCGCTATGAGTCGCACATCATGATTCGCGGATTCAACGGCCTGATCGCGTACCGCAACGGCCAATACCGGCGGCAGCTTTACCCGACCTGGAACATCGACCGGATCGAGGTGATCAAGGGCTCCTCCGCGGTCTTCTTCGGCGTCGTCCGTCCCGGCGGCCTGGTGAACTATCTCACGCGCAAGCCCGAGATCGGGGTCAACACCGCGGAGGTCAAGGTCACCGCCGGCAGCTGGAGCTTCCTGAAGGGCGAGCTCTACTTCGACCAGACGATCGGCGACAACGCGGCGTTCCGCTTCGGCGCGGGCGGGATCGACTCCAAGGGCTACCGCACGGATTACTACCGGAAGGAGCATTATTTCGGGGGCACGCTGCTGTTCAAGCCGACCTCGAAGACGCGCATCACGATCGATCTCGAAAAAGTGGGGAAGAAGAACACCGACCTCGAATCGAGCGCCAACGCGGTCTCGAACTCGGCCTATCTCTTCAACCCGAACGTCCCGGCCGGCGTGAGCGCGCGCACCTACCTGAACTCGATCGGGCTGACGGCCGCGCCGACCTACAATATTTTCGCCCCCATCTTCGGCGGCGACGACCCCTATGGCCGGAAGTACATCATGGGGAAGGGCGTCTATTCGGCGTACAAGTCGACGACCCTCGACTTCGACCTCGCGCAGGTGATCACCGACAACATCGCCTACCAGATGAGCGCGAACTGGGCGCGCGACGATTTCATGGGGCTGCGTTCGATCGGCGGCGACCAGGAGCCGTTCGCCGACGGCACGCTGCGTTTCCGCTTCGGGAATTTCGGCAACATCCGCGACACCTACAACCTCAACAACCGGCTCGTCTTCAAATTCGATTTTGCCGGCGCGAAAAACACGCTGCAGCTCGGGCAGGAATGGCTCCGCGTCTTCCAGCTGACCCCGGGGGTGTTTGATTCCGCGTCGCGGTTCCAGGACGGCCGGTATGGCCTCTTCCAGAACTTCAACCCGCGCACGGATGCGAAGCGCGACGCGCAGACCGAGATCGTCGAGTCGTTCGGCATCGAGCGCGACCGCCGCGACATCCAGACCGGTTACTACTTCGTGAACCACATGGAGTACGCCGGGGGGAACCTCCACCTGCTTTACGGCATCCGCCGCAACGAGATCACCCACGACATCTATTACACGCGCACGGTGACCAATCCCGAGGCGCATGCGGTGGCCAAGAAGTGGACCCCGCAGGTCGGCGCCCTCTACAAGGTGATCCCGGGCATCTCGCTGTTCGCGACCTACAGCACGTCGATCGAGGGCCAGTTTTCGGTCGACGCCGACGGCAAGACCGCGAAGCCGGTTGAGGGCAAGGGCTACGACGCCGGCATCAAGACCGAGCTGCTCGACGGCCGCCTGGTCTCGACCTTCACCGTCTACGATATCAAGCGCACCGAGATCGCCTCGCGCGATACCGCCCGCGAAACGGCGACCGGCCGCCAGCCCTGGTTCACCTACGGCGACACGGAGCAGTCGCAGGGCCTCGAGCTGGATGTGTCGTACAATCCGACCGCGACGTGGCAGACGCTCGCGGGCTATTCCCATTCGTTCAAATCCAAGATCATCGAGTCGACGACCCCGACGCGCATCGGCCGTCCGCTCGCCGGGTTTCCGCAGGACATGCTGACGCTCTGGACGCGCTACGACTTCGGCGGCCAGCGCGCCAAGGGCTTTTTCATCGGCGGCGGCGGGCGCTTCTATTCCGCCTCGAACCAGAGCCCCGATCCGAACTTCGTGATGAAGACTCCGGGGTTCGGCGTCTGCGATCTGCTGCTCGGCTACAAGCTGAGGCTCGAGAGCCATCGCGAGTGGAACATCCAGGTCAACGTGAAGAATGTCTTCGACAAGCTCTACCGCGACACCGCGCCGCTCGCGTTGTACACGACCTGGGGCGATCCCCGCTCCTTCTACGTCTCGGGTTCGACGCGCTTTTGAGGCATTCCCGCAGAAGCGTGCGACCTCCACGCGCTGGCGCGGCGAGCGGGAGATCCCGGCGCCGGCTGAGCCGCCAGCGCGCCGGGGTGTCGCCCTTCGTCCCTCGCGGGGCGGCGCCCGCTGCCCGCCGGTGAACTTCCGTTGATGCGCCGACGCCCCGAGCTCTGGTCGTATCTGGCGTTCGCGCTGGTCGCGGGGGCCGGATTCTGGTGGGCGGGTCGCAGCCGCGAGCCTAGGCCGGTACACGGGCGCACGGTCATCACGTGGTACTCGGTGATCACGCCGCTGCGGGATCACTATGAGGCGCAGGCAAAGGCATTCGAACGCGCGCACCCGGACATCGAGGTGCGCATCCTCTGGGTGCCGGACAGCGAATATAACGTCCGGCTCAAGACGCTCGCGGCCGCGCGGCAGCTGCCGGATATCTTTTTGTCCGGCGACGTGTGGATCAGCTATCTGCTGCCGCTGACGATGGACGTGACGGCCTACGTGCGGCGCGACGCCGCGGAATTCGGACTCGACGATTTCTTCCCGCAGATCCGCACGGCGATGCAGCACGAGGGACGGTATTACATCATGCCGGAGTACATGAATCTCTCGCTGCTCTATTATAACCGGCGGATGTTCGCCGAGGCGGGACTCCCCGAGCCGGCCGGGCGGTGGACCTGGAGCGACCTCGTCGCGAATGGAAAGCAGCTCACGCACGCGGGGACCAACGGCCGGCCAGACGTCTGGGGCTGCTCGCGCGTGGAGAACTGGTGGGGCGAATGGCTGATCTATGTCCGGCAGGCGGGGGGCAAGGTGTTCACCGAGGACGGCCGGCGCTGCCTCCTGGGTTCGCCGGAGGCGATTGCCGGACTGCGGTTTTACGAGGAGAAATCGAGCCGCCACCATTTCAGCGCGCCGGCGGGATTCGAGCCGCGCAACGGCTTCGTGAACGAGCGCGTCGCGATGATTGTCGGGGGGCATGTGAACTACTGGCTCAATTACAACCAGATGCCCGGGCTCGATTGGGACGTGCAGCTCCTGCCGGCGGGCCCGCATTCGCGGCGCGGGGGCGAGCTGGCGATGGCGGGCTACAGCATCGCGCGCACATGCCGGCATCCGGAGGAGGCGTGGGCGCTGATGAAATTCCTGACCCGGCCCGAGGCGGTCGCGGAGATCGTCGCGCGCGGAAGCCTCGCCGTGCGGCAGTCGGTGGCGGCGGCGAACATCCGGGGCCCGCGGCGGCACGAGCGCCCGCGGAACCTCGGCGCGGCCTACGCGCAGTTCGAATTCGGCGAGCCGATCCCGCGGCATCCGCACTTCATCGAGATCATGCTCCAGATCGTGCAGCCCGAGATCGACCGGATGGTCCTCGGCCAGCTGACTCCGGAGGAAGCCGGGCGCCGCGCGGAGGCGGCCGCGAACGCCTTTCTCGCCACCTTCGACCCGGCGGACTCATGAGGGCCGGGCGCGCGAAACACGTCTGGTTCTGGGCATTTGTCGGGCCGGCGGTCGCGGGGCTGCTCTGCTTCAGCGTGTGGCCCATGCTGTATTCGCTCTGGCTGAGCTTCTGCCATTACGAAGTCGTGGCGCCGCCGCGGTTCATCGGGCTGCGCAATTACGTTTATCTTTTTCGGCACGACGCCGCGTTCTGGCCGTCGGTCCGCGTGACGCTGGTGTTCACCGCGATCCAGGTTCCGCTCTCGATCCTCGCGTCGCTCGCGCTCGCGCTGCTCCTCCACCAGCCGGTGCGGGCGCGCGGCTGGTGGCGCGCGGTTTATTTCCTGCCCTCGATCCTGCCGCAGGCGGCGCTGGCGGTCGTGTTCGGTTATATTTTCCAGGCGGACGGCGGCCTGCTCAACCGCGTGCTCGGGCTCGCGGGTTTTGCGGGGCAGGCGTGGAGCTCCTCGCCGACCTGGGCGCTGGTGGTGCTGATCGTGATGAGCCTGTGGGGATTCGGGTATCCGATGGTGATCTTCCTCGCGGGCCTGCAGAACGTGCCGCGCGAACTGTACGAGGCGGCTCACATCGACGGGGCGGGCGCGTGGGCGCGGTTCCGGCATGTGACGCTCCCGCTGATTTCGCCGGTGCTTTTTTTCAACGTGGTGATGGGCGTGATCGCCGCCCTGAAGGTGTTCGACATCGCGTACGCGTTCGGGATGGCGCAGGGGCAGCCGATCCCCGGCGGGCCCGCGCGCGCGACGCTGTTTTACGGGCTGAATCTCTATCAGCAGGCCTTCGGGTATTTCCACATGGGCCTGGCGAGCGCAATGGCGTGGCTGCTGTTCGGATTCATCCTTCTCCTGACGGCGGTCAATTTCCGGCTGAGCCGCCGGTGGGTGCATTACGCCGACTGACATGCACCGCCGCAGCACCCTCGCCACGGCCGGCCTCTATGCGGCGCTGACGCTCATCGCGCTGGCGATGCTCGTGCCGCTGGGCTGGATGGTGTTGACGAGCCTCAAGACCCAGCCGGAGATCCTGCGCAGCCCGCCGGCGTGGCTGCCGGCCTCGCCGCAGTGGGTCAACTACCGCACGGTGTGGGAGGGCTTCGCCTATTACCGGTTTTTCCTGAATTCGCTTTTCGTGGCGACGATGGTGATCGTCGGGACGCTTCTGACCTGCTGTCCCGCGGCGTACGCCTTCGCCTTCTACGACGTCCGCCACAAGAACCTGCTGTTCGGCGCGCTGCTCTCGACCGTGATGCTGCCCGCGCAGGTGACGGTGATCCCGCTGTTCAAGGGCTTCGCCGCGCTCGGGTGGGTCAACACGTACCTGCCCCTGATCGTGCCGGTGTGGCTCGGCGGAAATGTGTTCGGGATTTTCCTGCTGCGGCAGTTTTTCCGGACGCTGTCGCCGAGTCTGCTGGAGGCGGCGCGGCTCGACGGCGCGTCGGAGTGGGAGATCCTCTGGCGCCTCGTGGTGCCGATGAGCCTGCCGGCGGTGCTGACCGTGGTGGTGTTCACGTTCGTCTGGAGCTGGAACGATCTCTTCAATCCGCTGATTTATCTCCAGAACGAGGAGCTCTGCACGCTGCCGGTGGGCCTGCTCTATTTCATCGCGCGCGCCGAGCAGCTCACCGGCGGCAGCACCGGCCAGATTCCCTGGCACCTGGTGATGACGCTCGCGACCGTGATGACGCTGCCCGTGATCGTGATCTTTGCGATCGTGCAGCGGCGCTTTGTCGAAGGGGTCGCCGCGAGCGGAGTCAAGGGGTGAACCGGGCGGCGGAAGGTTCGCAGATCGCAGTTCGGAGATCGCAGTTCGGAGTTCGGAATTCCGGGGGGTTATCGTTTCAGGGCGGCGTGGACGGCGCCGAGCAGGGTTTCGGCGGTGTAGGGCTTGTTGAGCATGCCTTTCACGCCCGCGGGCGAGGGGAGGGTTCCGTTGGTGCTCGCGCCTCCGCTGGCGGCGATGATGCGCACCTCGGGATTCAGGTTGTGCAGCGCGTGGATCAACGCCGCGCCGTCCATGATCGGCATCGTCATGTCGGTGATCACCACCGCGATCTCGCTGATGAACTGGGCATAGATGGCCACCGCCATGGCGCCGTTCGACGCCACGCGCACGCGGTATCCGAAGGCCTCCAGCGTCTGTTGCGTGATCGAAAGGATCGACGGCTCGTCGTCCACGAGCAGCACCCATTCCTCCTGGCCGTGCGGCAGGCTGGGGGCCGGCATCGGGCTGCGGGAGGCGACTCTCGCGTCCGCCGGAAAAAAGACCTTCAGCTCCGTGCCCTGCCCGGGTTCGCTCCGCAGCTGGATGAAACCCTGGTGGCCGCGCACGATCGTCATCACGGTGGCGAGCCCGAGTCCCGTGCCCTTCCCGCGCTCCTTCGTGGTGAAGAAAGGATCGAAGATCCGCTCGCGCAGCTGGGCGGGGATGCCGGTGCCGGTGTCGGAGACGGTGATGACGACGTGCGGCCCGGTGCGGCCCTTCTGGTTCATCTTCACGTACTGCTCGTCGATCATGGTGTTCTCGGCGGCGAGCGTGAGGGTGCCGCCGCGCGGCATCGCATCGCGCGCGTTCAGGCAGAGGTTGAGGAGGACCTGGTGCACCTGGGTCGGATCGCCGACGATGTTGGAGATGTTGTCGGCGACGCGGATCTCGCGGCGGATCGATTTGGGAAACGTCCTCGCCATCACGTCCTCCATTTCGGCGATCGCCCTCGCGGGCGAAACCGGCACCTGGCGGCCCTCCGCGCCGCGGGCGAACTGCAGCACCTGCTTGACGAGGTCGGCGCCGCGCTGCGCGCTGGTTTCCAGCGTGCCGAGCAGCTTCGTTTCCGGGACGTCCCGCGCGGTGGTTTTCAGGAGCCCGACCGCCATCATGATCGGGGCGAGCACATTGTTGAGGTCGTGCGCGACGCCCGCGGCCAGGCTGCCGATGCCCTCGATGCGCTGGTTCCGCAGGAACTGCGCCTCGACCTGCTTCTGTTCCGTGATGTCGGTCGAGATGTTGATCACGGCGGCCAGCTTTCCCTCCGTGTCCAGGATCGGGGTGCTGGTCATCGAGGTCGGGAACACGCGGCCGCATTTGTCCTGCTGCATCGCCTCGCCCCGCCAGACCTGGCCGGCGCGCACGCGCTGGATGATTTCGTCGGACTGCGACTGGCGCTCCGGCGGCATCACCAGGTCCAGGATGTTTCGTCCGATCATCTCGGCGGTGGCCCAGCCGTAGAGACACGCCGCGAACTGGTTCGCATAGATGATTTTTCCCTCCGGGTCCGTCGCGAGGACCGATTCGCCGATGTGATTGAGAATCTGGGCCTGGAACTGCACCGCCGCCTCCGCCTTTTTGCGCGCGGTGAGGTCCTCCATGATCGCGACCATGCCGACGGTCTTTCCGGTGGCGTCGTGCTGCGGCGCGGCGCGGACGCTGGCCTGGACGATCTCGCCGTTCTTTTTTTTGCGGAGCTTGACCTCCAGCAGCTCCTGATGGTCGCGGACCACCCGAGCGACCATGGCTTGGTACTCCGAAATCGAGTCCTCGGGAATTGTCGGGCATATTTTCCCGATCGTTTCCGCCTCGGTCCATCCGAACATGCGTTCCGCTCCGGCGCTCCATTTCCGGATGCGTCCCTCGAGGTCGATGCCCAGGATGGCCACCGGCGCGGAGTCGAAGACGGTCTGGAGCATCTCCTTCGCGCCGGCGAGCGCCTCGAGGTTTTGCTGGTGGACGCGGCGGAGCAGGCTTCCTTGGATCGCCTGATCCACGGCGGCGCCCAGCCGGGCGAGGCGGTCCTTCAAAAGGTAATCGGCCGCTCCCGCCTTGATCACGGCGGCGGCGGCTTCGTCGCCCAGCGAACCGGACACGACGACCACGGGAAGGTCCGCGCAGAGTTCATGGATCTGACGGATGGCCTCGAGCGCATCGAAGCCCGGCAGGAAATAATCGCACAGCACGACGTCCCATGACTTCGCATCCAGCTCCTTCCGCATGGCCGCGAGGGCGTCGACGCGGGTGAAAACCGGCTCATACCCGGCTTCCCGCAGCGCCTCGAGGCAGAGCTCGGCGTCGTGGACCGAGTCCTCGATTATCAGCACCCGTAGTTCCCGAGCCATGGACCCTCCTCACGACGACGTGAAACGAAAGCCTTTCCGGAAAAGCTGCGTGGAGGCGAAGCGGCAGCGACGTCCGATTTCAGAACGGATCGCTGTCCCGCGTTGGCCGCGGCTCGCATCGTCCCACCGGCGGCAAGGGATGTCTTCATGCGGATTAGTGGTGGGATCGCCGGGGCGGTTCCGGTTTCGCCCGGCGGTGACTCGGGGCCGCGGGATGCGAAGATGAGCTGACCGCCGAAGGACAGGATCCGGGACAAAACCTATGCGGTGTCCGCGCAATCACTTCCGCGCCTGCCGCCCTGCAATCGTCGGAAACGACAGCAGGAACCCCGGGCCCGCGACCCCGGCGACGATATCAGTGTCCGTTATAATCCGAAAGTCCCCGTCGCGCCAAAAAAGCAACGGGATGCCGAGTCGCCAATCAGTGAACCGCGAAGAACGCCAAGAGCGCGAAGGTCCAAGCCCTCGATTTTCCTTCGCGATCTTGGCGTTCTTCGCGGTTAAAAACAGAGAACCGTCACAACCGCAGCACGACCTGGGGGGCGTCTGGAGAATTCCCTGATCCCACAGGACCGTCGCACCGTCCGCCAATCGACCAGGCGGTCTGGCGCTCCGCCCTTGACCCTCTTACGCTGCGGCGCGTTCACTCTGCTTCTCTGCCGTTATGTTGTCGGACCCCGCCTCGAACCACTCCCTGCGTTTGCCCTGATGCCCATGATCGCGACAAGGATGAATACCATGGAGAAGCAGTTCGGCGGCTCGGTCGAGGTCGCCTCCCGCGATATCGCTGAGCATCCTGCGGATCACGACACCGAATTCCTCGTCCGCCTGAAGGGGTTCTCGTGAGTTTCGCTCGCCCTCCGCGAAAGCTGCGAAAGCCCCGCCCTCGTCGTTCGTCTCTTGGTCCTTCCGTTCGTCACACTGTCTCCCGATGAAGCGCGCCCCCTTCCGCTTCGCCTCGCTCGTCGGCGTGGCGCTCGGTTGCGCGGCGGTCAATTCAGCCGCGGACGAGGACGTCGATCGCCTCTCGCCGGATTTTGCGGCGCTGGCGCGACAGCCGATGATTCCCCTGCCTTTTCCACCCAAATGGGTGATGGCGAAATCGTCACAAGGCACGATCGAGGACGTCATCGCCGAATTCAGAAAGTCGACGGCCAGGCAGCCCGACATCAATTACGCACGCCGGCTCTTTGTGCGACCGGACCACGAATGGCTGCTGGCTTTCGTGAGGTGGTTCCGGAAACTCGAGGTGTCGCTCGACATGCGCTACGAAGAGCCGATCTTCGACTGCGACAAATACTCGCGCTGTTTTGTCGCCTTCGCCGACCTGCTCGCGCGCAAGGGCGGCGAGACCCGCGGTTCGATCTGCGTTGGCTGGGCCATCGTCTTCAACGACCACGACTTCGCGGGGATCAAGGCCGGCATCTCCCACTCGGTCGTCGTCGTCGGGACGAGCGACGGTTTCTTCATCATTGAGCCGCAGAACGGCACCATCGTGCCCCTGGCCGATTATCCCAACCGGGATGCCATCCTGGCGGTGAACCTCTGAGCCATGAAGCGTTTCGTCGCCTTCTTCATTTTTGCCTTGGGCGTGCCGTTGATCGGCGCGGGGCCGTCCCTGAGCCTGCCAAAGTTTCCGCTTCCGGCTCTCGTGCGGGAAGACGACGGCGGGATCAAGAGCATCGGTTTCCTGACCTTCATCCGCGAAGTGCGCCGGGGCGGAGTAAAGGAACTTCAGGACATCGACTTCGTCGACCGCGAGTATGCGGTACTCGAGAGCAGTTCGCTTCCCGTGCTGGCGGCGTGGCTGGAAGCGGCCGCGCGCTGCGTCGGCGTCGATCTGCCGCAAGCCCGGTTGGGTTCCTACGATGGCCTGGAATATGCCCGGCTGCTGCAGGTCGCGACGAGCCTCGCCATCCTGCGGGAGCACGGGAAAAGTCTGGCAATGCCTATCGGGGTCCTGATCTGCAACCGGCGCGAGGCGTGGGGCGAATTGCCGGGCAACCGCGACCGCGACGCCTACATGCTGATCGCCACCGAGCGCGGGTTGCTCGTCTACGATCCGCCCACGCGGCAGTTGTCCGAGCTTTCGAAGTTCCCCAATCACGGGGAGATCTTTAAAATCCAATTCTAGATCCTCCCATGCGCGTCGCTTTCTTTGACCGGCTTCCGGTTCGCCTGGCTGGCATCATCCTGTTTCTGGGCTTCATCGCCGTTCCGGTGGTCACGGAGCTCAAGCGCCGCGCGGCCGAAGAGATCGTGCTGCAGCAGGCGGAGCTCCAGGCGGCCACCGCCACGATTGCGCTCGTGGAAGGCCTGCAGAAGGAGCTTCGATCGGTGGAGACGACGGTGCGCTACATCGCGCAGGACCTGGAGGACCGGGAACTCTCGCCGGCGGAAGTGAACCGGATCATCGGCAACGTGATGACCGGGACCGCGAATTTTTCGGAGTTCAGCATTTCCTTCGAACCGTACGTGCTGGAGCCGGGCATCGAACGCTTCGGCCGTTATCTTTCGCGTTCCGGTGGCAAGCTGGTGGCCCGCGACTTGGCGGCGCAGGACTACCAATATTGGACTCACGACTGGTACGCCACCGCGCTGGGACGGAGGGATGTCGCGTGGAGCGAGCCGTTTTTCGACCAGGGCGGAGCGAATGCCGACGTGGTGAAGGTGTCGGCGCCGTTCTACCGCACGATCAATGGCCGGAGGACTGTTGCGGGCGTGGTCGCCGCCGGTCTGGCCCTGGATTGGGTGCGGGAGCTGGCACACCAGAACGAATTTTTCGACACCGGCTACGTGATGATCTTCTCGAAGACGGGACGGCTGATCACGCATCCCAACCCGAAGTACGTCCTCACCGAGACGATGGAGAGCCTCGCACAAAGCGCGAGCATGCCGGAGCTGGCCCAGATCTATCAGCGGGTGTCGACCAACCGGCAGGGCGCGCTTTCGTACGCCTCGAACCTTCTGCACGTGAGGGTCCATGAGAACTACAAGCCCGTGCAGATCGGCGGCTGGGGCGTCGTGGTGGGCTACAAGGAGGCGGAGTTTCTCCAGCAGGTCAGTGCCTTCCGGTGGATCACGACGGTATCACTGGCCGTCACCATGGTGCTTCTTTTGGCCATCGTGCTCCTGACCACCCGCTTTGCGCTGCGCCCGCTCGAGCAGCTCACGCGAGTTTCGCAGGAAATCACGGCCGGAAACCTCGAGCAGGAAATCGCCCCGCCGCGTCGCAACGACGAGATCGGGATCCTGACCCGGTCCTTCATGCTCATGCAGGAAACCCTGAAGAAAAACCGGCAACTGGAAAAAAGCGTGCAGGAACGCACGGCCGAGGTCGCCGCCGCCAATGTGAAATTGCAGGCCGAGAATCTGGAGCGTCGCTGGACCAATCAAGCGCTCGTGCATCAGCGGCGTTACGACCAGCTGATCATCAACTCGATCACCGACCTCGTATTCGTGCTGACGAAAGCCCGGAACATCTCGCGGGTGAATCCCGCTGTCCCGCACTTCACCGGGCGCACGCTGATGGAACTGATCGACCGGCCGCTCTCGGACGTGGTGCGATTGGACGGACCGGACGCACCAGGCGGTTCGAAAACCAGCCCGCTCGTCTACGCGCTGAACGAAGGCCGCGACCTCCGGGATCTTCCAGCGACGATCGACGACAAGGACGGCCGGCCAGTCTCCGTCCGCCTCACGATGTTCCCGCTGCGCGACGGCGACAAAGTCGTTGGCGGAATCGTGATTCTGCGAAATGCTCGGAACGCAGAGGAATCCCACTGACCCATGGCGAAGCATATATTGATCGTCGACGATGAAGCCGAAATCCGGGAGGTCCTGGGGCATGCGCTCGGTTACGAGGGCTATCGCGTGTCGGATGTGGCATCGGCCCTCGAGGCGGAGCGCCTGATTGCGACCGATCCGCCACAACTCATCATCTCGGACCTGCAGCTGGAAGACTCGGATGGGCTGGATATGATCCGGACCTTGAAGGCCAAATATCCCGACACGCCGATGATGCTCCTGACCGGAGTGTACATCGACCCGCAGGTGGTGCGTGATAGTCTCAGTCCGAATGTAGCGAGCTACCTGCAAAAGACGGTCCCGTTGGCGGAAATCTTGGCCGAAGTGCGCCGGCTCGTCGGCAAATGAACGGCATCGACCGGCCTTGACGATCGACTTCCGACACTTGCCGCAGGACGAGCTGATCCGCCGGAAACGAAACGCCCTCGAAATTATTCTTGGTGGGCCCACTGGGATTCGAACCCAGAACCAAAGGATTCAAGTGCCCGGTCGTTTCCGTCCGGCTTGGACTATGTCATCACCCACGGCATGATCCGTTGCGGGTGTCGGGAGCTGGTTGCGGTCATTAAGGGACTAAAACCCTCCGCTAGTCTCTACACCTTCTGCCAGTGCACCGGCAGCTCGGCTCGGCGTTACCGTGCTGTTGAAGGCGACGGCTTCTCCGAATTTCCCCGAATCCCGGCGACGGTTTCCCGATCGCCGGCACCAATTGATGAGTCCTCTGCTCTAACCGTTGAGCTATAGGCCCGGCCAAAGAACAGCTGGGAGTAGTCGGGGAAGCGGGCGCGGGCTGCAATCCTAGTTTGTTACACACTCTATGACGGGATGCTCACGCGCCCTTGGCACAGCCAGGCCTTGCTCGACCATTTTCCTCAGCAGCGCATCGGCGATCGCGTTAGCCTTTTGGCGAGCGGCACCGCATCCACTGCTTTCCTCCACAGCGAAGTGACGGGACTCTGGCTGGAGTATTTGTCCGCCCCCGTAGGCTTAAAGCCTATGATCGCTCCGACGATTCCGCGAAATTTTATCGGGTAGCCAGCGAAAGTCGGAGGGTCGAGCTGGGTGTATTTTTGGACGAGTGCCAGGTACTCCGCCACGGTCGTGTGCGGGACTTTGAGGCATTCGCGGCCCAGGTCCGTCTCGGGCTCTCGCGCCCCTCGTAGCGGACCGTCGCGCCGGCGATCACGGACTGCAGCCGACCGAACGCGGTGAACTGAAGGGTTGAGCCCGACGTTCGCGGTCGGCGGAGTCCGCGTTCACGGGTCGGAGACCCGTGCCACTTCTCGTTGCCTCGTCGAGGTCGGCGCCAAGCGCGAAGTGCCCCCGGTAGACTCCGCATTTCAGCCGGATCAAATAGCAGGGAATGTCGGCTCGATTAAAGTAGCGCTGCGTGTCGCCGCGCACCCTACGCTTCAATTTTTGCAGACCTGCGAACGTTGAAACCGGATCGAAATCATTGGCCACTTTTTGGCTCCGGGAAGTGAATCTCAGGTTCGGCGGTTAACGGCATGGGATCCTTCGATTTTGCCGCAACTGCTGTACTTCAATTCGTAGAACAGGACATTTTGCGTTGAAGAGCGGACATTCGTAATCATCCAAAAATGGTAGCACGCGCGCTCATAATCCTTTGGTTCTGGGTTCGAATCCCAGTGGGCCCAATCTCGGAAAGTTTGTCGGGAATTGAGCCATGCCCCTTCGGGATAACCCCATTGGCTTCATCATGCTCCGCTTTGAGGTGAGTGAATAATGCCAGACATTGAGTCCATAGGCGTAGACGGTTTCCCGCAGATGAGGCATTCTCACCCTTGGAATCCGGACTCCCCGACGCGATTATGGACGACAGTTTCGATGAACCGATTGCGTGGACCGCGGAATTATTTCGCGCGCTTCGGCCGATAACCTCCCGCGTGCAGCCGGAGGATGACAACACAGCCGCGAGCACCCTCGGGCACGCACTCCCGGAGATTTTTTTAGAAACCGCAGCCCGGCCAGCGACCCCCTGGGGCTTCAGGCTGCACCACCGCAACCGCTGTTGATCAATCCGAAGATTCATATGCCACACTCCGCCTCGTCTTCCACCTGCACCCGCAGCGCCGTATTCCTGGCGGCCGTTTTTGGCCTGATCAGCGTCGCTGGAGCCGAAGGCGCACCGCAGGAGCCCGCTTCCGCCGTGCAGCGGATCGACGTCGATTTTTCCGCGCCGGTCGGGACCATTCGCCCGTTGTTCGGTGTCAACTGCGGTCCATACGCCGCAAACTTCACGATCGATCTCTCGGATCAATTCCGGGAGCTGAAGATCCCCCTGGTCCGTCCCATTGCGCCGAATTACCCCGGGCAGGACTGCGTGCACATCCAGTATATTTTTCGAAACATGGATGCGGATGCGGACGATCCGGCGAATTACGATTTCGAGTTAACCGACCGGTATATCGGCGCCATCATGGCAGTCGGGGCGAAGCCGATCTACAATTTGGGGCTGGGCGTCGATATCTACCTCGTGGAGGAGGCGAAGTCAGGATACAAGAAGGCGAAATCGAATCGCATGCCGGCGGATTCGGCCAAGTTTGCGAAAATCTGCGCGAACATCGTCCGTCATTACAACCAGGGCTGGGCCAGCGGATTTCACTACAATATCGAATATTGGGAAATTTGGAACGAGCCTAACCTGAAATCTTTCTGGCTGGGGACCCAGGAGGAGTATCTCGAATTCTACAGCGTGGTTTCGAAAGTGCTGAAGGAACTCGACCCGGCGCTGAAGGTCGGCGGCCCGGCATTCTCCGGCGGCAGTGACCTCGCGACCTTCCGGTGGCTCGAGGACTTCCTCGCCAGCTGCCAGAAGCGGAACCTCCCTCTCGATTTCTGCTCGTGGCACAGCTACGGCGCCGACCATGTCATGCCCTTGAAGCAGATCGCCGAGGTGCACCGCCTTTTGCTCAAGTATGGTTATCCCAAAACCGAGAACCAACTCGACGAATGGGCGCCCGCTTTCCGGTCATTCAACGACTGGTTTTATGATCCCGTGGAGATGGGAAAGCAGTTCGAACGGATCGGCAGTGCGGAAGGCGGGTCGTTCGATGTGGCGTTTTTGACCTTCCTCCAGGATACGACGATCACCGGCGCGGCTTATTATGCAGGCGACACCCTCGGTTTTGGTTTTGCCGACCGCTATGGCGCACGCCGGCCCATTTTTTATGCGTTCAAGGCTTTTAGCCAGATGCTCGAGACACCTGCCCGAGTAAAGGCGAGCGGGAGCGATATCGAGAAGGGCGTCTCGGTGCTGGCCGGACTCTCGGCTGACAAGAAGCACGCCAATATTCTCGTCAGCAATTACCGTGGAGACCTTTCGAAAGTTGAAATCCACGTGAGTGGCTTGCCGTGGACCAGCGAGACCACGGTGACGCGTCAAGTGGTGGATCAGACTCACTCATTGGATACCGTCGCGACCGATCTTTTTCTCCACGACGCGCTGGTCATTGCGTCGCCCTCCCCGAGGTCGACGGTCTCCCTCTTCAGCTTGGTCCCGGGCAATACGCCCTCCGGCAAATGACCGGAGGGGGTTGGCGGCTACGGGATCGATGATTTCAGCAGGATTCGGTGCACGGCGAGGAGGAGGGCATCCACCGTGAAGGGTTTCGAAAGCGTCGCGGAGAATGCCGCGGATTCGGACGCGCCCGCCGGATCGGCGCTGCCCAAGCCGCTCGTGGCCAGGATCGGAATGGCGGGCTGCAGCCGCCGCAGCACGAGGGCGAGGGCGGCGCCGCCGAGATTGGGCATGCTGATGTCCGTGACCACGGCCTTGATTTCCGGTCCCCGCCGGGAAAACAGCCCGATCGCCTCGATGCCGTCCTTGCAGGTCAGGACCTGGTAGCCGTGCTGGACCAGAATCGCCGCAATGAGGTCGCGGACGTCGGCTTCGTCGTCCGCGATCAGCACGAGCTCGCCGTTGCCCTGGGGCGTCGCGGGCTCCGCGACCGGCGCACTCGCGTGGCCGGCCGGTTTGACCGCCGGCAGGAAGACCCGGAAGCAACTGCCGTATCCGACGCGGCTCTCGACCGTGACGAAACCGCCGTGCGCCGCCGCGATGCCGCGCACGGTGGAGAGCCCGAGTCCCGTGCCCTTGTCCTCCGCCTTGGTGGTGAAAAACGGCTCCCAGATCCGCGCGATCACCTCGGGCGCCATTCCCGTGCCGGTGTCGGAGACTTCGAGAATGAGAAATTCCCCGGGCCGCGCGCCCTCGAGCGCCGCCGGCTCGACCAGGGTCCGGTTCTCGGCGCGCAGGCGCAGGGTGCCGCCGCGGGGCATCATCGCATCGCGGGCGTTCACCGCGAGGTTCAGCAGGATCTGGTGGATCTGCGTCGGGTTCGCGTGGATCGGCCAGAGCGCGTCGGGCACCTGTTCGTCCAGGACGATCGACTTGGGAAAACTTGCCTCGATGACTTCGCCGACGTCCCGGAGGAGATGCCGGACCTGGGTCAGCTGAAAATCGCCGGCGGCGCCGCGGGCGAAGCCCAGGATCTGGCGGACCAGGCTGGCGCCGCGCTCGGTGTTTTTCTCGAGGATTTCCAGCAGCCGGAGATCCGCCGGATGGTGGGCGCGCTGGCGCAGGAGCGGAAAGGCCATGACCATCGGGGCGAGGATGTTGTTGAAATCGTGAGCGATCCCGGCGGCCAGCAGGCCCAGCCCCTCGACCCGCTGCGCCCGGAGAAACTTCTCCTCGAGCTTTTTTTTCTCCGTCACGTCCGTCGCGATCGTCAGGCGCGCGGTGGGACGGCCTTGGGCGTCACGGACCAGGGTCATGTGGAGATCGACCACGATGTGCCGGCCATCATGGGTGACGATGCCGAGTTCCCGGCGCCAGTGGTCCTTTTCCAGCGTGATCGCGCGCGCGTCCTGCAGTTCCCCGAGCTGGCCTGCCGGAAAAACCTCCTCGGAAGTCCGGCCCACCGCCTCGGCGGCGGGAATCCCGTAGAGGCGGACGGCGCCGTCGTTCCAGAGCGTGATCCGCGAGGACATGTCACTGACGACGATGGCTTCGGCGGCGTGTTCGATGACGCCGATCAGTTCCCGGATGCGGCAGACGTCCTTTTCGCGCAGGCGGCGCCGGTCGGAATCCTCCAGCACGCGGCGAATGACCACCGGAAGGCGGGCCAGGCTGTCCTTGAGAACGTAGTCGTACGCACCCGCGCGGACGGCGGCGATGGCGCGTTCCTCGCCGATCGTGCCGGAGACAAAAACAAACGGAATGTGGCAATAGCCTTCGCGGGCCAAAGCCAGCGCCTCGAGGCCGCTGAAGCCGGGCAGGGAAAAGTCCGAAAGAATCAGGTCGGGAGGGTCCGCGGCCAGCTGAGCGGCAAAGTCCTTCCGGGTGACCACCACGGTGACGACACACTCGGCAAATTCGGCGGAAAGTGCATTGTGAACGAGTTCGGCATCCAGCGGATTGTCCTCAAGATGCAGGATTCGCATGTGAGCAGGAAGGCATGGGGGAGGACTTCGGTTTTTTGGCCTGGCGGTTGATTTCGGTGCAGCGGCTCCGTCGCGGGAACAGCGGCGGCAAGGTAGCACAGGACCGTCCGCCCCAAATTACTTTGTTCTTCCTACGGCGATCGCTTTTTATTATCAGAGCATCGCGTGGAGCTGAGGCACATGCGGTACTTCGTGGCGGTCGCCGACGAGCTCAGCTACCGCAAGGCCTCCCAGCGCCTGCACATCGCGCAGCCGGCGCTCAGCCGGCAGGTGAGGGACCTGGAGTCCGAACTTGGCGTCCAGTTGCTCAGCCGCAATCAGGGCGGGGTCCGGTTGACGGAAGCAGGCGCCACGTTCCTGACGGAAGCGCGCCACATCTTGTCGCAGTCACAGCGGGCGATGGCCCTGACCCGGGATGCGGCCAACGGGCTTCGCGGCCGCCTCGCGGTGGGGTACGTCGAACCGCTCCTGATGGGATTCATGCCTGCGACCCTGACGGCGTTCCATCGGAAGTTTCCCAACGTCGAAGTGACGCTGGTGGAGATGTCGCTGGTTTCGCAGATCGAAGCCGTGGAGTCGGGGAATCTTCAGGTCGGCTTCACCGTCGCCGGAGCCGCATATCTGCCAAGCGGGATGGGACACGTCGAAATCGCCCACTCGCCGATCCGGGCGGCGATGTTGCGAAGTCATCCCCTGGCCCGCCCGGCGCGGGTCGCGCTGGCCGATCTGGCGCAGGCGCCGATCCTCTGTCTTTCGCTGAAGAAGGAGGCCGCGTCCCTGCACGTGGCGATCACGCGGCGGATCTTCAAAAACCGGTCCCTGAAGATGCACCTCAGGCAGATCGAGGGGACCGAAGCGTTTCGCGCGGCGATCGAGAGCGGACTGGGCGTGTCGCTTGTCCCGACGGTCGGCGGGATCTCGCAGAATCGGACCCTCGTCATGAAGCCGCTGAAGGACAGCGGCACCGATCTGTTCGTCGATCTGGAGGCTGTCTGGTGCGACCTCCCAACGTCGCTGGTCGCCCTGAATTTCATCAGCACGATCCGCGAGATCGTCCGGCAGAAAAATATCTGCGCGCGGAAACCGGCGGCGTCCGGAATCTGAAAGCGCCGCTCGGAAAAAAACCGGAATCTATTCCGGGCCGGACGGCGCGGGCGGTGGAAACCCCCGGATGAAAGCCTGCGCGCGAGGAATCGGGTCGCGGAAAAACTGTGACGCGTGCCGGCAATTCGTTTCCCGCGCAAAGGCCCAGCTGAGCGGTGCTGCCACTTTCACGAGAGTGCAGTTCCAACCGGGATAGATCGCGCGGCAACCTTCGGTGTAGCGATGGAGAAACACCGCGAGGGGACTCCAGCCCCGGCAATCGAACACGGTCGTGCCGTCGGTCGCGACCACATGACCGCCGCGAAAGCCCTCCGCGGGTTGAAGCATCAGGGCGTGGTGGCCCGCGGCCGGATGCATTTCCAAAAATGTGCCCGCCAGAATATGGCAGGCTCCGGCCGCGAAAAAATCCTCATCACACCTTTCCCAAGTCCACTCGAGATCAGCCTTCTGCTCCGGAGTCCGGGAAATGATTCGGAACATGGTCGTCGTCGCTGCCGCCCGGATTCGATTCGCGTGAAGACGCGGTGGATTAGGCGGGGCGTTTGCGCAGGATGCCGATCGACTGGCCCAAGAGGCCCCGGTCTTTCATCACCACGCAGGGTCCGAGCGTCAGCTCCTCCTCGATCGGGAAGGTCGGCTTGTCGCCTTCGACCAGGGCGAGGACCTCGAAATCGAGACGGTTCGCAAACTGCGTGAGGCCCGCGCGGTCGAGAAAAACCACGGGCTCGGCGTCCGTGCCGAAATTGTTCACGGCCTTCGCGAACGCGTCCCAGTGCGAGTGCACCGCAAATTCCAGATAGGTGAAAATCACCAGTCCGCCGGGTTTCAGCAGGCGCCCGGCTTCCTTCAGGTAGAGAAAGGTGTGCTCGTGCGTGATGTGGGTGAAGACCGAAAAGAAACACGCCATGTCCGCGCTCGCCGTCGGGACGTCGACGCTCAAGCCATCGGTGACGCCGAACTTCCATGCCGGCATCCGGCAGAGATTCCGCGCATAGGAAACCGCCGACTCCATGATATCGAAGCCCGAATAATGCGGGTGACCGCGTCTCGCGAGCTGTGCGGCCAGGCGTCCGGTGCCGCATCCCACGTCCACGACGTGCATCGACTCGTTCAGCCCGTGGGCCTTGAGCACATAATATTCGAGCGCGCCGACGGTATAGAATTCGCCGCCGACAGCCAACGCCGCCGCGTCATCCGGCTGATGCTGGCCGGCAATCGTCGCGTAATGATTTTTGTAGCGGTCGAGGAGGGTCTGCAGGGACATCGGAAAAAGAAATCGCAGCGTGGATCGCCCCGCGAAACAGGCAAGCGATCCCCGCTCCGGGCCGCGCGGCGTGATGCCCTTCAAGAGGCCCTTCCGAAGCGCCCGGGACTTTGAACCCCCCGCGTCTTCGCCCGGATCGGCCGCGCCGCTTTGGCTGGACGGGTGCCGCCACGACGTATTGCAACATGGACCCGGAGGAAGGCACCATCGCACGCATGTTCGCCCAGCACTTTCCGTATGATGAATTCCTTCTCTTCCCGAAGTTCAGCGCGACTTTCTACCAGTCGCTCGTCACCACCCGCGTCCGCTGACGGGGCAGCCGCCGCCATGATTGCGCGCGGATTCCTTGGCCCGCTGGTGTTCCTGGGCCTGATTTTCGGCGGCGCGCTGTCGACGCTTGGGGCTCCCGCGCTGCAGAATGTCTACGGGCGTCCCGGCTTGGATTTGAACGGACCGTGGCATGTGATCGTCGATCCCTACGAAACCGGTTACTACGACTACCGCCGGCAGGCCTTCGATGCGTCGGCGAAGCCCGCGGGCGGATATTTTCTCGACCGGCACGCCGCCGACAAGTCCGAGCTCGTCGAGTACAATTTCGACGAGAGTCCCACCCTCCAGGTCCCGGGCGACTGGAATTCCCAAGCCGAGCGGCTTTTCTATTATGAAGGCACAGTCTGGTATCGGCGCCGGTTCGATTACCGGCCGGCCGCGCCGGGCCGGCGCCTCTTCCTCTATTTTGGCGCGGCGAACTATCAGGCCGACGTTTATCTGAACGGAGAGAAACTCGGCCGCCACATCGGCGGCTTCACGCCGTTCGAGTTCGAGGTGACGGGACGCGTGAAGGAGACGGGCAACTTCCTCGTCGTCCGCGTCGACAACCAGCGCCACCTCGACGCGGTGCCGACGGTGAACACCGACTGGTGGAACTATGGCGGCCTGACCCGGGACGTGCGCCTGGTCGAAACCCCGGGGACCTTTGTCCGGGACTATCGCGTGCAGCTGAAGCAGGGCTCCCCCGACCGGATCGAGGCGAGCGTGCAGCTGGACGGCGCCGAGCCCCGCCAGCATGTGGTGGTCACAATCGAAGGCGCGGGCGTCGCCGCGGAGGCGGACACCGACGACTCCGGCGCGGCGCATTTCGAAATCGCGGCGCCGCACCTGGAGCGTTGGTCGCCCGAAACTCCGCGCCTCTATGCGGTGACGCTCGCGACTTCGGCGGACCGCATCCGCGACCGGATTGGATTCCGCACGATCGAGGTGCGCGGCTCCGACATTCTCCTCAATGGCCGGCCCATCTTCCTGCGCGGCATTTCGCTCCATGAGGAAAATCCGCTGGAGGGGCGCCGCGCCCACTCGCTGGCCGACGCCCGCCTGCTGCTCGGGTGGGCCCGCGAGCTCCACGCGAATTTCGTCCGGCTGGCGCATTATCCCCACAGCGAGCACATGGCCCGCGTGGCCGACGAACTGGGCCTCCTGCTCTGGGAGGAGGTGCCGGTTTACTGGACGATCCAGTGGGAAAATCCCGCGACGCTGCAGAATGCGCAGGCGCAGCTCACGGACCTGATCGTTCGCGACCGCAACCGCGCGAGTGTGATTGTCTGGTCGGTCGCCAACGAGACGCCGGTGAGTGAGGCGCGCACGCGATTTCTCAAGACCCTCGTCGCCACGGCGCGCTCGCTCGATCCCGCGCGCCTCGTGGCGGCGGCGATGCAGGTGCGCGGGGATCCGGCGCGGCCCAGCCTGCGGATCGTCGACGACCCCTTTGGCGAGGCCTGCGACCTGCTCAGTTTCAATGAGTACATCGGCTGGTACGACGGACTGCCCGCGAAGCTGCCGGAGATCACCTGGTCGTTCGGCTACGGGAAACCGGTGGTCGTCAGCGAATTTGGCGCCGACGCCCTGCAGGGTTTTCACGCCGATGCGCTGACCCGCTTCAGCGAGGAGTTTCAGGTCGACGTTTACCGGCGGACCCTCGCCATGCTGGAAAAAATCCCGCAGTGGCGCGGGACGACGCCATGGATCCTCTGTGATTTTCGCTCGCCGCGACGGGTGCTCCCGAAGGTGCAGGACGGCTGGAACCGGAAGGGCCTGATCAGCAGCGACGGCCGGAAGAAGGAGGCGTTTTTCGTGCTGAAGGAATTCTACGAGCGCCGGGCTGCTGCGGAGAAATGAAAGCCCGGGAGCCGGCCGCGGCCGCCCATTGACAGGGTCGCGGAGCGATTGTCGAATGGATGAGCCCGCCACGCGAAAGCGGCCTTTCCCGATTTTTCGGAAAATCCAAAACTCCTGATAACTGAATTCATTCGTCCGCGCGTCTCGTTGTCATGACCCCCAAAGCCGCTCCTTCCTGCCCTCCCGCGCCCGGGTTCTTCGTCCCGGCCGTCCGCATGCTCGCGCTGGCGGTCGTCGTCGGCCTGACCCTGCTGCGCGCGCGAGCGGACGAGCCGGAGTATCAGATCAACGTGCGTTCCGAGGTGGAGCGGGCCTTCAAGGGCCTGGGCAAGGAGGCCCTCCGCGAACATGGGAAGGTCTACACGGTCATCTCGATCGAACAGATCGACAACCCCGAGAACAAGCTCGTGCGGCCGGTCAACGAATTTGCGCTGCTCAAGAACCTCAACCGCGTTCTGGCCGCGCACGGTTTTCGCGAGGCGGCGGCGGGCACCAACCCGGAGATCCTGGTCACGGTGCTTTATGGACGCGGGTGGCTGAAAAATCCCTACACCGACGACGGCATGATCGAAACCGACGCGCCGGGCATCGACGGCATCGGGGCCATGGGCGGCCGGACCGTGACCATCGTCGGCATCCCCAAGGACGCGATGCGGCACCTGGAGCCGGGCTACGAGGAGAAACAGCAGCGCGCCGACGGCGAGAAGCTCATCATCAATGTGACGGCGTGGGAGTATCGCGGGCCCAGGAAAGAGGGAGAAAAGCGGACGAAGCCCAAGCAGCTCTGGCACACGACGATCAACACGGACGACGCCGACCAGGATCTGAACGCGCAGATGGAAAAGATGCTGGCCGCGGGCGCGGTGTATTTCGACCGGGTGATCGACAAGGAGGAGCTGACCGTCTCGAGCTCCCTCCCGGAAGGTCACGTCAACGTCGGCACGCCCACGGTGGTCGAGCCCCCGAAGTCCGGCAAATAGCCACGCGTCCGGCGACCGCCCGGTTCGACGGGCAGAGGACGCTATTCGTTCTGCAACGCCCCGATCGGGTCGAGGCGGGCAGCGGTGAACGCGGGGTAGGCTCCCGCGATCAAGCCGGTGAGCAGGCTCGCGCCGAATCCCAGGGCGATGGCCGACGGCACCAGCAAAGGCGGTGGCTGGCCCGGCAGCAGCCACACGAGCAGATTGACCAGCCCGATGCCGGCGAGAACGCCGAGCGCGCCGCCCACGGCGCCGATGGCGAGCGCCTCGGCCATCAGCTGCATGAAGATATCGCGCCGGCGCGCGCCCAGCGCCTTTCTCACTCCGATCTCGCGGATCCGCTCCTTGATCGACGCGAGCATGATGTTGGTGATGACGATGCCGCCGACGAAGAGGGAGATCGCCGAGACGCCGCCCATCGAGGTCTTCAGGCTGCGCTCCGTGCGACGGTATTCGGTGGCGCGCTCTTCCTGGGTCTCGAGGCTGAAGTCGAGCACGCCGCGGTGCAGGATCACCAGGGTGTTCTGGATCGCGTCGACCACCTCGTCGAGGTGCTCGACGTCTCCGACCCGAAAGTTGAGCCATGTCAGCCGCTCGGACCCGCCGTTGAAACGCAGCAGCGCGGTTTTCAGCGGGAGGCAGACCGAGCGGTTTTTCGACGCGACGACGTTGCGGCCGCCCTGCATGAACACCGCCTCCCGGAAGACGCCGATGACCCTGTAGGGCTGGCCCTTCACGTCGATGGTCTGGCCCAGGGGATCTTCCGCCGGGGTGAAAAGGTCCTTCGCGACCTGCGCGCCGATGACGGCGACACAGCGCCCGCGCTCCCCGTCGAGCGAGGCGATGAACCGCCCGCGCTCCATCTCGTAGCGGTTGATCACGATCACATCCGGAACGACGCCGTAGACCAGGTTGTCGGGCGAACGGCGCCCCTTGCGCTTCACCTCGGTGCCGCCGTATTCGTCGATCGCAAACTCGGGCGAAATATGCGTCACGCCCGGGACGTTGCGCCAGATGCCCTCCGCGTCGCGGGCGGTGCGCCCCGGCGAGATTCCGGCGAGATGCTTCTGGTAGGCCGGCGGACGCGATGCGACGCTGCCGACTTTTTCCAGCCCCCCGGTTTCGTAGAGAAACGCCCGCCAGCCCGCGAGCATGCCGTGCACCATCCCGATCATCGCGATGAGCGAGGCCACGCCGCAGATCAGGCCGAACAGGGTGAGGAGCGAGCGCACCGGGTGGGCGAGGATCTCGCGGACGCCGTCGCGCATGCCGGTGAGAAAAAGCATGGTAGATCCTATTCGGTGCGCAGCGCGTCGATCGGATCGAGCGCCGCGGCGCGCAGCGCAGGATAAATCCCGGCGAGCAGGCCGGTCGCGATGCTGGCGGCGGCGCCGAGACAGAGCGCGCTCGGAACCAGCACCGGCGGTTGCTCGACCATCAGGCGCGCGAGGAGACGAATCAGGCCGACGCCGCCCACCACTCCGGCGAGACCGCCCAGCAGGCTGACGCCCACGGCTTCGAACAGGAACTGGAGAAAGATGTCCGACTGCTGCGCGCCGAGCGCCTTGCGCACGCCGATTTCCCGGATGCGGTCGTTCACCCCGGCCAGCATGACGCTCATGACGCCGATCCCGCCGATCACGAGCGAAAGCGCGGCGACCCCGCCGAGCGAGGCGCGCAGCCGCTGCTGCTGGCGCCCGAAGTCCTGCAGGATCGCGAGCTGGTTCTCGACCTTGAAATCGCGCACCCACCGGTGCATCGGCCGCACGATCCCCTCCACCTCGTCCATCGCCGGGATCAGCTGGGCGAGATCCGCGACCTGCATTTCGAGCGTATCGACATGCCGCGAGCCCGTGAACCGTTTCTGCGCCGTGGTCAGGGGGATCCAGACGGTCCAGTTGCGCCGCCACAGGGCGTTGCGCCCGGCCTGCCGCGATTCATAGCGACGCAGCACGCCCACCACGATGAACGCCTGCGAGCCGATCCGGAATCTCTCGCCGAGCACGGGCTGGCCGGGCGGCAGGACCTGCAGGGCGACTTCGGCGCCGAGGACGCAGACCGACGAGAATTGAGCGCAGTCGAGATCGCTGAGGAACCGGCCCTGGGCGAGCTCGAGATCGTAGAGCGCGCCCGCGGCGGCGGTGGATCCGTGGATCATCGCCCAGTCCGCATCCGCGCCATGCGCGACCGGCTGCCAGCTGAGATCGACCTCGGGCGAGACATGGCGGATGAGCGTCGCGTTGCGGCGGAGGGCTTCGGCGTCGCGCAGCGAGCGGCCCGGCGAAAGAAATTTGAGGTGCGCCTGCGCGGCCGGGATCGCCTGGTCGATGACCGCAATCTTGGTCAGCCCGCCGCGCGCGGTGTTGTACGTCTTCATCGTGCCGAGCATCGATTCGAGCACGCCGAGCATCGCCACGAGTGCGGCGACTCCCGCCGCGACGGCGAGGATCGTGAGCGCCGCGCGGAAGGGAGTGGCGCGGATCTCGCGAAATCCCTGGCCCATGCCTTCGCGAACGGGATTCATGCGCGTCAGGCGGCGGGGGCGACCCGGCCGTTCTGCATCCGGATTTGGCGGCGGGCGGAGGCGGCGACGTTGGTGTCGTGCGTCACCAGCACGATGGTCTGCCCTCCGGAGTGCAGCTCGCGGAAGAGCTCCAGAATCCGTTCGACATTCTGTCCGTCCAGATTGCCCGTCGGTTCGTCGGCGAGGATCAGCTCGGGGCGATTCACCAGCGCCCGCGCGATGCCGGCGCGCTGGCGCTCCCCGCCGGAGAGCTGGCCGGGCCGGTGCCGCGCCCGGTGCGAGAGCCCGACCCGCTCGAGCGCCTCCGCCGCGCGGCGCCGGCCGTCCTTGCCGCCGTCGCGCGCATAGCTCAGGGGCAGCAGCACGTTGTCCATGACGGACAGGCGCGGAAGGAGATTGAAGGACTGAAACACGAAGCCGAGCTTGCGCGCGCGATGCGTGGCCTGGGCGGACGAACTCAGGCGCGAAACATCCTGGCCGCCGAAGGACAGGCGGCCGGAGGTGGGCCGATCCATCAGGCCGAGGAGATGCATCAGCGTGCTCTTGCCCGAGCCGGACGGACCGACGACCGCGACGAATTCGCCGGAGCCGATCGTGAGCGTGACGCCGGCGAGCGCGTGGACATCCTCGTCGCCCATGCGGTAGGTCTTCCGCACGTCCTCGAGCTCGATGAGCGGTGCGGGCAGCGACGTCATCGGACCCGGAGGATTATTGGTCGCGGGCGGAGGTGGGCCGCACCAGCGCGATCTCGTCGTTCGATTTCAGGCCCGAGCGGATTTCAACCCAGTCGAGGTCGTTGACGCCGATCGCGACGGGAACCCGCACGAAGTCCGCCTGTTCCCGGCGGTAAACAAAGCGCCGCGCGCCATCCATGAAGATGGCCGCGAGCGGAACCGCCGGCACGCCGTGGACCTCCTCGACCGGAAGGGAGACATTGGCGCTGATTCCCGGCTTGATCCGCGCGTCGGCGCCCTCGAACCGGATCCGGACGAGGAAAACCCGCACCTGGTCGACGATCGTCGCCGACGGGGCGACCGTCTCGATGACCGCGGGGTACGTGGTGTCGTGAATCGTATCGAATGAAATCCTCGCCTTCATGCCCGGCTTGACCCGCGGGGAATCGATTTCGTTGATCTTCGTTTCGACGAACAGCTGGGTGAGGTCCGCGACCTGCATCAGGACCGTTCCTTGGGAGAACGACGTGGCGCCCACGATGACCTGGCCCTCGCGGAGGGTGTGCTGGAGCACGACGCCGTCGTGCGGCGCGCGGATCACCGCCTTGGCGAGGCGCTCCTTGGAGGCGTCGAGGCGGGCGCGCAGAACCTCGAGGTTGTTGATCGCGAGATCGCGGTTCACCTGGGCGTCGATGAGATCCTTCTCGGTGACGACGGCCGCCGTATGCAGATTCTCGAGACGGCGCAGGTCCTTCAGCATGTGCTCGGCGGAGATTCCCGCCGCCTCGACGAGCCGCTCGGCTTCATGGAGCTCGCTGTCCAGCTGGGTCCGGTCCAGCTCGACGAGCACCTGCGAAGCCTTGACGGCTTCTCCCGGGCGGGCGTTCACGCGCACCACGCGGCCGCTGATCTCCGATTTGATTTCCGTGAGGATGACCGGCACGACTTCGCCGGTGATCTCGACGGTGTCGACGATGTCGTGGAGCGCCACGCGGGCGGTCCGCACGGATTCGGCCGGGACGGATGCGTCGGGCCGGGCGCAGCTCGCGAGCATCGCGAGCAGGCAGGTGCCCAGGGCGCAACGGACGGCAACTGCTGGGGTGGGCATCGCGGGGTGATTCTGCCTGCGAACGGAAGGACGGGACACTGGAAACCGGATAATCGGAGCGCAAACGGTAATTTCGCGCGATCGCGGCGGCTCCTGAATAATAGGACGCCGCGGAAGCGCGGGAACGGAAAACCCGTGAAAATGCCGCGTCCTGGTCTCTGCGTTTCCGCGATCCGCGTGGCGCGGGCGTTCGGGCGGTTATCCGATCCGGTTGAGATCGATGAATCCGCGTTCGACGTCGGTGTGCGCGAGCTGGACGCGGACGCGGTCGCCGACCTTCAGGCCGGTTCCGCCGCTGAGGAGTTTTCCCTCGACGGGCGGCTGATGCAGGCGGACGAACACGCCCTTGTCGGACGCTCCCGTGACGTTGGCCGAGAACTCCTCGCCGATGCGATTTTCGAGCAGCAGGGCGGCGGCCGATTTCACCAGCTGGCGTTCGACCTTTTTCGCGGCGTCCTCCTGCTCCGTGCAGTGGGCGGCGAGCGCGGTCAACGCGTCGTTGGAGTAGGGCCCTGGTTTTCCCGCCAGCGCCGCCTTGAGAAGCCGCTGCGTCACCAGATCCGGGAAGCGGCGGTTCGGCGCGGTGGAATGGGCGTAATCCCGCACCGCGAGCCCGAAGTGGCCGGGGGCGGTGGTCCCGGGAAGCTCGACGACATATTCGCCGGCGCCGAGGAGTTTGATCACGCTCAGGGAAAGGTCCGGGAAATCGGCGGGGCTGGAGTCGCGGGCGGCGAGCAGGAATTTCTCCAGCGCGATCCCGTCGGGCGCCGCCGGCAGAACGAAATGGCGCGCCGCCGCGAGCTCGACGATGCGGTCCCAATGGAGCGGCGTGCGCACCACGCGGCGCATGGACGGAAGTTTTCGGGCGGCGAGGAACCGCGCGGTCACGCCGTTGGCGGCGACCATCAGTTCCTCGATCAGGTTCCGGGCGACGTTGCTTTCCTCGGCCCGCAGATCCTGCAGGATGTCGCCGGCGAACACCGGCCGCGCCTCGATCGTCTGCAGCGAGAGTGCGCCGCGCAGGTGCCGCCGCTCCCGCAGCTTTTGCGCGAGCCCGTGCTGGAGCCGGATGTTTTCTGCCAGGCCCGGCACCGGCCCGATGGGCGAGGGCATCGGCCCGCGTTTCTCGAGCCATTCCGCGACGCTGGGGTAAGCGAGCTTGGCGTGATTCCGGACGCTGGCCTCGTAGACGTCGGATTTCACCATTTCGCCGTCGGCGGAGAAAACCATTTCGACGATCACCGCCAGCCGGTCGGCCTCGAAGTTCAGCGAGGTGAGATCGGTCGAGAGCTTTTCCGGGAGCATCGGGAAAATCTGTCCCGCAGTGTAGACGGAGGTCGTGTTTTCCTGCGCATGCGCATCGAGCACCGAGCCCTGGCGGAGGAGGGCGGCGACGTCCGCGACGGCGACGAGGAGTTTCACGGTGCCGTCGGGCAGCGGCACGGCGACCGAGAGCTGGTCGAGGTCGCGGGAGTCGTCGTTGTCGATCGAACACCAGACAAGGGCGCGCAGGTCCCGGGTGCCGGCGGCGGCGGGCGCGGGCCGCTGGAGCTGGGAGAGTTCGACGAGCGCGGCCGGGGAAAAATCCGGCTCAAGGCCCCGCTCGAGCATTACGCGATGGGCGATCCGTTGCAAAACCGCGCGCGCGCGCCCCTGGGGTGAAGTCGTCATGATCCGGAATTTTCACCACGAAGATCGGGAAGGGCGCGAAGAGCCAGAAACAAAGCTCCGGGCCTTCGTGCCCTTTGCGATCTTCGCAGGCCGGAACCCGGCGTCAGCGTTGCGTGACGAGTTTCGCCAGCTGGTCGGCGCACTGGCCCCAGCCCTGGTGAAATCCCATCTTCTCGTGGGCTTCACGGTCGGCGGCCGTCCAGTGCAGCACCCGCGCGGTGTACTTTGTCTTTCCGCCCAGCTCCTCGAACGTGAGGATCACGGTCATGAACGGTTTGTCGGAGGGCTCCCACGCCCGCGTGTAAGCATCGGTGACGACGAGCCGCTCGTTCTCCACCACCTCGAGATAAACGCCCCGGTTCGGGAACTCGTTTCCATCGGGACCGCGCATGACGACGAGGCTGGAACCCCCTGGCCGGACGTCGACCTCGACCTTCGGGGTCGTGTAGGGCAGCGGTGCGAACCACTGCTTGAGCAGCTCGGGCTGGGTCCACGCCTGGTAGACGCGGGACCGCGGGGCGTCGATGATGCGGGTGAGAATGAGTTCGCGATTCGAGGAAGGAGACGGGACGGCGTTCATTGAGAGGAAAGGGAAGGATTTCGGGCGCGTTCAATGATCCAACGAACGATTCAGTTCAATCCGGACATGAACCCGGAGAATTCTTCCGGGCAGCGCCGCGTCTCCAAGGCGGGCATGCTCACGGACCAGCGCCTTGGAGCGGGTGGCACGGGTCTCCGACCCATGAAGATGGACTCGAGCTAAACGGGTGTGCTCAAAGTTCTCCGTTGGCAGAGTCCGCCCACACGGGTCGGAGACCCGTGCTACCCGCAGACCCGCGTCCGACGAGCCTAGGGCACCTCGTAAATTTCCACGAGCGCCACGCCGGTGGTGTTGCCGACACCCGACACCTGCGCCGAGTACACGCCGGGCTGCAGCGTGATCAGGATGACGGCGTCCTTGCTGCCGCTGGCGAGATCGAACGCGCCGACCTGGGTCGAGGTGGTCGCCACGACGCCGGCATTGGCCGCCTGCCCCCAATCGTCGTTGTACCCGACCTGGGTGTTCACGCCGTTGTTGGTCTGAAAAAGGGTCAGCTGCGGATTCGCCAGCACGCCAGGCACGCCGTAGTTCCCCAGCGTGGGGCCGACGCCGCGGATCATGACGGTGCAGGGAGTGGTGCCACCGATGACAAAGCCTGCGATCAGGATGTTGGCATCGGTGCCGACCTGCGTCCGGGCGGACACGTTGATCAGCCGCGGAGTGGTCGCGCCGAAGGTTCCCGCGGCGGTGGCGTCGTAGATTTCCGCGAGCGCAATTCCTGTCGTGCTGGCGGCGCCGAGCACCTTCACCGAATAAACTCCGCCAGCCGGAGTGGTGTAGAGCGCGGCGTCGAGGCTCGTGGAGGAGGCGAAGGGAAAGGCTCCGACGGCCGATCCGACGCCGGCCACCTGGGCGTCGCCGCCCCAGTTGTTGTTCGTGGTGATCAGCACCGAACCGGGCTGCGAGTAAAGTTCCACGATGGGGTCCGCCAGCGCGCCGGGCACCCCGAAGCTCGTGAGCGTCGGGCCGGCTCCGCGGAGGAGCAGCGGCTTGTTGCCGCTCGTGCCGGAGCCGCCCACCACCAATCCGACGATCAGGGTCTGCGCGTCCGTGCCGGCATTCGTGCGGACGGAAAGGTTGATCAGGTGTCCGACGTTCACCGGAGTCGCAGTGTTCACGGTGAGCATCGCCTGGCCGCTGGTGGCGCTGCCCGCGATGTTGGTGGCGATGCAGCGGAACTGGTCGCCATTCATCGCGGTGGTGAGGGACGAAACGGTCAGCGTGGCGCCGTTCACCCCGGAATAACTGCCGCCGTTCGCGAGATTGACCCACGCGCCCGAGCCCACCGCGAGGCGCTGCCATTGATAAGCCGGCGCGGGGGTGCCCGTGGCCGCGACGGAAAACTGCACGGATGCGCCCACGGAGGCCGAGGTGCTGGCGGGATGAGAGGTGATCGTCGGCACCGAGTTGGACGCGACGGGCGAGAAACTGACAGTCAGCGCGACCACGCCGCTCTGGGCGCCGAACCCGTCGACTCCGATCCAGTAGGTTGTTCCCGCCGTCGTGGCGAAAGTGACGGTGCTGTAGCTGAGCGAGCCGGCGGTCGTGTCATCGTTCGACGCCACCGTGCTCAGGGCGCCCACCGACGCGCCGGTGTAGACGCCCATGATGGTGTCGAACTGGCTGCCGTTGAGCGTGATCGTCATGGTGCCGGCGCCGGTGGCGGCCCACTTCCACCACCCCGATTTTCCACCGGGGTAGCCGGCATGGTTCGGTTCGCCGTTCTCCTTCGTGCCGTAGATCGTGGTGCCGGCGAGCTGAGCCGCGTTGTTGACGAGAACGATCGAGGTCGCGCCGGAGAAATTGTCGTTGGACGCAGGGGTCGTCGGGCCGGGCGCGCGATAAAGCGACTGCGCGCCGGCGATGTCGTCGGCGGTCAGCGCGTCGATGTCGCTGACCGCCTTGTTCATGATGGCGACGACGGTCTGGCCGTGGTCGTCCGGATGATCGAGTCCCAGCACGTGGCCGAGCTCGTGCAACGCGACGCGCCGGATGTCCTTGGCGCCGTTCGAAGTCTGGGGACCGCGATAGGAATCCCAGGTGATCGCGTTGGTGTTGAAAAGAATGTCGGACTCGACGCGCTCGTGAATCGAGGGATACGTCGACGACAGGGTGACCGCGAGGACGCCGGCGCCGAAGTCCTGTCCCTCGACCTTGGTCGCGAAGACGATTTCGTTGATGTTGTTGCTGCTGTCGGAAGTGCCGGCGGCCACGACCTGGGCCGAGAACTGCACGACGCCGAGGTAGTTGTTCCACGTCGTCATCGCCGTCTGCACGCTCGTGCTGTGGTTGGTTCCGTCGCTGAGCGTCGTCGCCGTGCCGAGCTTGATCTGGATGCTGATCGTGCCCGGCTGCCACACCGCGACAGAGGGGCTGTCGATGTAGGAATAGGCCAGGGCCGAGGCGGCCCCCGCGAGGGCGAGCAGGGCGCCGAGAAAAAACTTAACGGACGGAGGATGCACGCAGGTGGGGCTCATGGGCGGCCGCCCGGATTTTCGTGACAAACTCGGCGGGAGTGAGCGCGCGCGCGACCTGGGCGCGGCGATCGAGGGCCGACGATTCCTCGTGGTCCTGGGAAACCTGGCTGACGTCGACCAGCGGCTGGCCGTTGCTGCGGATCATGTATTCGCGGCCGGTGGCGGGCTCCTTCTGGATCGGATAGAGGCCGTGCATCATCCGGACGAGCGGGTAGATCTGCTTTCCGTTTCCCTGGACGAAATAGATCCCCTCGTCGCCGACGGCGAAATTCGGCGCGCCCTCGATGGAAAGATTCCGGCCCTCGAAGGTGCCGCCGAGGACGTCGAGCACGACACGGGCGGGCGGCGAGCCGGCGATGGTTTCCGTGACCGACAGTTCGACCTTGGAAAAGATGGTGTGGCCGCCGCCGGGCATCAGGCGGTTTTCGGGCACCACGGACCTCACCACGGCACGGACGATATAATCCGCCTGGTTAACGAGTTCGTCGAAGCTCGGCGCAATGACCGTAGTGGCACGCGATGCGGGCGCGCAAAGGAGGGCGAGGCCGACCGGCAGGAGGAACCGGAGGGCACGCCGACGCTGGATGAAACCAACGAGTGGAGTTCGCATGGACGAGAATCTGGAAGTTGAAGCGGAAGCAGCCGGGACAGACATGCATCCACCGCATCAGACCCGCGAAAACCGGCTTGGTTCGTCCGGCGCGCGGGCGGGCCGCCCTCACCCCGCGTCGCTCACCGAGACGGTTCTCCAGTTGAAGGTGATCGCGAGCGCCCGGAACACGAAGGTCAGCGCGATCGCCGCCAGCGCCGCCGGCGTCGCGCGCATCTCGATCTGCACCGTCAGGAAGACGAACGTCACCGCGCCCGCCACGGCGGTGAGCACATAGAACTGCCCGGGTTTGAAGACGAGCGGCTCCTCGCCGGTGATGATGTCGCGCAGGAGCCCGCCGCCGGCCGCGTTGATCACGCCGACGAGGATCGCGGCGGGCACGGCCAGCTCGGCATCGAGCGATTTCTGCGTGCCGTAGACCGCGTAGGCGCCGAGGCCGAGGGCGTCGATCACCGCGACGACGCGGTGAAACCGCTTGATCTGGCGGCCGAACAGCGCGCCGGCGATCGTCGCGACCGCGATCGCCTCGATGTAGCGCGGATCCGTCAAGAGCGGCGTCGGACCGTCGCTGTGAATGAAGACCGCGTCGCGGATGAGGCCGCCGCCGATGCCCGACGCGAGGGCGAGAAAGAACATGCCGACGACATCGTACCCGCGTTTCATCGCGGCGAGCGTTCCGGCCAGGGCGAAGGCGAACGTGGCCCCGAGATCGACCCACACCGGCAGCTGGAAGGTGTCGGGCATCAGTAGGCGAAGAACATCGCCTGCAGCGCCGCGGGATCGGAGGTGCGCGCCAGCCCGAGCATCAGGAGGACGCGCGCTTTCTGCGGATTCAGCTCCTCGGAGGCGATGAAGCCGAGCTCGTCGTCCTTGACCTCGATGTTTCGCTCGACGACTCCGCCGCCCGTCCGGGAGCTGCGGACGACCGCCACGCCCGCGCGCGCGGCGCCGGCGCAGGCGGC
>JAQGON010000104.1 GCA_028293565.1 Verrucomicrobiota bacterium | reverse complement strand
GGCCGCGCGCTGATCGGTCGCGACACCCGCGCGTCGGGGCCGGCCCTGGAGGCGGCGGTGGCGCGGGGGTTGCGCGCGGGCGGGCTCGAGCCGGTTTCGCTCGGCGTGGTGCCGACGCCCGCCGTGGCGCGCGCGGTCCTGACGGAGGCGGCGGTGCTGGGCGTGGTCATCACGGCTTCGCACAATCCGGCGGCGGACAACGGCATCAAATTCTTCGGCGCGGGCGGCGTGAAGCTGACCGATGCGGACGAACGGCGGATTGAGCAGCTCCTGCCGGACGACGTGTCCGCGGAACCGGCGGACACGGCGCGGCTCGAAGCGGGCGCCGCGTACATTGCGGCCGCGCAAAAGCTGCTCGCGCCGCAGGCGCTCGCCGGCTGGCGAATTGTCCTGGACACGGCCAACGGCGCGACCTGCGCCACGAGCCCGGCGGTGTTTCGCGCGCTCGGCGCGGAGGTGATCGGGATCGGCGACGCGCCCGATGGAAACAACATCAACGCGCAGGTGGGCAGCGAACATCCGGAACAGCTCGCCGCCAGGGTGCGGGGATCGCAGGCGCGGATCGGCGTCGCGCACGACGGCGACGGCGATCGCTGCGTGCTATGCGACGAGCTGGGGGACGTCCTCGACGGGGATGAAATCCTCACGCTGCTGGCGACGCACGCGCTGGCGCGGGGAAAACTGGCGGAACGGACGCTCGTGGTCACGGTGCAGAGCAACCTCGGCGTCGACGCGGCCATCCACGCGGCGGGCGGACGGGTGGTGCGGACCTCGGTGGGCGACCGCTACGTCATCGAGGGAATGTTCCGGGAGCGCGCGATGCTTGGAGGCGAGTCGAGCGGCCACATCATCTGCTCGGAAATCTCCCCGACGGGCGACGGCCTTGTCGCGGCGCTGAAGGTGATCGAGGTGATGCTTGCGACGGGCCAGCCGCTCTCGAAACTGCGCCGGGCCCTCCGGAAATTTCCGCAGCTCACCGCGGCGCTGAAGGTCGCCGAGAAGAAACCCCTGGAAACGCTCCCGCGGATCAAGGCCGCCATTCTCGCGCTCGAGCAGGAACTGGGCGGCGAAGGACGCGTGCTCGTGCGCTACTCCGGCACGGAACCGAAGCTGCGGCTGCTGATCGAGGGGCCGACCGGCGAAAAAGTGCGGAGCGGCCTGGCGCGCCTCGAGGAGGCGGTGCGGGCCGACCTGACCGTGATTCCCTAGGCCCGCGGCAGTTTCCCGAGTCGTTTTGCCGGCCGGGGCGCGCTACTCCGATTTCGGCGACGTCTCGGCGAGCCACACCGCCAGGATCATGAGGCCGCCGCCGAGCAGCAGGCGGGTGAGGTCCGCCCGCTCGCCGAAAACGAGCAGCGAACAGGCGACGCCGAGCGGGACCTTGGCGTTGTTCATCGCGGCGAGCGTTCCGGCGCTCTTCACGCGGGCCGCGCCGAGGTTCCAGAGAAAAAACCCGAGACCCGACGCGATCGCTCCCAGGTAGAGGAGGATCGCGACATTCGTCCCGGTCAGCGAAAGCGACGCGAAGGGCGTGCGCACCAGCGTGACGGGAAGCGTCACGAGGAACGCGCCGGCATAGAGCCATCCGAAAACCTCGCGGTCGCGGACCGTGGCGTGCCGCCTTCGCCACCGCCGGTACGCGACCTGTCCGAAGGCGAACGCCAGGTTCGCGAGCTGCACCAGCGCGATCCCGGTCAGCGTGCCGCTGATGGCGGCCGACTTGGCGACGACGCATCCGGCGCCCAGCACGGACACCAGCGCGGCGGCCAGCGCGCGCCCGCGCAACGTGCGGTCGAAGGCGTCGGCGAGGAGCGTCACGATGACCGGTGTCGTCAGCGTGAACAGCGCGACCTCATAACTTTTCAGGAACCGGTAGCTCTCGTTGTAGGCGAGATACATCAGCCCGAACTGGACCGCGCCGATGCCCGCGAGCGTGAGCGCGGCGCGGCCGGTGGCGGCGCGAAAGCGCAGGAAGGGCAGGAAGACCAGCAGCGCGAGCCCGAGCCGCGTCGCCGAAATGAAGGCGCCGTCGAGCCCGGTCAGCTGTTTGGTCAGGCCGAAGGAGAAGGCCCAGAGGAGCGAGACGAGGAGCAGAAAGAGCATGGAATGACGGGACGGTGGGTCCGATGAGGTCCGCTCCGCGCTACACCCTGAAAATCGCCCCGAGTTTTTTGCCGAGGAGCACGCTCAGGCCGGCGATGGTGATGCCGAGGAAGACCATCGCCCACACGCCCAGCGCGCTGGCGATGAACTTGCCGTCGCCGAGCAGCTGAAAGAGCTCCATGATCGCCTTGGTGATCGGATAGAACGCCTGCTTCTGCGCCAGCACGAGCGAGTCGCTGACCTCGAGCATGGCGAAGGCGAAGGCGAGGAGTCCGCCGGCGATCAGGTTTGCCGTGATGAGCGGGAGCGTGATCCGGATCATCGCCCGGAGCGGCGGCGCGCCGAGGTTCTGCGCCGCCTCCTCGAGCGTCTCGCTCGTCTGCTCGAAACCGGCCGCGGCCGCGCGGACCACATACGGCAGGCGGCGGACCGAGTACGCGATCACGAGGAGGACCGTGGGATCGCGCGCCGGATTGAGGAACGCGAACAGCCGGCCCTCCTGCGACATCGCGAGATAGCCGAAGGCGAGCACGAGGCCCGGCACCGCCAGCGGCAGCATGGCGAGGAAGTCGAGGATCTGCCGGCCGGCGAGCCGCGAGCGGACGACGACGTAGGCGATCGCGATGCCGAGGACGATGTCGATGACCGTCGAGAGGCTCGCGAACTTCAGGCTGTTCGCGATGGCGGGAACGGTCAGGTCGTGCCCGAGTGCGAGGCGGAAGTTGTCCAGCGTGTAGGCCTCGGGCACGATCGTGCCGTACCACTCGCGCGAAAACGCGACCAGGATCACCCCGAGGTGCGGCAGGATCGCGACCGCGATGACGCCGGCGAAGCCCGCGGTGCAGAGCAGGCCGCGGCCGCGCGACAACGCGCGGGGTCCGCCGGCGCTCGTGGCCTTGGCCATCATCGCATGCGCGGAGCGCCCGAACAGGCCCTTGCCCACGGCATAGATCGCGATGGAGCTCGCCAGCATGATCGCGACGAGTGCGAAGGGGAATGGATTCCCGCCGATGTCGCGCAGGCCATAGTAGATCTGGACGCTCGTGACGCGCGCGTAGTCGAAGATCAGCGGGGTCCCGAGCTCGGTGAAGGACCAGATGAAGACAATCGTGCCGCCGGCGAACAATCCCGGCTTGATCAGCGGCACGGTGATCTTCCAGAACCGCCGCAGCCCGGTGCATCCCAGGTTTTCCGCCGCCTCCTCCATCGCGGGATCGATATTGGCCAGCGCCGCGACGGCGTTGAGGTAGATGATCGGGTAGAGCGAGAGCGCTTCGACGACCGCGATGCCCCAGAACTGGTTCGCGGCAAACCAGTCGAACGTCCACCCGTGCGGCCGCAGTCCCAGCGCGACGATCAGCGCGTTGAGCGCGCCATACTGCCCGAAGATCTGCTTGATCCCGATCGCCCCGACGAACGGCGGCAGGATCATGGGAATCAGCACCAGCGATCCCAGGAGGTTTTTTCCGGGAAACCGAAACCGGTCGCTGAGGAACGCCAGCGGCAGCGCGAGCAGCAGGGCGAGGACGGTGGTCGCACACGCGATCAGGAACGAATTCACCAGGCCGGCCCGGTAGGTGGGGTCGGCGAGGAGCGCGGTGAGATAGGAGGACGTCACATTGCCGTCCGCATCGATGAACCCGCCCTTGATGATCTGGCTGATCGGCCAGAGAAAACACACCGTGAAAAACACCGCGGTGACCGCGAAGACAATGCGGGCAAACGTTTTCGACATCGGCCGCGAGTCTGTTCACCCGCGAGGAAAACCAGCAAGGCGGAATCGAACTTTTTTGAACAGAAGGCAACCGACGGAACGAAGTGCCGTCCGTTGACCGAGTCTGGGTTTGCAAGCGGAGCCCGGTCCAGCGCCGAACGGAAATTTGCGGCTGGATGGATTCCGCCGGCCGGCCGAAACCGCGAATTGCGGAAGGCACTTCGTTCCCTCCGTTCCCTTCTGTTCAAATCCGGGTCTATTTTCGGCGGCGGAGATGACGCTCGAATGCCGACAGCGTCGCGGGGCTCACGTGATGCTCGATCCCCTCGGCGTCCAGCTCGGCGGTCTTCTCCGCGATGCCCAGCGAGCGCAGGAAAGCAACGACCGTGGCGTGGCGGCGCTGGCAGGCGGCCGCGAGTTTCCGGCCCGCCGCCGTCAGGAAAATCGCGTGATACGGCCGCGCGGTCACGTATCCGTCGCGGTGCAGCCGCGACACGGTGCGGTTGACCGTGACATGGGTCACGCCGAGCCGGCGCGCGAGGTCCACGACGCGGGCCTCGCCCTGCGCGGCCGAGAGGTCGGCGATGGCCTCGACGTAGTCCTCGGCGATTTCCGAGGCGTGCACGCGCCGCGTCTGCTGCAGGCTCTCGGCCTGCAGGGCCGAGGGGCGCACGGCTTTCTTCGCGGCTCGGGAGGGTGGCTTCACGTGCAGGCTGATCGAAACAAGGTTTGGTTTGACAAGTCGAGCCGGCAAAATGTAGCTAATGCTACATCATGGATCGCCTCCGGCCCGCCGCCCCCGTCCTGCTTGCCCCGCCGCCCTCCGCCGCGCCGGTTCCGCCGGCCGGCAAGCGCGGCGGGGTGCGGGGATCCTGAGTGTCGCCCATGGACGAAACGCCGCCGATTTCCCCGCCTGCGAAGGGCGCCTGGCGCCAGGCCAGTGGCGGCCGGAGCCTGGCGGAGTCGCATGGCACCATCGCGGTGCCGGCGGGCGCGGGATTCTGGCGGAAGCTGCTGGCGTTCTCGGGGCCCGGCTACCTCGTCGCGGTGGGTTACATGGATCCGGGCAACTGGGCGACCGACCTGGCGGGCGGTTCGCAGTTCGGCTACACGCTGCTGAGCGTCATCCTCCTCTCCAACCTGATGGCGATCCTGCTCCAGTCGCTCTGCCTCAAGCTCGGCATCGTGACCGGACGGGATCTGGCGCAGGCCTGCCGCGACCATTATTCGAAGCCGGTGGCGGTCGGATTGTGGCTGCTGTGCGAGGTCGCGATCTGCGCCTGCGACCTGGCCGAGGTGATTGGCACGGCCATCGCGCTGAACCTGCTCTTTCACATTCCGCTCGTCTGGGGCGTCTGCCTCACGGCGCTCGACGTGCTGATGGTCCTGTGGCTCTCGCACCACGGGTTTCGCTGGCTCGAGGCGCTCGTCATCTCGCTCGTCCTGCTCATCGGCGTCTGCTTCGGCCTCGAGATTATTTTTTCCCACCCGGTGATGCGCGAGGTGGTTGGCGGTTTCCTGCCGACGACGGAGATCCTGCGGAATCCCGCGATGCTGTACATCGCGATCGGAATCCTCGGCGCGACGGTCATGCCGCATAACCTCTACCTGCACTCCTCCATCGTGCAGACGCGGAAGTACGCGCAGACGGCGGGCGGAAAACGGGAGGCGATCAAGTTCGCCACCATCGACTCCACGGTGGCGCTGATGTTCGCGCTGTTCATCAACGCGGCGATCCTCGTGGTGGCGGCGGCGACCTTTCACCGGCAGGGGCGTCACGACGTCGCGGAAATCCAGGAGGCGTACCAGCTGCTCTCGCCCATGCTCGGCGTGGGGCTCGCGAGCATCCTCTTCGCGGTCGCGCTGCTGGCCTCGGGCCAGAATTCGACGCTGACGGGCACCCTCGCGGGCCAGATCGTGATGGAGGGATTTCTCAACATCCGGCTGCGCCCCTGGCTGCGCCGCATGATCACGCGGGCGCTGGCGATCGTGCCGGCGGCGATCGTGGCCGGAGTGTACGGCGAAAGCGGCACGGCGAAGCTGCTCATCCTGAGCCAGGTGATTCTCAGCCTTCAGCTGCCGTTCGCGGTGATCCCGCTCGTGCGCTTCACGGGCGACCGGGCCAAGATGGGGGAGTTCGCGAATCCCGTCTGGGTGAAACTGCTCGCGTGGCTGACGGCGGCGATCATCGTGCTGCTCAACCTCAAGCTCCTGCTCGATTTCACCGGTCTGGCCGGTGGCGCGGGCCGCTGACATGTACCGCAAGATCCTCGTCGCCCTCGAGAACGGCAAAGCCGACGACACGCTGGTGCCGCACATCGCGGAACTCGCGCGGCGGCTGGGCTCGGAGCTGCTGCTGGTCCACGTCGCGGACGGTTTCGCGGCGCGAAACTTCGACCAGCTCAAGCTGGCCGAGTCCGCGGAGATGAAGGCCGACCGCGCCTACCTCGACGGCGTGGCGGAACGCCTGCGCGGCGGCGGGGCGACGGTGGCCGCGGAACTCCTGCTCGGAAATCCGCCGACGGAAATCCTGAAAACCGCGGAGGCCCGGGACTGCGACCTGATCGCGATGACCTCGCACGGCCACAAGCTGATCGGCGATTTTTTCCTGGGCAGCACGATCGAGAAAGTCCGCCACAACACGCAGATTCCGATCCTGGTCGTGCGCTCCGGCTCCGGCACGGTCCCGCCCTTCGGCGGGTAGCACGGGTCTCCGACCCGTGTGGGCGGACTCTGCCAACGGAGAACGTCGAGCACACCCGTTTAGCTCGAGTCCAGCTTCACGGGTCGGAGACCCGTGCTACACGAGACGCCGGGACACCGCGGAATGGATTGAAAACATCGTGTCGGCCTCGATTGATTCCTGCTGCCTCATGACCGATGCGCACGTTCACCTTTATCCTCCCGAGGCCGATGCCGATCCGGCGGCCTGGGCAGCGGCGCGGCGCGAGCCGCATTGGGCGCGGTTGTGCACTCGCCGGCGAAAGGACGGCCGGCCGGTGCAGACCCTGCCGACGCTCGGCGCGCTGCTGCAGGAAATGGACTCGGCCGGAGTCGAGCGCGCGTGGCTGCTCGGCTGGTATTGGGAACGCCCCGAGACCTGCGCGGAGCAAAACCGCCTCTACGCGGAATGCATCCGCGCCCATCCTGATCGTCTTTCCGCGTTCGCGACGATCCATCCGTCGGCCGGAATCACCGCGACGCTTGACGAGATTCGGCGCGCGCACGGCGAGGGGCTGCGCGGCCTCGGTGAACTTTCCCCCCATTCGCAGGCGTATCCGGTCGACGATCCGGTCTTTCAGGCGGCGCTCGACCTGGCGGAGGAGCTGAACCTCCCGGTCAACCTTCACGTGACGGATCCGGACAGCGCGCGCTATCCGGGCTGGGTGGCGACGCCGCCCGACGATTTTCTGAAACTGGCGCGCAGCCATTCGCGCGTGCGCTTTATCCTGGCGCATTGGGGCGGACTGCTGCCGCTGCGGAATCCGGCGGCGCTGGCCCTGCCAAACGTCTGGTACGACACGGCGGCGTCCCCCTTGCTGTACGACGAAGGAATCTGGCGGCGATTCCTGGACCAGGTCCCGGCCGACCGCGTCGTGTTCGGTTCGGATTATCCGCTCAATGTTTATCCACGGATTGACTCGCTGCCCGGGATGGCGCGATTCGTCGCCGAAGTGCATCGCGCAGGCCTGACGGCCGACGAACTCGCGGCCGTCGTGCGCGACAACGCGAAGAAAATCCTCCCGCCGACCGCGCGCGTCACCGGCCGGTGAAGTGTTTCAGCGCCCACGGCGCGACGAAGCTGCCTGCTTCCGGCAAGACAATCTGCAAGCCCGTCGACAATCCCGACGGAAGGGCCACCGGCAGCGTGAGCACGGGCTGCCCGCCAATGCTCGCGGGAGTGGTCAATCTCAGGATGCGATTCCGGTTTTCGAGCGTGCACCCGGCCTTCGTCAGCGCCGGGAAAGGCGACGCCGGAAGGACGAGGAAATCATGGGAGCGGAAATAATTCCTCCAGGCCTCGGCGATCGCATGCGCCGACTGCGCGGCGGCGGCGCGGTCCGCGGCGGTCAGCGCATGCGCCCGCGTCAGGCGCTGCCAGACTCCGGGATCGTAGCGCTCCTTGAATTTTTCGGCCCAGGGTGCGTGCACGCGCCACGCCTCGTCCGCAACGACTGTATTGTAGGTCGCCGTGCTGCTGGCGAACGCCCCGAGCAACGCCGCTTCCGCGTCCGGGTCGCGCACGGTTGCGAGCCGGGCTGCCGCGGCGCGGCAGGCGACGGCCACCTCGGCATCGAGGCCGGGAAGCTCGAGATAGATCCCGCGCGGCTCCCGCCCGGCCGCCGTCGGATCCACGAGCGCGCGAAGCGCCGCCAGCATGTCTGCGCCCGTGGCAGTGAACCATCCGGCGGTGTCGTAACTCGGCGCGAGCGGAAGCGCGTCCGCGATCGTGGCATCGCGCGGCGACAGCCGGAAACCGAAGAGTCCGCAGAACGCCGCGGGCAGCCGGATCGAGCCGCCCGTGTCGCTGCCGATCGCGAACGGCACGATCCCGGCCGCGACCAGCGCGGCGGAACCGCTGCTCGAACCTCCCGTCAAGCGGCCGGGAAAGCGCGGATGCTCGCAGTCGCCGTAGTGCGGGTTCTCGCCGGTGATGCCGTAGGCAAATTCGTGCAGGTGCGACCGGCCGGCCAGCACGGCGCCCGCGTCGCGCAGGCGCCGGACGAGCGTGCTGTCGCTCGACGCGGGAGGCCGCACTTCCGGCAGAAATGTCGACCCGGCCCGCATGCTCCGGCCCGCGACGGGGTAGAGATCCTTGAGAAAATAGGGCACGCCCGCCAGCGGCGCCTTCGGGTCGACGCGGGCGAACGATTCCTCCAACTCCTCCTCGCTGGACACCTCCGCGATCGCCGCGCGCTGCTGGGCGGGCGAAAGGCGGGTTTGAATCCGCCGGTGGATTTCATGGGCGGCGTCGCGCGGGGAAGTCCGCCCCCATTCGCTGAAGGTCATCGGGCAATTTTGAGTGCGCCGGTCGAATGAAGCAAGGCGCCGGTCATAAGGCACAGTTGGGTCTCGCGCTGGGGGAGCGCCCGTTTCCAATGGCGCGATGAAGCTCGGTGGCTCGCTCCTTTTTCTGCTGGGGATCGCCCTGGTCGCCGGTTGTTCGCGCCCCGCGCCGGAGGCGCAGACCGCGAAGCCGCTCCGCAAGGTGGTGTTCCAGTCCGACTGGTTTCCGCAGGCCGAACACGGCGGATATTATCAGGCGCTCGCGAAGGGTTTTTATCGCGAGGCGGGGCTTGAGGTGGAGATCCTTCCCGGGGGACCCGGCACCACGATCAAGCTCAGCGTCGCCAAGGGCGCGGCCGATTTCGGGATGTACCGGAGCGACGACGTGATCGTGGCCGCCGCCCGGGGGCTCCCGCTGATCATGGTCGCGGCCGATTTCCAGCATGATGGCGAGGCCCTGCTGGTGCATGAGGACAGTCCGGTGCGGACGCTCGCCGACCTGGACGGCCGCAGCGTCATTGCGCCGCCGAGCATGACGTGGATTCCGTACGTGCAGAAAAAATTCCGGATCAGGTTCGACCTTCGTCCCCTGAACTACGGCATCGCGGTGTTTCTCGCCGATCGGACTGCGATCCAGCAGTGCATGCTGACGAGCGAACCGTTTTTCGCGCGGGAGCATGGGGCGCGGGTCCGGACGATCCGCATCGCGGGTTCGGGCTACGATCCGTATCATACGATCATGTGCCGGCGGGAGCTGGCGCGCAGCGAGCCCGCGGTCGTGCGGGCGTTCGTCGCCGCTTCGATCCGGGGCTGGCATGATTTTCTCGAGGGCGATCCGAAGCCCGCGTTCGACCTGATCCGCCAGCGCAACTCCCAGATGTCCGCCGGGCAGCTGGAATTCTCGCGCCGCGCGCTGATCTCGGAGCGGCTCGTCACCGGCAGCCCGGCGGGCGGCGAGGACATCGGCCAGATCTCGGTCGCGCGGATCCAGGAACAGATCGACGCCCTCGTCGAGTTCAAGATCATCGAAAAACCGGTGAACGCGGCCGACGTGGTGACGCGGGCGTTCCTGCCGAAACCGGGCAGCTGAACCGCGAAAATTCTGATATTCTTTGTCTCCGCCCGGATTTTTCCCCAACTTTTCCCCCATGAATCCTGAAGCCAAACTCGCCGAGCTCGGCCTGACGCTCCCCAATCCTCCCGCTGCCGCCGGCAGCTACGTCCCGACGGTGCGGACGGGCAATCTGCTCTATTGCGCCGGCACGATCTGCATGGTCGCGGGGCAGATGACGCATACGGGGCAGGTGGGCGGCGAGCAGACCGTGCAGACGGCGAACAAGGCCGCGGAAGTCTGCGCGCTCAACACGCTCGCGAACATCAAGGCAGCGGTCGGGTCGCTCGACCAGGTCGCGCGGGTGGTGTTCGTCAGCGGATTCGTCAACGCCGTCAACGGTTTCGCCGACAGTCCGGCGGTCATCAACGGCGCCAGCGACCTTTTCCTCAAGGTCTTTGGCGAAGCCGGGAAGCACGCGCGGGCGGCGGTGGCCGTGAACGGACTGCCGAAAGGTTCGACGACGGAGATCCAGGTGGTGGTCGAGTTGAAGAGTTGAACGCCCGCCGGCGGGTCGATTTCGGAATACTGAATCGCGGAACATTGGAGGTCTGGACTTCGGAGCTTCCCCATGAAAAACGCCTTTACCCTGTTGTTCGCATTCGCCCTGGCGGGTGCGGCCGCGGCCCAGACCTACGAGATTGCGGTGATTCCGAAGGGGACGACACATGAGTTCTGGAAATCGATTCACGCCGGGGCGCTCGCCGCGGCGGCGGAGCTCAAGGCGGACGGCATCACGGTCAACGTGATTTGGAAAGGTCCGCTGCGGGAGGACGACCGCGAGCAGCAGGTGCAGGTCGTGGAAAATTTCACGGGCCGGCGCGTCAGCGCGATGGTCCTCGCGCCGCTGGATGCCCGGGCGCTGGTGGCGCCGGTCGAGGCGGCGATCCGCGCGGGAATCCCGGTCGTGATCATCGACTCGGGCCTCAATTCCGCGACGCCGCTCAGCACGGTTTCGACCGACAACCACAAGGGCGGGGTGCTGGGCGCCCGCCGCCTCGGCGAGATCATGGGCGGAAGCGGCAAGGCGATCCTGATCCGGGTGCTCGCCGGCTCGACCAGCACGGAGCAGCGCGAGGCCGGGTTTCTCGAGACGATGGCGAAGGAATTTCCGAAGATCGAAATCCTTTCGAGCGACCAGCACGCGGGCGCGACCCGCGACACGGCTTACCGCACGTCACAGAATCTGCTCAACCGGTTCGGCCGCGAGGTCACCGGCGTGTTTGCGCCGAATGAATCGTCCGCGACCGGGATGCTGCTGGCGCTCCGGGACGCGGGCCTGGCGGGAAGAGTCAGGTTCGTGGGGTTCGATGCCGGATCGCAGATCGTCGCGGCGCTGAAGGCCGGCGACGTCCAGGGGATCGTCGTGCAGAATCCGTTCCGCATGGGATATCTCGGCGTGAAGACCGCGGTGGCCGGCTTGCGGGGGGCGACGGTCGAGAAGTCGATCGACACCGGCTGCGGCCTGGTGACGCGGGAGAACATGGCCGAGCCGGAGATGGCGGCGCTGCTGCATCCGCCGCTGGAAAAGTATTTGAAGTAGGCGACGCGCCCAATCGGTTCTTGCGCGGAGCGGACGCCTCGGCTGTCTGAGGCCATGGCTGGAGATGTGCGCAGGAAAGTGACCGCGGAAACGCTGACGGTAGTTCCGGAAGTGCTCGGGCGTCCGCTCGCCGAGCCGTGGCGCCGGCTGGCGGCGATGCTGGCGGACCTGGTGATCGTCGGGCTGCTGTCGTTTCTTTCGCGGCCGTTTCTCGCGCTCGGCACCGGCGTGATGCTCTGCGTTTTGCTGGGAAATTCACCGGCGGCGCCGGCGATGCTCAGGCTTTTCCGGTGGATTTACCGCGGAATCGGCCTGGTGCTGATCGGCTTCGCCGTCCTGGCGCTCGGCCACACTTCGGTCCTGCGCATCAATCATCTCGATCTCGGCGCGCTCACCGGACATGCGCCGAGCGCCGCGGTGAAGGAGACGGTGTCGGTGTCGGCGAATCCCTCCACGTCCGAACTGCGCTCCGCCAACTCGAAGCTGCAGGAACAGGTGGACCATCTGAAAACCGAGCTGAGGGAGGAACGGACTGCCGGCGCGTCGTGGCTCAGCCGCGCCCGCGCCTTCACCGGCGCGCTGGGCGTCACCTTCGGGTGGTCCGGTTTGTATTTCACGCTGATCGCCGGCCTCACGAACGGGCGGACGGTCGGAAAGTTTTTCCTCGGAACCCGGGTGGTGAGGATCAACGCCGCGCGCCTGACCTTTTTCGACGCCTTCATCCGCCACGGCGGCTATGTCGCAGGCGTGGCGATGGGCCTGATCGGCTTCGCGAAGCTGCTCTGGGAACCCAACCGTCAGGCGGTCGAGGACCGCATTGCCGGCACGGTCGTGATCAAGACCTGAATAGCTCCTTACGCCAGCCAGCCGCGGCCGCGCAGCCAGAACAGGCAGTCATCGGTCCAGGGCGGCGCCGGCTGCGCGGGAGTGCCGAGACCGAGGCCGTGCGCGCCGTTCTCGTAGAGGCTCATGGCAAAGGGGACCTTGGCCCGCTGGAGGGCCTGCGCAAAAATCAGGGCGTTCTCCACTGGCACCGCATTGTCCGCGACGGTGTGCCAGATGAAAGCCGGCGGGGTGTCGGAGCGCACGTGCAGTTCCGCGGAAAGCTCATCGACCTGGGCCGGAAGCGGCGACGCGCCCAGCAGGTTCTCCCGCGATCCCAAGTGAGCGTGCGGCGGCTTCATCGTGATCACGGGATAGCAGAGGATCCCGAGGTCCGGACGACTGCTCTCGCGTTCGACCGGATCGGGCGACGCCGGCTGGCCGGCGTCGAAATTCGTCATGAGCGTGGCGACGAGATGTCCGCCCGCGGACGAGCCCATCACGCCGATGCGGGCGGGACTCAGGCCTTGCTGTCGTGCCAGGTGGCGCACGGTGCGAACCGAGCGCGCGGCGTCGTGGAGCATCGCCGGATGGCGGTAGCCGTGGCTGCCGAGCCGATATTGGAGCACCCATGCGTGAATACCATGGCCCGCGAGCCAGCGCGCGTAAGCCTCGCCCTCGTGGGGCGCCAGCATCCAGTACGCCCCGCCGGGAAACACGATCACGCTGGAGCCGGTGCCCTCGGCCGTCGGGGGGAAACTCGTCAGGGTGGGACGGTCCTGCGGCTGATCGCCGAGCGCGCCGGGCGCCTGGGCGGGGTAGAGAGGAAGGGAGGACATGGAATTGGGAAGGCGGTTTTATACCGGCGCGGAGGCTGGCCGCAAGAATGCGCAAGGGCTCCGGCGTTGCGAAGGAGCTGCCCTCGCGCCCATAGGTGCACGCGAGGTTCGATTCGGAGTTGGCGAGCCCTTGCGCATTTTTGCGGCGACTCCTTCCGACCCCGGATTTGGGCCCGGCTTCCTGGCGGAAACACGCCGCGAGCCGACGTTCAGAAACGGACGGAGCCGCCAACGCATTGGGGCAATGCGTTCCACCTGGCGCCGCCATCGGGCTGTCGCGCAGATGCGGGGGTGTTGGATCGGATCCTTCGGCTTCGGCTAAAGTCCGAAGGTCGCGCGCCGGCATTCTCTGCCAAGCTTTTCGGTTGCCGGTCGTGGCCGTCTGGAATCCCGAAAAAAATAAGGCCCCGGGACCTTGCGGTCCCGGGGCCAAATTTGGGGGTGGGCGTTCGCCACGCGCTCTTTCCCGTTGGCACACGATTGGGCGCGCTCGCTTTCGCGGGCTGTGTGCTTCCCGACGCCACTCTCCGCGGCATGCGGATGTTTCGGTCTCATGGCGGGACCGTCCTGACCGTTGCCGGTCGGGATCTTTTGAGTGAGGCCTCTTCGCCCAGTTCGGTCGCTCCCTGCCAGGAGCGGCGCGCCGGACGTGGTGCGGACACGTCTGCAATCTTACTTCGCGTCGGCACCCTTACCACGGGGACGGCGCCAGCTTTTGACTGGCCGTTGGCCCTGCGTTACGGGTCTGACCTCTTAACTCTCAGGTTGCATTCTCTTTTGCAGTGTGGCGGCGTGCTTTTTCACGCTGCCTCATTGAGGAGGTTGACGGACCTTGCCGAGTCCGCTCACTCCGCGCCGCTGCGTCGCCCTTACGCGCCCGGTTCGTTTGGAACGAACTGGGCCTTTTGGCGGGGGTTGTCCCGCCGGGAAACGCAACTGCGTTCTGGTCTGCACAGTAGCAACCGTAACCCTCTGGGGTAACTGTGTCGGCGCACGGGTCGAAACGGCCCGTGGGCCTGACTCGGCTCAGTCGCGGTTTCTAGTTCGCGCCTTGCCGCTCAGCTCCTACTTCGTGTGTGAACTGACCGGACACGACTCCGGCCAGAGGAGCTGGTGATATCTGCCTGCCACTACCGCTAACGCGGCATTGGAGGGGGCGGCGGCACCAGCTGCCACCGTCCTTTCCCCGGTCGCCCGGGATTATCCCAATCGTGCTTTCGGCGGGTTTTTCAGGCCGCCGCGCTGCGACTGTTCTATCAAGGAACGCCGCCCAAACTGTGGCGCCA
>JAQGON010000054.1 GCA_028293565.1 Verrucomicrobiota bacterium | reverse complement strand
GCGACGGTCCGCGTGAGGACGAACGCCGCGCCCATCGCGGTCGCCGACACGTACGACAATCTCGCCGGCCCCGGCGCGTTCATTCTCCACGTGCTGGATAACGATAGCGATCCGGATGGAGATCCGCTCACCATCATGCGCGTGGACAGCGGCCCGTATGGCACCGCCACGGTGACCGGACAGGGGATCCGCTATATGCCGCAGCCGGGCTATGCCGGCCAGGATTCGTTTGCCTACCTCGTGGGCGATCCGTTCGGCGAGACGGCGTACGTGACCGTAAGCGTGCGGGTGTCGCAGAAGCGACAGGCCGCTCCGGCGGTCTCCTTGCTGATCGGCAGCGGCGAGACGGTTTTCGACACGCCCCCGCAATTCTACTTCCCGTCCGGCACGAAGATCAGCGGCTTCGGCCCGCCCGCGTTGAGCGACTATCAGCAAGCCGCCTCGACCATCACTTTGGCGGTGGGCCGATTCACGCTCACGGGCATTCTGTTCCAGGACACGAATGGCAGCAGGACGGTGATGGCCGCCTCCACCATCGAGGCGCCGGGCGCCGCGCCTTCGCTGTTCCAGAGCTTCTCGAATCCCGTGCTCTCGCCCCACGGCGCGCTGGCGTTCATCGCCAAGATCAAGGCGCCCGGACCCCGCGGCGCCCTCGCGCAAGGTGTCTGGTCGAATGCCTTCAGCGGCGACGGCTCGCTGGCGCTGGTCCTGAAGTCCGGCACGCCGATCACCGGCAACGGTTTGCCGGCGAGCGCCTCCATGGTCAGCTTCACGAGCGTCGAGGCCACGGACGGCGCGCTCTATGTGCTCGGCCAGCTTTCCGCGCCGGGCGGGGCCGCGCTGCTCCGCCTCGACGCCACCGGTACGCATCTGTTGCTCCGCGAAAAGGGCACACTCACGCCCGGCGTGGTCATCCAGCACCTCAGCGTGCTGCAGCCCGCGCTGCTCTCCGCGGGCCAGGGCCGCTGGGGCGGCGCCGCGGGCTTGGTCGCAAAGGCCACGCTGTCCGATCATTCGACCGCCCTGCTGAAGATCGCGCCGGATGGCACCGTCTCGCGCCTCCTTTCCACCTGGCCCGCCGCGGCACCGGGCGACTCCTACGCCTGGAGCGGCTTCGGCTTGCCCGCGCTCACCGCGGATGGCGGCGTCGCTTTCTCCGGCATCTTGAAAACCGGAGGCAGGCAGGTGCTGGGCTGGCGCGGCCTCGCCACCACCGATTCCAGGCTGGTCGACGCGGGCCTCCCCGCGACCGATGCGGGCGACGCGCGCTACGCGGCTTTTTACGATCCGGTGGCCGGTGAACGCGGCCTCGCGTATCTCGCGCTCCTGAGCGGCCGCGGCGTGACGCCCGCCAACCGGCTCGGCCTTTGGTGGAACGACTTCGTGAACGTGCGCAAGCTCGCGCAACTCGGCGACTACGCGCCCGACGCCAACGGCCAGTTCAAGACGCCGGCCAGCGCCGGCCCACGCTGGCAGGCCTTGACGTCGCTCGCCTTGCCCGGCGGTCCAGAGGCCGGGCCGGTCGTGCTCGCGAAAGTCGTCGGGCCTGGGGTCAACGCCTTCAACAACACGGGCCTCTGGGCTCTGGACTCCACTGGCGTGTTCCGGCAATTGCTGCGGACCGGCCCCGGCGCGCTTCCGAACGAGCCGCGCAGCATCCGCAGCATCACCACGCTGGGCGCCGACGCTGGGGCCTTCGGGGTGGGCCGCAGCTACAACGCGACCGGCTCCCTGGCGGTGAAAGTCGTCCTCAGCGACGGCTCACAGGCGCTGGTGCGGCTGGACGTGCCTTGATCCGGCTGGCGGGGTTCATTTCAGAATCAGAAAGCAGACCTCCATCGGCTGCAGCGTCACCGGTTGCTTCCACGGCTCACGCCCGGCGCCGAGCTCGGTCTGCGCGCCGAGTTGATCGATGCGCTGGAGGGTGGCGGCGTGATCCAGCAGTCCGGCGCCACGCAAGCTTGGGGTGATGGGCACCGCCAGCGTCTGCGCTTGAGCGGTGATATTGACCAGGACGATCGCGACGCTGCCGTCCTCATGCGAGCGCGTGACGCTGTGCAGCACGCCCGGCAGGCGGGCGAGTTGGCTTTCGACCGATTCCTTGAACTCGACGACGGGCGGCGGCGGCTCCAGCGCCAGCGGCCGCAGGTATTCGCCCGTGCGCAGATAGGCATGGCCCTGGTCCGCGAACGCCACGAGCGTTTTCAGGAAGGCCAGGTCCGGCGCGAACTCGGGCCGGAGCAGGTACAGGTTCGGTGACTCGCAGTAGATGCGCCCCGGAATGGTGCCCTCGAGAAACATGGTCGCGAGCTCCGGGATGAAGGCCGGACCCGGCCCGAGCACCCGGCCGTGACCGAGGCTGTAATCGCCAAACACGGTGCGAAAGATCGGGACGTAATTCGCGGTGACATTGACCGCGTAGAGGTTGAGATCGACCAGATCGCGAAAGGCCTCGACGGGATCTTCACCGCAGAGGAAGGCCTGCGGATTCGCCGACCGAATCGCCTCGAGCACCCGGCGCGCCATGACCCGCTGACCTGCGACCACCGTGTTCCCGCCACCGACGGCATGGCCGTGATCCGGCGCGAAACACTCGGGCGCGCCTTTGCCGAAGCTGTCGAGGTAAATCCCGGCAAAGCCCCAGTCCGCGACGGCGCGGCGGGACAGCGCGGCCAGGCGCGTTTGGGACCAATCCGTGGCGCGGCACATCATCCCGAGATGCGCGCGTCCGCCGGTGCCGTAACCCACCGACGCGCCTTTTGCGTCCCGCGTCAGCGCCTGGAGCGCGGCCGCGGCA
>JAQGON010000034.1 GCA_028293565.1 Verrucomicrobiota bacterium | reverse complement strand
GGATGGGTCTCGCCGCGCGCGGTGCGCGCGAGATGCCCCTGGGTGCGGGCGTCGATCCGCCGCTCGTGGACCGACCGGCGCGCCGACCATTCGGCCGCGGAAAGGCGGGTGACAGCGGATCCACGGTTCCCCTCGGTTGCGACCATCAGAGGTAGGTGTCCGCCAGCGACCGATACCGCAGCGCCCGTTCGATCGCGGCTTTCGTCGCGGACCGGGCCAGTTCGATCCGCACTTCCTTCCGTTCGCGCGGATAAAGTTCGAAATAGTTGTCGCTGGCCGAATGGGCGATGCCTGGAAGGTCGAAGGCGAACCGGTGCTGGAACACCTCCGATCGGAACGACAGCAGCGCATGTCGCGCGTCGAGCCGCCTGACGCGCGCTTCGGTCTTCGGTTTCGGCAGCGCGATGAAACGGGGCGGCGCGAGGAAAACCGTTTCCTCGCTCGCACGCCGGCCATCGATGTCGAGCGCGATCCGAAGGTAGAGGTGATCGCGCCCGTGCCTCGCGAGGGGCGCGGCGAGATCGAGGGTTTTCTGGCGAACGCTCTTTCCGTCGCGGAGGGCGACCTCCTTGTGTCCGCTCGACAGCACGCGTCCATCGACGTGAAAAAGGTCCCACCGCAAAATGCCCGTCCTCGGGCGGGGCGAATCGTAGACGGTGTGGAGGTGGACCGCGCGCACGCTGGACCGCCGGTAATTTCCCAGGACGGTGAACTCGGTTCCGGGGACGTGGGCACTGACGAGCGCCGGCGAAAAGAACCGCCGCGCGGCGTGCTGCAACGCCTTCCATCGACCCGTGTGTTCGATCGAGCTCCACGAGGCGACCGGCCAGCAGTCATTGAGCTGCCAGTACAGCGCGCCCATGCAGCGCGGCATGCTGCGCCGGTAATGCTCGACGCCGGTCTGCATGCAGTGCGCCTGGTTGAGCTGCGAGAGGTAGATCAGCGACTCCTGATCCTTCGGGAACCGGTAGAGCCGCGAGACGTAGTCGAGGATGATCTGGTTGCCGGCGGCGTTCTTCTGATGGTTCTCCATCACCGGCCCGAACACGTTGGCGTCGTTCGCGGGGCAGAAGGCAGCCTGGGTCTCCGGCGAGCAATAACTCTGCATGCCGAACTCCGACACGAAGCGGAAATTCCATTTCTCGTAATCCTTTACGGGATGCCGCGCATGCCAGACATCCCAGAAGTGCGTGTCGCCGGTCTTTTCCCCCAGCGATTTGTCGGTGTAATCGTTGCTTCGCCCGCCGCCCCGAGAGGGCGAGGTCGGCCAGTAGGGCGTCGCGCCGTCGGTCTCCGTCACGGCCGCCGGCAGCACGCGATGGAACACGGCGTCGTAATTCCGCCGGAAGGCTGGGGTTTTTTCCAGCATCTCCCAGTTGAGCGCCTCGATCTCGTTGTTCCCGCACCACAGGGCGAGACATGCCCGGTGACGGATCCGCGCCACCTGCGCGCGGGCCTCGGCGTCCACGCTCTGCAGGAACGGGCGGTCGCCCGGATAAAGCGTGCAGGCGAACATGAAGTCCTGCCAGACCAGCAGACCGAGCTCATCGCACACATCATAGAAGGCCTCGTGCTCGTAAATCCCGCCGCCCCACACGCGCAGCATGTTCATGTTCGCGCGCGCGGCGGACTGGAGGTCGCGCTCGTAGTCGGCGCGGCCAAGGCCCGCGACAAAGCTGTGCGCAGGAATCCAGTTCGCGCCTTTCGCGAAAATGCGCCGGCCGTTGACCACAAACCGGAACGATTCGCCCCACCGGTCGCGCGCCCGCTCGAGCTTGATCGTGCGCAGCCCGATGCGCTGCGTCCACTGCCCGATCTCGCGGCCCTTTCCGTCGCGCGCGATCAGTTTCACGGTGTAGAGCGGCTGCGCGCCGTGCCCGTTCGGCCACCAGAGCTGCGCCTCCGGGACTTCCTTGGTCAGCGCCCGCGCGTCGCCCGAGGCGATCGCCACGATGGTGCCCCCGCTCGAGAGCGTCATGTAATAGACGACGCCGCGGTCGGCGCGGAGCAGCTCGGGAACGATCGCCAGCGACACACGGCCGCGGGGGGAATGCGTCTGGAGGATGCGTGCTCCCGTGAGACGGTTGTCGCTCCAGGCCTCGAGGCGCAGGTCGCGCCAGATCCCGGCGGTGACAAACCGCGGGCCCCAGTCCCAGCCAAACTGGCATTGCTGCTTCCGGAAAACGGAGCACCGCCCGACGGAATCGTTGAATTCCTTCGGCTGATGCCCGGGCCGCGTTTTTTTCAGCGCCCGCCCGGCGCTCGCGAAACGGAAGCGCAGTTCGTTGCGGCCGGCGCGCAGGCGCGGGCGGAGGGCCGCGCGCAGCGGAACGAACATGTTCTCCGACCCGGCAATCCTGCGGCCGTTGAGGTAAACCGTCGCGAGGGTGTCGAGTCCGTCGCAGACGAGGTCGACGTGCTGCTCGTCCAGGAGCGCGGCCGGCACGCGAAACGACGCGCGATATTCCCAGTCGTGCTGCTCGATCCATTGGAGATCGAGTTCATTCGTCCCGAAGAAGGGGTCCGGAATCAGTCGATGACGAAGGAGGTCGCGATGAACGCAACCCGGCACGGTGGCGGAACGCCAGCGCGTCCCCTCGGTCGCGTCGCGGAACTGCCAGCTGGCGGAGGCGAGAGGAAGGGTGGTCATTCGAAATCCGCCTCATCCGGCCGCGAGCAATCGGCGCACGCCGTCGATCGGTGAGCCGGCGACGGGCACGAGCGCGAAGGAGGCCCGGGCCGCGAGCGCCTGATGCACGAACGGCTGGGTGAGAATCGGCCCGCTCAAACCGGCATGAAGGCCGGCGAGCTGGTCCGCCGGAAAAAGTTTTTCCGCCATCGCCACGGCGAGGTCGCACAGCCCGCCGGCGGACTCCCTCACGGCGTCGCGCGCGGGCTCGACCCCGTCGGCTGCAAGCGCCAGCACCGACGGGGCGAATGCGGCGACATGGCGGTTCGGATCAGGATGCTGATAAAAGGAACGCGTGACGTCGCCCGCGTCCGCGTCAGCGGCCACCTCCGCATGCCTGCGCACGGCGGCTCCGAGCGGCGAGGGAGGCGCCCAGCCCTGGAGTTCAAGCAATCCCCGGGTGACGGCGCGGCGGCCGATGTCGTAGGCGCTTCCCGGATCCCCGAAGCGCCAGCCGAGACCGCCGGCATAGTGGAGGGACCCGTCCGGCGCGCGGCCGGCGACGAACGAGCCGGTCCCGGCATGCAGGACAACGCCCGGCGCGCCGGCGGTGGCGAGTTCGAGGACCGGCCGGGAGTCGCCGGTCGTCGTGACGCGCCCGAATCCCCGGAGGTTGCGGGCCAGGTCCTGCCAGAAACTCCGGTGGCCGGCCATGCAGAGCAGCGTCGTGCTGATGAGCGACGCGGGATCGGCGGCGTGCCCGTGGGTCTGGGAAAAATGCGCCGTCGCGCGGCCGCGCATTTCCTCGAGCAGCCCGGTGCTCAGCGAGGTGGCGCGCTCCGGTCCGATCACGCTTGGGTTGCAGCCGGGACCGACGTGGCTGGCCACGAGGTGTCCCGCCAAGTCGACCACCACGCATTCCGTCTTGGTGCCGCCGCCGTCGACGCCGATCTTGTAGCTCATGGCGGACTCGGAGCCTCAGGCGAGCTGCCGGCTGAGCCTCGCCTTGTATTTCCGCCCGAGCTCGCGGTTGTGGTCGATCGCCCCGGGAATGTTCTGGCTTTGGAGCACGGGCAGCGGATGTCCCTGTTCCTTCAACCAGTGGGTGACCTCGAGCATCAGGAGATTGAGGAGCATCGCGCCGGCGAGGGTGGAGGTCGGGCCGGCGTGGACCCCCTGGGCGACCTCGACGATCGCGTCACCCGGCACGCCGCAGTTGTCGAGAACGTAGTCGGCCACGGCGTGGAGGTTTTTTTTGCCCGGGTGCACGGTGGCGTAGAGGCTCGACATGGAAACGGCGGTGAGGCCGACGACGTTCAGGCCTTTCTGTTTCGCGTAGAGCGCCACCTCGAGCGGCGCGCTGTTCTTGCCCGAGTTGGAGACCACGATGATCGTTTCGCCCGGCAGGAGATGATACTGCCGGTCGTAGCGCCCGGCGAGCTGCGTGCCGTAGCCGACGAGGTTCTCCACGAAGCCGCCGGTGGGATCGACGATCCCGTTCACGCAGACCAGACCGCCGGCGCGGCCGATGATCTCCCGCGCGATGACATCGCTGTGCCCGCTGCCGAAGGTGTGAAGGATGCCGCCCTGGGAAATCGACTGCCCGATGATTGGCGCAAGCTGGCGGATGACGCCGCCATTGCGGGAGCACGCCGAGTCGAGGAGGGCGAACGCGCGGGTTTGGAAGGTGTCGGAAAGCGAGCTCATCAGGCCTGAGAGAAAAGACTTCCCTCCGGGGAAGTCGCGGCAAAAAGCAGGCAAACTTCCGACGCCGTCCCGGCAGCCGCGAACCGATTTTGCCGGGAGCGATTTTCCGCGGTCACGCCTCCCATCGGCCATAGATCCCGCACGGCAGCACCTTGCCGTCGCTTTGGACGGGCAGGCCCACCTCGCCGGCGGTGATCGTGCCGCCGCGTCCGTGCAGGAGCTCCGCGAGGAGGTTCGCGACCACCGTCGGCGAGAGGCGCGCGGTGTAGGCGTTGATCAGGAAAAAAAGCGGCTGCTCGGTCAGCAGCGCGCGGCACTCCGTGAGGAGATCCCAGAGATGGTCTTCGAGCCGCCACATTTCCCCGGTGCTGCCGCGGCCGTACGTGGGCGGGTCCATGATGATCGCGTCGTAACGGCGGCCGCGCTTGATTTCACGGCGTACGAATTTCAGGCAGTCGTCGGCAATGTAACGGACCGGGGCCTCGCCGAGCCCGCTGAGCGCGGCGTTTTCCCTGCACCATTTCACCATGCCTTCGGCGGCGTCGACATGGCAGACGCTCGCCCCGGCCGCCGCCGCGGCCACGCTCGCCGCGCCGGTGTAGCCGAAGAGGTTGAGCACCGAAACGGCCTGGCCCGCCGCGCGCGCGGACTTGATCTTCGCGCCGCACCAATCCCAGTTCACCGCCTGTTCGGGAAAAAGCCCCGTGTGCTTGAAGGAGGTCGGGTGAATCTTGAACGTCAGCCCGCCGTAGCGGATATTCCAGTGGTCCGGCAGCGCGCGGCGGAATTCCCATTTGCCCCCGCCCTGTTCGCTGCGGTGATAGTAACCGTCCCAGTTTTCCCACGCGGCGCTGGGGCCCTCGGCTCCACGGCGCGGCCAGATCACCTGCGGATCCGGCCGCACCAGCATGTAGGGGCCCCAGCGCTCCTGCTTCATCCCGTCTCCGCAGTCGATCAGCTGGTAATCCTGCCAGCGGTCGGCGACGATCAGGGCGGGGCGATTGACAGGTGCGGCGGACATGGCGCTTTCGGTCGAAACAACGGGGGCCGCCGGGATTTGTCCAGCTGCCCCGTTCCAAATTGTGAAAATTCCGGAGCAAATCCCGGCGTTCGTTGACTATCCTCGTCCGGAGACACCCCGTCGTGTGCCTCCCGACCCACCATGAACACCACCAAGCCTCTCCGCATCCTGCTCCTCGCGTCCGGCCTCATCGCCGGCGCGCGGGCTGTGGCTGACGTCGTCGAAACCAGGAACGGCGCCCACCTCGTCGGCAAAGTCGTCCGGATCGACGATGGTAAGATCCTCCTCAAGACCGACTATGCCGGCGAGCTGACGATCAAGCAGTCGGAAGTCACCGGCCTGACCACGGACGGACCGATCTTCGTCCGCCTGAGCAGCGGCACGACTCTCGAGGGAAAAGTGACGTCGAACGGCGCCGATCTCCGGATCGACGGCGCCGACGGACAGCTGGCGACGAGCGTCGGAAAAGTGGCGGCCACCTGGAATCCCGGCGAACAGGATCCGCAGCTGGCCGCGCTCGGCCGGCACTGGGCCTACGAGGCGGCGGTCGACGTGACGGGCAAGACCGGCAACTCGGAGCAGCTGGGCACGACGGCGAGTTTTCGCGCGACGATGAAAACGCCGCAGGACACGCTGCAGTTTTACGCCGCGTACGACCGCCAGGTGTCCAACGGCGCGAAATCCGCGGACCAGTTCAAGGCCGGGATCGACTATCAGGACAATTTTGCGGGACAGCTCTCCTGGTATGCGCGCGACGAGGGCGGTTTCGACCGCGTGAAGGACATCGATCTCTACAACACGGCGGCGGCGGGCTTCGGTTATGATTTCATCAAGGAGCCGAAGCACGTGCTGACGGGCCGCGCCGGCCTCTCCTTCCGCTACGAAAACTACGGCAATCCGGCGCACGCCGACCTCAAGACGATGGGTCTCGATTTCGGGCTGAACCACGAGTGGGAGCTGGCGGCGTCGAAGATCGTCAACCGGCTCTCGTACGTGCCGTCGTTTTCGGACTTCGCCAATTTTCATTTCACGCACGAGTCGTACTATGAGATGCCGCTGGCCGATCCGGCGTGGAAGCTCCGCATGGGCGTGAGCAACGACTACAACAGCAAGCCTGGGGCCGGCGTGGAACGGCTCGACACGAGTTATTTCACGCGGCTGGTGCTGAACTGGAAATAGTTCCGTGGCGGGCAGCGCCCCGAGGCTCGCCACGCACGGGGGCGGACTTTTAGGTTTGCGCGCCATGTCCGCTCCCAGCCCCGCCGATTTCACCCACCTCGCCGCGACGCTCGAAGGCGAGCTCCGCACCGACCGTGCGCTGCGCCTTCTCTACTCGACCGATGCGTCGGAGTACCAGGAGCTTCCCGTGGCGGTCGCGCTGCCGCGCAGCGAGGCGGACGTGAAGGCGGTCATCCGCTTTGCGCACCGGCATCGGCTGGGCGTGATTCCGCGGACGGCCGGCACGTCGCTTGCCGGACAGGTGGTGGGCGCGGGCATCGTCCTCGACCTGGGCCGTCATTTGAACCGCATCGTCTCCATCGACGCGCCGTCGCGGCGGGTTCGCGTCCAGCCGGGGGTCATTCGCAACGAGCTCAATCTCGCGCTCAAATCGCACGGGCTGCTCTTCGGCCCGGAGACGTCGACCGCCAACCGCGCGATGATGGGCGGGATGGTGGGCAACAATTCGTGCGGCTCGAATTCGGTGGTCTACGGCTCCACGCGCGAGCACCTGGTCTCGGTGCGCGGATTCCTCAGCGACGGCTCCGAAGCCGTGTTCGGGCCGCTGACCGCGGCGGAATTCGCGGCGAAGTGCGCCGCGGAGGACAAGCTCGAAACCCGCGTGTACCAGGCGGTGCGCGATCTTTTGTCGGATCCCGGCAACCGCCGGCTGATCCGCGAGAATTATCCGAAGCCTTCCGTCACGCGCCGCAACACCGGCTATGCGCTGGACCAGCTGATGGACAGCGCCGTCTTCGATCCGGCGTCCGAGAAGCCCTTCAATCTGTGCCGGCTGATCGCCGGTTCCGAGGGCACGCTCTTCCTCGGGGTGGAATTCGAGCTCAACTGCGTGCCGCTCCCGCCGCCGGGCGCGCTGCTCTGCGCGCATTTCAATTCGGTGCAGGAGGCCCTCCACGCCACCCTCATCGCGCTGCGGCACCGCCCGAGCGCCGTCGAGCTGATCGACCACCATATCCTCGAATGCACCAAGCAGAATCTCGAGCAGGCGAAGAACCGTTTCTTCGTGCAGGGCGATCCGGGCGCGATCCTCGTGATCGAAATCCGAAGCGAGCGGCGGGAGGAGATCGAGTCGGAGCTGCAGGCGCTCAAGGAGGAACTGCAGGCGGCGGGGCTGGGACACGCGTTTCCCGTGCTCTGGGGCGAGGATGGCAACAAGGTCTGGGACCTGCGCCGCGCCGGGCAGGGATTGCTCTCCAACGTCGTCGGCGACGCGAAGCCGCGCGAGGTGGTCGAGGACACCGCCGTGGCCGTGGAGGACCTGCCGGCGTACATCGCGGAGTTCGACGCGCTGATGCGCGACAAGTACGGGATCAGCTGCGTGTACTATGCGCACGCGGGATCGGGCGAGCTCCACACGCGCCCGCTCTTCAACCTCAAGACCGCCGAGGGGCTGCGGATGTTTCGCGCAATCGCCACGGACGTCGCCGCGCTGGTGAAAAAATACCGCGGTTCGCTCAGCGGCGAACACGGCGATGGACGCCTCCGCGGCGAATTCATCCGCTTCATGGTCGGCGACGCCTGCTATGCGATGATGCGAAAAGTGAAGGAGACCTTCGACCCGCTCGGGCTGCTGAATCCGGGCAAGATCATCGACACGCCGCCGATGGACACCTCGCTCCGGCACGGGCCGGGCGAGCCGACCCCCGACTACAAGACGATCTTCAACTTCCGGGCGACCGACGGCGTGTTGCGCGCGGCGGAAAAGTGCAACGGCTCGGGCGACTGCCGGAAGACGCAGCTCACCGGAGGCACGATGTGCCCGAGCTACATGGCGACGCGGAATGAGCAGGACACCACGCGGGCGCGGGCGAACATGCTCCGGCACATGCTGACGCACCCCCGCGATCCGAAGCGGCCGTTCGATCACGAGGAAATCGCCGACGTCATGGACCTGTGCCTCTCGTGCAAGGGCTGCAAGTCGGAGTGCCCCTCGAACGTCGACATCGCCCGGCTGAAGGCGGAGTGGCAGCAGCATTATCACGACGCGCACGGCGTCCCCTTCCGGTCGCGCCTCATCGCCGGTTTCTCGCGCTCGATGGCCGCGGCCTCGATCGCGCCCGCGCTCCACAACTGGGTCGTCACGAATCGCGTGACCTCCCGCCTCGTGAAGCGTCTCTCGGGATTCGCCCCGGCCCGGAGCATCCCGAAACTTCATCCGACCACGCTTCGCCGCTGGCACTCGCGCCACGCGAACCGAAGCGCCTCGTTTTCGAACGGACGCGTGCTCCTGTTCTGCGACGAGTTCACGAACTACCACGACACGGACGTCGGCATCAAGGCCGTGCAGCTCCTGAACCGCCTCGGGTACGAGGTGATCATCCCGCGGCACGTGGACAGCGGCCGCGCGCAGATTTCCAAGGGCCTGCTGCGCGACGCGCAGCGCCTCGCGATCAGGAACGTTGAATTGCTGAAAGACGTGGTAACGGCGGAAGTCCCCTTGATCGGGCTGGAACCGTCGGCGATCCTCGGGTTTCGCGACGAGGTGCCGGACCTTGTGCCCGACGCGCTGATCCCGGCGGCGCAGGCGCTGGCGAAAAACGCGCTGCTGTTCGACGAGTTCGTCGGGCGCGAGCGGGATCGCGGACGCATTCGTCCCGGCTCGTTCACGACCGATGCACGGCGGATCAGGCTCCATGGCCATTGTCACCAGAAAGCGCTCTCGTCGCTCACTCCGACGGTCAAGGCGCTCGAGCTCCCGGCGAACTACCAGGTGCAGCTGATTCCGAGCGGGTGCTGCGGGATGGCGGGTTCGTTCGGCTATGAGGCCGAGCATTTCGCGATCTCCCAGCAGATCGGCGAGCTCGTGCTGTTTCCCGCGGTGCGTGCGACGCCGGCGGACACCTTGCTGGCCGCGCCGGGAACGAGCTGCCGGCACCAGATCAAGGATGCGACCGGGAGAAGGGCGCTGCATCCGGCAGAAATCCTGTTTGATGCGCTCGCATGAAGTGGCACGGGTCTCCGACCCGTGACGGCGGACTCGATCCCGCGGGAGAGCGATCGAGCTGAACAGTTGTGCTTGAGCCCACCTTCACGGGTCAGGAGACCCGTGCCACTGCGAATCACGTCCCGTAAAGCCGGTCGCCGAAATCGCCGAGCCCGGGGAGGATGTATTTCTTCGCGTTCAGCTCCCGGTCGAGCGCCGCGGTGAAAATTCTCACTTCCGGATGATGTTTGCCGACTTCGCTGACGCCTTCGGGGGAGCTCACGATGCTGACGAGGGTGATGTTCGTCGCCCCCGCGGTGCGAACGACGTCGATCGCCTTCACCGCCGAGCCTCCCGTGGCCAGCATCGGGTCGACCAGCAGCACGCGGCGCCCTGCGACTTTCGGGAGCTTGCAGTAATAGCTGCGGGCGATCGCCGTCGTGTGATCGCGCTCGAGCCCGACGTAGCCGACGCTGACGTCCGGGAAAATATCGAGGAAGGGCTGAACCATGCCCAGCCCGGCACGAAGGATGGGCACGACCACGAGCGGTTCATGCGTGAGCACGCGGGCCAGCATCGGCTCGAGCGGCGTCTCGATGGACTTCTCCTCGGTGGGAAGATCGCGCGTCGCCTCGACCGCAAGGAGCAGGCTGATCTGGTAGCACAGGGTGCGGAACGTCGCGGGCTTGGTCGTCCTGTCCCGCAGATGGGTGATCACGTGTGCCGCCAGCGGGTGATCGAGGACGTGAAGCATGGGCCCAAGGCTGGCCGGCTTCGCAGCCCTTGGCAAACCCGCGTCAAACGGCCCAACCCCTCGCGAGAGATGCCAAATGCATTGCCCCAATGCGTTGGCAGCTCCGTCAACATCAGGAAGTCAGCTCGCATCCCGGGCGCATTGCCCCGGTCCGCAAATTTGGATCACGGATTCAAAATCAGCGTGTGAACCGCCGGGCCGGGAAGGAGCGGGGTCGGTTCGCCGGCCACCCATGCGTGATGCCCGGCGCGATAATACGGGGAGAGCGGATGCCCGCTTTGGCCTCCCGACATGTGCAGCAGGCCCTCGCTTTCGTGACCGGGCGACACCACCAGGCGCATGCTCGCGCCGAAAGCGGGCGCCTGCACGCGCGGCATGTCCACGTCTCCCGGCAGCGGGTCGGCGGGCATGTTCAACCAGCCGGTCATCCACGCGGGTAGAAAATGCCCGAAGGGATGGAGGATCCGCGCCGTGTTGTGCTGTCCCCAGGTGGCGCGCTCGAGCGGGACGCCCTGCCGATCGAGGTCGGCGATGACGGCGTCGGCTGCGGCCAGCTGGAGATCGTCCCAGCCGGCGTAGCGGGGATCGAGCAGGTGGAGGGGTTTTTCCCGGAGCAGGGCGTCCAGCGGCGCCTCATAGTGAAACCGGTGCCAGTCGAAACCCGGCATGGCTTCCACGCAGCCGGCAAAAATCGGGGTGAAGGCGAGCTCGGCGGTCTCGCTGCGAAAAGCGCGCACCAGGCAGTAGCTCACGGAATCGACGCCCGCGCGCCCTTCCCATTTCTCGACGGCGCGGCGCAATTCGGCGCGCGCCGGTTTTTGCGCCACGGCCTGGGGCGTCAGCACGGCGAGCAAACGCCCCCGCCACGCCTCGAGAAAGAGGGCGCGGTCGTCGAGCTGGATTTTTCTCAGGTCGGACGGCGTGCCGTGTTCGATCGCGCTGAGGTCGTCGCGAATCTGTGACGCGCGGGCAGGAGCGGCGAACCCGCCGTCGCCGATGACCGCGAGAAAATCGGCGCCTACCACCCGGTTGTTCGCGGTCCAAAGCCGCCCGTTCGGCGGCTCGATCACGGTCGGCATGCTCTCCGGCGCGACCATCCCATCCCAGCGGCGGTCGCCGTAGCTCCAGCTGGTCGGGAGGCGTCCATCGAACCCGACGCGCTTCGGCAGGCGGCCCACGATGGTCCAGGCGATTTTCCCGGACACATCGGCCACGACGAAATTCTGCGCGGGAATGCCGGCGCGGTGCGCCAGAGCGATGGCCTCGCCCACATCGCGCGCCTCCATCACCTTCCGGAACGAAAAATCCGTCGCGGCCGGATCGTGCGCCAGCCAGTGGTAGACGAGCGGGCGTCCCGCCGAATTTTTTCCCACCACGGGGCCCCAGTGGGTCCAGGGAATCTCGACCGTGACGGGCGCCTGGCCCTTGACCTTGATCGTTTCGCGCCGCTGCTCGATTGGAACCAGCTCGTCGCTGCCGGGCAGCTTGTAGAGCGAATGGTCGACCGCGTTGACCTCGACCGCGACCACGTCGCCCGTGTCGGCGTAGGCATCCGTCAATCCCCACGCGATGTGCTCATTGCTGCCGATGACGACGGCGGGGAGCCCGGGAAGGGTGACTCCGGAAACGCGGCAGGTCGCGGGCTGCTCCCATTCGAGCGTCGCGCGGTACCAGATGTTGGGCACCCCGAGGTCGAGGTGGGGATCGTTGGCGAGGAGCGCCGCGCCGGTCGCCGTGTGCGCTCCGGAAAGGGCGAAACTGTTGCTCCCGGGCAGGAATTCAGGATCCCGCTCCTCCCGGGCGTAGCTGGCGGGGAGCATCAGGGTGCGAGCGGCGACGGCAGCTTTTTTTCGGAGATCGATGATTTTTTCGCCGGGGATCGGCGCGGGCGTTCCCGTCGAGTTGTCGATCGCCGCATCGTCGGGCAGGGAGACCGGCGCGAAAAAAGCCACGCCGGCGAATCCCAGCTGGTCGCGAAGCGTCGCGAGCGACAACTCGTACGAACCGGTGGAGTCCTGCAGGTCGAGCGTCATGCTATAAATGACAAGGATGCTGTCGACCGGCCCCCACGGCTGCGGCGAGCTGCGCAGCACGAGATATTCGAACGGCTTTTGTCCCAGATCCGAAAGTCCGGCGTTCACCCCTGCGGCGTAGCTTTCCAGAATTTCGCGTTCATCGGCGGGGAGGCGCGCATAGACCTGCGTCGCCAGGGCCCGGAATCCATGCACGCGCGTGCGGGTGTCGATCGGCAGTGCCGCCTTGCCGAAGAGTTCGGAAAGTTCGCCCGCGCTCCGGCGCCGGAGCAGATCCATTTGAAAGAAACGCTCCTGTCCGTGAAGGTATCCGAGGGCGCGCGTGACGTCCGGGCGCGAGCGCCCGCGGATGCGCGGCACGCCGATCGCGTCGCGCGAGACGGTGACCGCATCCTTCAGGCCGCCCAGGGTCACGGCGCCGTCGAGCCGGGGAAGACTGGCGCGGAGCTCCCAATAAAACCAGGCCCCCGCGATCGCGAACACGAGCAGGATCACGCTGACGACGCTGGCGAGCAGACGGAAGCGGAGTCCGGCAGGGGAAGTCATAGGTCGAGGGACCGCCGGATTTCGGCGACGATCGGATCGGGCGCCGCCGCGATCCCGACGACGAGCGCGTCGGCGGGTTCCTCGAGCGCAGCCAGCTGGCCGTCGAGCATGTCCGACTTCATGAAATGACCCGAGCGCGCACTGATGCGGGACCAGAGGACCTCGCGGGAGCCCTTCAGGTAGACGAGCTTCACGCCGGGTTGGGCGGCGCCGAGGGCCTGGCGGTAGCGTTCCTTCAGCGCGGAACAGGTGACGACTGCATTCCCGCCGCTGGCGAGCTGGTGCTGGATATAGGACCGGATCGCCGCCAGCCAGGGGGCGCGATCGTCGTCATCGAGCGGGAGGCCCGCGCTCATCTTTGAAATGTTCGCGGCCGGATGGAACCGGTCCGCATCGGCAAAACTCCAGCCGAGTTCCTCGGCCAGGCGGCGGCCGAGGGTGGTTTTGCCGCTGCCGGCGACGCCCATGAGGACGATCACCATCGGTGGCTTATCCCAGCCAGGGCGTCGAGTTGCCGGGGTCGCGGCCTTCGTCGAACTCGAGGTAATCGAACATCGTCATCACCGGCTTGCCCTCGAGCCGGCTTTCGCGGATGCGCTGGGCGAGGGTCTCGGCGCCGGCGTCGCGCCAGCCGCGTTTCATCATGAAGCCGTTCCACACCTCGCACTCCTCGTCGGTGCGGGCGCCGCCATGCTCATGGGCCCAGGCGATGAGCTGTTCGTCGGTTTTCGCGCCGTCCAGGACTTGGGCTTTGAGCTCGTCGTACTTCACGCGCAGAAAATTGCAGCAGCGTCCGTCGAAGCCCTTCCCGAGGTTGGAAACGTAATCGGCGACCGGCAGCGCGCCTTTGGCGTGCAGGCGGATCTTGTCGAGCATCCGGCCGAAGTAAACGAGGCGGCCAACTTTGGCGTAGGGGCTGCGGAGTCCGGGTACGATGGGCATGGGAGGTTTCCGAATTACGATTTACGATTCGGCGGATGTCCAGACGGCAAGATTTCCGCCGTGAACGAGGTTTTCACCGCGCGTGGGTGCGCTTGCGCCGCCAGCGCGTCGGCGACACCCGTGCAACCTTCGGCGGTTAAACCCGAACGGTGAAAATCTCATTCACGCCGGAAATACACGGCCGTGCAGAGCAGCGCGGCGACCACCGTCGGGACGATGATCCAGTTCGCGTTGAAGCGGAGGTGGTATTTGTCGACC
>JAQGON010000029.1 GCA_028293565.1 Verrucomicrobiota bacterium | reverse complement strand
GCCACCGTCGGCGTCGAGGAGGCCTGCAGCGGCGTCCGCAGCCTGATCTCCTGCGTCTTCGCCGGATTCTTTTTCTCCGCCACCCTCGTCCGGCGCCCCGCTTCGCGGGCGGCGGTGATCCTCCTCGCCGCACCGCTCGCGCTGGCGATGAATTTTTTCCGCTCCCTCGCGCTGACCCTGCTCGCCAATTCCGGCATTCGCATCGCGGGACTCTGGCACGACGCGACGGGTTTCGCCGTCCTGGGGCTGACCGCAATCCTGCTCGCCGCGGTCGCCCTCCTGATCGAACGCCGCCCCGCGCGGGTCGAGCCCGCCGTCGTGCGCGAGCCGGATGCCACCGCGTCTCACGTGTCGCAGACCTACCCGCCGTACGTCCCGGCAAGCTCGGCCTCTCCGCGACGCCTGCTTGCGGGCGCGCTGATGATGGCGGCGGCCCTCGCCGCGTTCTTCTTTTTCAACACGCGTCCGTCGCCGCGGCACGACCGCCCGGCGCCGGATCTCGCCTCGTTTCTTCCGGCGCAGGCCGGGGGCTGGAAGGTCGAGACCAGCCCCGATCTTTACCGTTTCGCCTCGACGCTCCAGACCGACGACCTGGCCCAGCGCACGTACTCGCGCGACACCGACCAAGGCGTCGAAGTGGTGACCATTTACCTCGCTTATTGGGAGCCCGGCCAGGCGTCGGTGAGCCTGGTGGCGTCGCACACGCCTGATGCCTGCTGGCCCGGCGCCGGCTGGGAAGCGGTGCCCGTGCCCGTCCCGCGGGCGCGCCTCGCGCTGGCGTCGCGCGTGCTCGCCGACGCCGAGGTGCGAGCGTTCCGCAGCGGCCTCTTCCCTCAGAACGTCTGGTACTGGCATGTCTATGACGGACGCCCCCTCGCCCACGAAAATCCGAATTCCCCCGTCGAGCTCCTGCGGCTCGCCGTGCGCTACGGTTTCCGCCGCAGCGGCGACCAGCTCTTCGTGCGCGTCTCGAGCAACCGGGACTGGGATTCGATCCGCCGCGCCCCGTTCATCGAGGCGCTCTTCGCGAAACTTCAACCGCTCGGACTTTGAACCATGCCTCTTCCCCTCACCACGATCGAACGAAAGATCCTCGCCCTTCTGGCCGTCGTCATCGTCCTCGGCCTCATCGGCCAGGCCGTGCTGTGACCCCGGTCATCGGCCCTCCTGAATCGGCTCGCGTGAACTTCCTGCCGGAGCATCCTTGGACTCTCGCCGCATGAAAACCGACCAGACTTTCGATGCCGCCGCGGCGCAGGCGGAACGCGCGCACACCGACGCCGATCTGCTCCAGCGGATCGCGCGCGACGACCGCGAGGCTTTCGCGGAACTCTACGACCGCCTGGCGCGGGCGCTCTACGCCACGGCGCTGCGGATCGTCGCGGATGCCACGGAGGCCGAGGACATCGTCCAGGATGTTTTTCTCTCGCTGTGGGAAAAGGCCTCGGACTTCGATCCGGGCCGCGGCACCGCCTTCGCGTGGGCCTTGACGCTCACGCGCGACCGCGCCGTCGCGCGCGTGCGCGGCCGGCCGCGTCGCGCCGAAGCACCCGCCCGCGCGACCGCCGAGGAAGCCGGCCTCAAATCCGGCGCCGGGCCCGACTCGGCCTTGCGGCTTCTGGGGAAAGAGCATGCCGGCGCGCTGCGCGCGGCGGTCGCGTCGCTTCCGCCCGAGCAGCGCGAGGCGGTCGAGCTCGCATTTTTCAGCGGACTGGCCCAGCCGGAAATTGCCGCGCGGCTCGGCGAAACTCCGGAGACCGCGAGGGCCCGCATCCGTCTCGGCCTCCTCAAGCTCCGCGAAGCCCTGGGAGGCCGCCATGATTGACGAGCCCCTCGAGGAACTGGCCGCGCTCCACGCCCTCGGGCTGCTCGAGGGCGAGGAGCTCGCGTCCTTCCCGACGAAGATGGGCCGCGATCCGGAGCTCGCGAGGCTCGTCGACGAACTCCGCGAGGCGGGCGCCCAGCTCGCCTACACGGCGCATTCGCCCTCGCCGCCGCGCGAACTGAAGGAGCGGCTGCTGGAAAAGGTCGACACCGCGCTCCGTTTCCGCGCCGAACAGCACCAGCCCCGGAAACTTGCCGCGCCCGCGTGGCTGCCATGGATCGTGGCCGCCGTCCTGGCCGTCGGAGGCGCATGGACCGGCCAGCTCTACCTCGTCAGCCGGTCGGAGAGCGCGATGCTCCGCGATCAGAAAATCCTCGCGGAGTACGAGCTCACCAGCGCGCGCAACCAGCTGAGGGCCGAGCGGCTCGTGATCCACCACGAGGTCGCGACCGCCACCGACCAGGCCGGAGCCGTGCAGAGAAAACTCGAGGCCGCGGAGGCGCAGGCCGGGCAGGCCGGCCTCCAGCTGACCGCCGCCCAAAAGCTCATCGCCGCGCGGGACCTCCAGCTGGCGATGGCCAACGACCGCAGCGCCGCGCTCGAGGCGCAAGCGAAGCACGACGCCGACCTCGCGAATTTCCAGATCGTCACCCTCGGCTCGCTCCTCGGCAGCTCCCCGCAGGCCCTCGGGATCGCGGTCTGGAACCCCGCCCGCCAGGAAGGCATCCTGAAGGTGGAAAAACTTCCGGCCCTCGCGGCCGACCAGGATTACCAGCTCTGGCTTTCCGATCCGCACGCTCCCGCACCCGTTGACGGCGGGGTTTTCAGCATCGATCCCGAAACCGGCGGGGCCCGGATCATCTTCAAGACGGACAAACCGATCCGCTCGATCGCCCGGTTCGCCGTCAGTGTTGAGAAAAAAGGCGGCGCCCCCGCGGCCGAGGGCCTGATGGTCCTGCAAAGCAAGTAGCCCACGCCGGAGCCGCGGAGCCCTGGCGCATTTTGGCGGCCAGCCCCTCCGGCCCGTTTCCGCTTGCTGTCTGCTCTGTACTAGTGTTGCTAGGACAGGTGCTCCCCTTTTCGGTTTCCCTCAAGCCCGGCCTGCCGATCGCGGAGCAGGTGATCTTCGCGGCGAAGAAGGCGGTGGTCGCCGGGCAGCTGAAGGCGGGCCAGCCGTTTCCTTCGGTGCGCGCGCTCAGCCTGGAGCTCGGGATCAATCCCAACACCGCCCACCGGATCGTCGCGGCGCTGGTCGCGGAGGGCGTCCTCATCACCACCCCCGCCGTGGGCAGCCTCGTGGCCGCCCATGCGCCCGGGGACCGCCAGGAACGGGCCGCCCTGCTGGGCGCCGAGCTCGAGCGCGTCGTCGTCGAGGCGAAGAAGCTCGGGCTCACCCTCGACGAGGTGCAGGCCGGGTTCGCCGCGCAGTGGAAAAAACTCACCCGCAAGGATTCCCCATGAACATCATCGAAACCCGCCAGCTCAGCCGCCGCTACGGCCGGACCGAGGCGCTGCACAGCCTCGACCTCGACGTGCCCGCCGGAACCATTTTCGCCCTCATCGGCGCCAACGGCGCGGGCAAGACCACCGCGATCAAGGTGCTGATGAATCTCCTCGCCCCCACCGGCGGCGACGCGCGCGTGCTCGGCGTCGACTCGCGCCGGCTCGGCCCCGCCGAGCGCCGGCAGATCGGCTACGTTTCCGAAAACCAGAAGCTGCCCGACTGGATGACCGTGCGGCAGCTCCTCGACTACTGCCGTCCGTTCTATCCCACCTGGGACCGCGAGCTCGAGGCCCGGCTGCTGGCGCAGTTCGAGCTGCCGGCCGACCGCGCGATCCGGCACCTCTCCCGCGGCATGGCGATGAAGACCGCCCTCCTCTCCTCGCTCGCCTACCGGCCCAGGCTGCTGGTGCTCGACGAGCCGTTCAGCGGACTCGATCCGCTCGTGCGCGACGAGTTCATCCGCGGCATGCTGGAGGTCTCGCAGCAGCTCGAGTGGACCATCTTCATTTCGTCCCACGACATCAACGAGGTCGAGCAGCTGGCCGACTGGATCGGCGTGATCGACGCCGGCCGGCTCACGTTCGCCGAGCCGATCGGGCAGCTGCAGGGGCGTTTCCGCCGGGTCGAGGTCACGCTCGACGCCGGAGCTCCCCCGCCGGCCAATCCGCCCGCCAGCTGGCTCGAGCTCGGCCGCGAGGGCAACCTGACGCGCTTCATCGAAAGCCGCTATGAACCGGCCGCCTTCGAGCGCAGCCGCCAGGAACGCTTCGGCGACGCCGCCGTTGCCGCGCACCCCATGACCCTCCGCGAGATCTTCGTCGTGCTGACCCGCGCCAACCGCGCGCAGGCCCGGAAGGACGCCGCGTGAACCTGACCGGCCACATCGTCCGCAAGGATCTGTTCCGGCTGCGCTGGCTGCTCGTGCTTTGGGTCCTCGCCCTCGTCGCGCGGCTGACGTTCGCGGATCTCCAGGCGATGGCCGGCGAATCCGGCCTCGGGATTTTTCGCTTTGCCGCATTGACCTTCGGCGGCTGGTTTCTCCCGGCGCTCGGAATCGGGCTCCTGATGGGACTGCAAAGCGACGACCCGGTCTCCGGTCAGGAAGCCTTCTGGATCACGCGGCCGATTTCCGGCGGTCGGCTGCTTGCCGCCAAATCACTCACCCTCGCGCTCTTCCTGGCTGTGCCGGTGGCCGTCACGCTTCCGTGGTGGCTGCTTCACGGCTACGGCGCGGGCCAGGTCGCGCAGGCGGCGACGGCGACGGTCGCCATCCAGGCCTCCCTTTTCCTGCTCGCCGTTCCCATCGTGGTGATTTCGCCGAACGGCAGCCGGTTCATCCTGAATCTGGCGGCCGTGGCCCTGTTTTTCGGGTTGGCCGAACTGGCTTGGTGGATGATGGGCAATTACTCGTCGGCGGTCGGACGCATCGTGGGAGAATCCCGGGGCGGGTTCACGATCGCGCTCTGGGTGACGGTGGTGATCACCACGACGCTGATCCAGTATCTCACCCGGCGCACGTGGCTGTCCGTGGCGATCCTCGCCGTCGCCCTCGTCGCCGTCCGGAACGGATGGTCGCCAAATGCCGTTCCGGCCGAGCTCGCGCCCGTCACCGTTCCGGCGCCGGTGCTCCATCTCCCGCTGAAGGCGGGAACGCGCGCGGCGCGCCTCGGCACCGCCCTCGCCGTGCAGGATGTCCAGGGCAACGATCCTCGCGGCGTGCTCGCCGTCGTCGTCGAATCGACCCCGGATTTTTCCGCCCTCTACGACCGCCTCCTCTACGGTCCGCAACACGGGAAGGAGCCGCGCGAATTCTATTTCGCGGTCAATCGCCGCGACGGAAACGTGATCCAGGCCGAGGTGGCGCGCGAGGATGCCAGCCTGAAGGTCGCGACGCTCCGCTATTTCGTCTCCACGCTCGTGTTTTCCCCCGCCGGCACGCGGCGCGGTTCCTATCCGCAGGACCGGCCCGCCTGGATCAAGGACGCCGAGCTCGTCAAGGTGGTCTCGAACGATGGCGATGCCCTGCGCCTCGCGCTCGCCGCGACGGGCCTCGAGCCGGCGGTGTCGCCTTAACCGCTTCGCCCCATGAATCTCACTTGGCAAATTATTCGGAAGGACTTTCGCCGGCTGAAATGGCCGCTTCTTTTCTGGGCCGTGGTCAGCGTCGCCAAGCTGGTTTTCTACGCCTTCGTCGGCGGCGCGTTCGGGGCCGCCGATCAGCGGCTGCTCGGTGCGCTGCAGGGACCGCTGCTGGCGGTGCGCGCCCTGTTCGATCCGCTGATCGCGTTTTTCCTCGTCGGCTGGCTCGTGTATCAGGACCCGCTCGTCGAGCGCGATGCGTTCTGGATCACACGTCCGATTTCGGGCCAGCGTCTGTTCTTCGCCAAGCTCCTCGGCGCGCTCCTGCTGCTCGTGATCCTCCCCGTGGCGGTGAGCGTGCCGGAGTGGCTGTCCGTCGGAGCCGGGCCGCGCGACCTCGCGGTGGCGGCCATGTACTCGGCGCTGCCGATGGTGATCGCGGTCGCAGTGGGCTTGGCCGCGGCGGCGCTGACGGATGGATTTCCGCGCTATGTTCTCTGGACGCTCGCGGGCTTCGCCTTCGCCGGGGTGATGCGGCTGGCGGTGGACCAGCTCTTCGTCGTGAAACCGCATGCGGCCGGAACCGAGGGAGGCCTGGGCGGCACGCGCTGGCTGCTCTTCGTGGCCGGCGTCGTCGTCATCGCGCTGCCGGTGGCGTGGCATCAGTCCGTCACCCGCCGGCTCGCGCGTTCGCTGGCGCTGCTGGGCGTGAGCCTGGCTCTTCTCACGCTCGCCGTCTGCGCGTGGCCCTTCGACCTGATCACGCCGCTGGCGCCGGGACAAGGTCCTGAAAAATCCGGCGACTCGGGCATCCGCCTCGCCGTGACGGGCGACGCTCGCTATCTTCCGCGCTCGCGCTCCGTCGTCATTCCGATGACGGCCGAGGGGGCGCCCGAAAACACGATGACCAACCTGCGCGGGCGGGCGGAGTGGAGCTGGGACGGCCACGTGGCGTGGACCCGGAATGGAAACAGTTTCACCCCGCCGGTCGTTGTGCTGGAAAAATTGACGGGGGCGAGCGCGGCTCCCGCGGATCAGCCCGGCTTCCGGCCCAGGTTTCGCGTCGACCTGTCGCCCGTCCTGGCGGAGCGGATGCAGCGCGATCCCGCGTCCTTCCACGCCGACGTCCAGATTGAAATCCTCGAGGGTGCCCTTCGGGCCAGGCTGCCGCTGGGTGAGCGGGTCGGGCACACGGGAGCGGGCACGTTTTCGGTCAGCAACCTCGAGCGCAAGGGAAACTCCCTCGCGCTGGCGCTGGCGGTCCGCTCGATGGCCGTCGACCTGGCCCGCGTGAATTTCACCGCGCCGTTTCTGACGTTTGCGCTGGTCAACCCGCGGGACGGCCGAATGGTCCTCTCGCGACCGAAGGATCTCTGGCGGAGTTATTCCCTCCTCGACATGGTCGGGATCTCCAACGCCCATCTGTTCTTCGATTCACCGACGGATGCGAGCTGGTTCGACGACGCTGTCCTGGTCGTGGCGGAGTTCAGGCGGGACCGGACGATTCAACGAACGCTCGACATCGCCCCGTTTCGGCTCGTGATCGATTCCGACCCGGCGAATCAAAAACGCTGAGCCGCCCGCCGGCGGCCGCAACCCCACCCCGTCCCATGCGCGTCTTCTGGTATGAATTCCTGCTGTCGCTGCGGCGGCTTTGGCGGCGGCCGGTGCAGGCCGGCCTCATGCTCGCCACCTTCACCGCCTCGATCGCGCTCACGCTCGTGAGCTGGTCGCTCTTCCACACGATGTTTCTCCGCAACCCGGAGTTCGATCCGGACGGCCAGCTCTATCGCATCGCCCAGACCGGCGGGCCGATGGTGAAGGATCGCCTCGTGCCGGCGTCCCGCGAGGACATCGAAGCCTGGAAGTCGCAGCAGACGGTCTTCAGCGATTTCGCGCCGGTCCGGTTCTACGAGTCGATTTTCGTGACGACCGAGAGCGGGCAGGAGCGCCTGCTCAGCGCGAATGTCTCCGCCGAGGCCATGCGGATGGTCAACGCCCGCCCGCTCATGGGCCGGCTTTTCACGCCCGCGGAGGACAAGATGGGCTGCACGCCCGTCGTACTCCTCGCGGAAAGGACGTGGCGCAACCACTTCGCCGCCGACCCGCGGATCGTCGGCCGCATGATCAAGGTCGATGGCGTGCCCGCGACCGTCGTCGGAATCATGCCGGCGTCGTTTCGCTTCCCCAACGACCAGGAGATCTGGCAGCCGCAGGGCTTCGTCGCGTACGAGAAGAGCGCCCAGATCGCGATCCACGACGCCATCGCGCGCCTCAAGCCCGGCATCACGCCCGGTCGCGCCGCGGAGGACCTGCGGCTCATCACCGAGCGCCGCGGCAAGGAGACATTCGCCGCGCGGTTCGACCTGCACCCGTCGGTCACGCCGTTCCGCGAGTATTACCTGCTGCCGGACATGAACCGCAGCGCGCTCGTGCTGTTCGCCCTCGCGCTGCTCTTCGTCCTCGTCGGCTGCGCGAATGCCGCGAATCTCGCGATGATCGACTTCTTCAGCCGCACCGGCGAGATCGCGTCCTCGCTCGCGCTCGGCATCCCGCGCGCCGCCGCCATCCGCGCCCTTTGCATCCAGCTGCTGGCGATCGCCGTCGTCGCCGCCGCTCTCAGCCTCGGAATTTTCTTCGCCGTCGCGCCCCACGTGCATGGCGCGATGGCGCGGATCACGACGCCTTACTGGCTGCTCTTCACGCCGCAGTGGCACCATTTCGCGATGGCCGCGGCGCTCGCGGTGGTCTCGGCCGGCGTGGCGCTGATCGTGCCGACCGCCTATCTCCTGATGCTCAGCCCGGAACGCTTCATCCGCGAGAGCGGCAGCACGGGCCGCGGCTCCGGCCGCGGGGTGTGGCGGCGCACCCTGATCGTCGGACAGATCGCGCTGCTCACCGTCCTCGCCACCGCCGCGGGGCTGCTCCTCCGCTCGAGCTACCAGATGCGCGAGGACCGCTGGGGTTTCGACGCGAAGAAAATCTTCGCTTCCAAGACCGCGATGAAGGAGGCGGATTTTCCCTCCCCCGAAGTCCGCCTCGCCACGCACTTCCGCCTGCTCGACGAAATCGAACGCCTGCCGGGCGTCGCCGCCGCGGGCATGATGACAAGCCCCGTCGGCTTCAGCAAGGAGGCCGACGCCTTCTACGCCCGGAAGCCCGAGGGTCTGGCCGACGGCCGCTCCGAGGGCAGCGCCGTGTTTTCCGGAGTCACGCCGAATATCTTCGCCGTGTTCGACCTGCCGTTCGTTGCCGGCGAGACCTTTTCCCGCGATGAGAAGGCCGACGGGCCGCTCTGCGTCGTGATCAACGCGTCCCTCGCCGCGCGACTGTGGCCCGGGCAGTCCGCGCTCGGCCGGGAGCTCTACGGCCGAGGCCCCAATCCGAAGCAGCCGCCCATGAAATGCGTGGTGCGCGGTGTGGTGCGCGACTTCCAGGCCGCCGGGCCCAAGGTGGCGAACAACGACCTGCTCTTCTTTTCGATCCGGGGCGGCATCGCCCCGGCCTCGTTCCTCTACGCCCGCGGCGTGCAGGCGCCGCCGACCGGGGACGACATCCGCAAGGCCGCCGCGCGCGTCGATCCGCGGATGGGGATCTATTTCCAGTCAACGGTGCAGAAGGTGATCGATATCGAGCTGAGCTCGGTGCACCTCACGACGAAGATCACGCTGGTTTACGCGCTCGCGGCCGTCCTGCTCTGCGCCATCGGCGTCTACAGCATCACCGTTTCGCAGATCCTGCAGCGCAACCGCGAATTCGGCATCCGCATGGCGCTCGGCATCGAGGCGCACGCGCTCTGGGTCCGCTTCGCGCGCGCGCATCTCCTGACCGCCGCGGTCGGCGTCCTGCTCGGGCTGGCCGGCGCGCTCGCGGCGGTCCGCGTGCTCCATTCGCTCCTCTTCGGAATCAACGAGCGCGATCCGCTGACCTATTCCGTCGTCGCCGTGGTGATCCTCGTCGTCTCGGCGCTGGCGTGCGTCCCCAGTTTTTTCCGGCTCCAGCGGATCAATCCCGCGGAGTGCCTCCGTTCGCTTTAGGCGGCGGCTCCCTCCCGGCGCGAGCGGCGGGCCGTACTTGAAACTTGCCCCTTTCTCCAACCGCGGGGAGCCTCGCGCCGCATGATCATCAAACCCAAGATCCGCGGATTCATCTGCGTCACCGCTCACCCCGACGGCTGCGCAGCTCATGTCCAGGAATGGATCAACCACGTCAAATCCAAGGGCCCGATCGCCGGCGGTCCGAAGCGGGTGCTCGTGGTCGGTTCCTCGATGGGGTACGGTCTCGCGTCCCGCATCACCGCGGCCTTCGGCTCCGGCGCCGCGACGATGGGCGTGTTTTTCGAGCGGCCGTCCGAGGAAGGCCGCACCGCGACGCCGGGCTGGTACAACACCATCGCCTTCACGAAGGCGGCGCGAGCGGCGGGCCTGTACGCCCGCAATTTCATGGGCGACGCCTATTCGGACGAGATCAAGCAGCAGGTGATTTCCGCGATCAAGGCCGACTGGGGCCAGGTCGACCTCGTGGTCTATTCCCTCGCCTCCCCGCGCCGCACGCACCCGAAAACGGGCACGGTGCACAAATCGGCGCTGAAACCGATCGGCGCACCCTACACGAACAAGACCGTCGACACCGACAAGGGAGTGGTCAGCGAGGTCACGATCGAACCGGCCACCGAGGCCGAGATCGCCGACACGATCACGGTGATGGGCGGAGACGACTGGGAGCTGTGGATGAATGCGCTGCTCGAGGCCAAGCTGCTCGCGCCCGGGGCGCAGTCCGTCGCGTATTCTTACATCGGGCCCGAGGTGACCTGGGCGATCTACAAGAACGGCACGATCGGCATGGCGAAGAACGACCTCGAACGCGCCGCGAAGGCGATCGACGCGAAGCTCAAGGCGAACGGCCACGGCCGCGCCTTCATCTCCGTCAACAAGGCGCTCGTCACGCAGTCGAGCTCGGCGATTCCCGTCGTCCCGCTCTACATCGCGATCCTCTACAAGCTCATGAAGGCCCGGGGCACCCACGAAGGCTGCATCGAGCAGATGCAGCGGCTGTTCGCCACGCACCTCTACAACCCCAAGGGAACGAAATTCGACGAGGCCGGCCGCGTGCGGGTCGACGATCTCGAGATGATCCCCGAGGTGCAGGACGCGGTGCGTCGCATCTGGCCGACGGTGACGACCGAAAATCTCGCGAGCGAGACCGACATCGCCGGGTACCGCAGCGAGTTTCTCAAGCTCTTCGGCTTCGGCCTTGCCGGCGTGAACTACGAGGCCGAAGTCGAGCCGCACATCGCGATGATCCAGGGGTAGCACGGGTCTCCGACCGGTGAAGCTGGACTCGAGCTAAACGGCTGTGCTCGACGATCCCCGTTGGCAGAGTCCGCCCACACGGGTCGGAGACCCGTGCCACACACTCCAAGGCGCTATTCCCGCAGCCGGGAATCCACCACGAGCGTCATGGGGCCGTCGTTCACCAGGCTCACCTCCATCCTGGCCCCGAACCGGCCGCTCGCCACCGGTCGGCCCGTCGCGGCATGCAGGTGTCGCTGGAACGATTCGTACAGCGGCGCCGCCACGTCCGGCCGCGCGGCGTCGTTGAACGAGGGACGCGCGCCCTTTCGCGTGCTGGCGATCAGGGTGAACTGGCTGACGACCAGAATGGACGGGACCGCGCCTTGCCCCGCGTTCGCTCCGAGTTCGACGACCGAGAGGTTCATCTTCCCCTCCTCGTCCTCGAAAATCCGCAGCGCGGCGCACTTCTCCGCGAGCCAGCGGCCGTCCTCGTCCGTGTCGCCGTCCTGGATTCCAAGCAGGATCAGCAGACCCGGTCCGATTTCGCCGGCGATCTCGTTCCTGACGAGCACGCGCGCCTGTTTCACCCGCTGGATCACGACTCTCATTTTCCCAAAAACCCTGTCCTTGCGAAGGGCCCGAAGCAATCCCGCTGGAATTCCGCCGCTGCGCTCGACCGCCGGCCGCCAAGGGTCAGGGTGGAATGCGTGGTCGCAGACCCCGAGCTCGGTCGAACGGACCCCACGCGTGGGACGCTCCGTCCGGGATGCACGTTTGGCTCGCGTCTCCAGCGCGTTGGGGCAACGCGCTCCACCTCCTGAGTTGCGTCGCGGCGCGCGCTCGCGCTTAAAGCGTGCAGCCGAAAAAACGAATGTCGCGGCCATCGCATGCTCGAGTTTGAACACGCCCTCATCCTTCTCCTTCTGATCGCCGCGCTCGCGGTGATCACGCGGTGGCTGCCGTGGCCCGCGCCGATCACCTATCTCGCCGGCGGCGCCGGCGCGGCGTTCCTCCCGAGTTTTCCGAAGCTCGCCCTCGACCCCGGCTTTTTCTTTCTCTGCTTCCTTCCCCCGTTGCTGTTCTCCGACGGCTGGCTGATGCCGCTCAGGGAGTTCATGAAAGCCAAGCGGACGATCCTGCTGCTCGCCATCGGGCTCGTCGGGTTCACCACCATCGCGGTGGGCCTCGTCGCCTACTGGCTCGTTCCGGGACTGCCGCTCGCGATGGCGTTCGCGCTCGGCGCGATCGTCTCCCCCACTGACGCCGTCGCCGTCGGCGCGATCACCGGCCGGCTCAAGATCCCGGCAAGGTTGAGCGCCATCCTCCAGGGCGAGAGCCTGATGAACGACGCCACCGGCCTCGTCGCCTTCAAGTTCGCGCTCGCCGCCGCGCTGGCCGGCACGTTCTCCGCGACGGCCATGGTCGGACAGTTCGCGCTGCTGGCCGTCGGCGGCGTCGGCGTCGGGCTCGGATGCGGCTACGCGATCGGCAAGATCCGCGACCTGCTGCGGCGCCTGCAGTCGAGCGATCCCTTCATCGAGACCACGCTGTCGCTCATGACGCCCTATGCCGCCTACCTGGCAGCGGAGGTGATCGGCGTTTCCGGGATTCTCGCCGTCGTCGCCGCCGGGCTCTATTCCGGCTGGCGCGATCCCGTGCGCATGGATGCGGAAACGCGGCAGACGGCGTTCGCGGTCTGGGACCTCGTGGTGTTCTGGCTGAACGGCGTCGCCTTCGTCCTCCTCGGCCTGCAGTCGCCCAAGATCGTGGCGGCGGTGGTCGGCACCCATTCCCCGGTGCAGCTCGTCGGTTTCACGCTCGCGGTATCCGGCGCGGCCATCCTCGCGCGCCTCGCGTGGGTCTTTCCCGCCACCTACCTCCTCGCCCTTTTCCCCGGCGGGAAAAAACGCGGAACCCACCTGTCGTCCTCCTCCGTGATGGTGCTCGGCTGGGCCGGCATTCGCGGCACGGTCACGCTCGCCGCGGCGCTTTCGATCCCGCTGTTTCTCCCCAGCGGCGCGCCCTTCCCGGGACGCGACATCGTCATCTTCCTCGCCTTCGGCGTCATCTTGGTGACGCTGCTGCTCCAGGGCACCACGCTGGACTGGCTCATCAACCGGCTCGAGGTCCGCGGCGACGAAGACCGGCCCAAGGAGGAGCTCCTCGCGCGCCGGACCGCCGTCGAAGCCGGACTCAAGACGCTCGTGGCGATGACCGACTCCGCGACCACTCCCGAGATGCGCGCCGCCCTCGACTCGGTGATCGAGGAATACGAGCGCCGGCTGGCCGCGCTCGCCGCCCAAGGCGAGACCCGCAACCGCGCGCGGCGCCGCCGCAGCGCGGGGCACCATTACCGGTCCGTCGCCCTCCATGCGGAACGCCACGCCCTGGACGACCTCTGGCGCAGCGGGGCCATCATCGATGAAGTGCACCGCCCGCTGCAGCAGCTGCTCGACTACGAGGAATCCCTGTTGCGCGACGCGCCCGACGAATCCGAAAACGAGGGGGCCACCGTGGGGAAAAACGAAAACCCGCCCAAGTCTTAGCATTTTAAATAAGAGTGTATCCCCCAAGAAGCCGGCCCAAAACGGGGTTCGAAAGGAATCGCCGCAAAAAAGCGCAAGGGCTCCGGGGCTCCGAATCGAATCTCCCGTGCGCCCATAGGCGCGACGGCAGCTCCTTCGCCACCCCAGAGCCCTTGCGCATTTTTGCGACCAACCCCCACGCCGGAATTCTTGCCGACGACGAGTGTCGGCAGCGTGGCTACAGTTTTATTTAAATGCTCTAGAACCAGCCGACGATCGCCGCCAGCGAGACGACCGAAACGAAGACGCTCAGGACGATCGACCCCGAGGCGAGCGTCTCGTCGCCCTTCATCTCCAGCGCCATGGAATAGGACACGATCGCGGTGGGCGCCGCCATCAGGATCATCACGATCTTCTGCTCCAGCGGCCCCACGCCATAAGCGCGGCAGATCGCCCAGCCGAGCAGGGGCGACAGCATCGACTTCACCAGCGCGCACGAGAGCGAACGGAGCCAGTTTCCCGCCAGCTGCACCGAGACGAGCGCGGCGCCGACCCCGAGCAGCCCGAGCGGCAGCGCCATCTCGCCCAGCGCGCCGAAGGTCTTGTCCACCGCGGGCGGAAGCGTCCACCCGCGCCAGATGAAAACCAAGCCGGCCACCGTCGCCAGCAGCGGCGGGTTCGTGGCCAGCTGCCTCGCGAGCGGACGCACCATGCCCCATCCGAGGGCGTGCTGGCTGAGGAGGAGGACGACGACGGCCGCCACGTTGTAGAAGACCATCATCGGGGCGACGATCAACACGGCCGCCGTGCGCATCGACATGCCGTCGCGCAGCGGGACGTCGGGCAGCGAGTAGATCACCGGCAGCCCGACGAAAGCCAGGTTTCCGCGGAAACATCCCTGGACAAAAGTCCCCGTGGTTTTTCCGGGCACGCGTTCCGCCCAGGCCAGACCGTACGCGACGGCGAGGGAAAGCGCCGTCGCGAGGAGCATGACGCCGAGCATGGTCTGCGCGCCGCCCGGATGGTGAAACGACCCGGCCAGCTGGGAAAAAAGCAGCGCCGGCAACCCGAGCCAGTACGTGAGCCGGTTGCCCTCCTTGAAAAACCCGGGCGACGCGAAGCGGCTCGCCTGCAGCACGGCGCCGATCGCGATCATCAGGAAAACAGGCGCAAGGACGTTGAGGATTTCCATTCGAGTCGACCCTGCGGAATTCGCCGGCCGACCCCAATCCGATTTTTTCCAGCGCCACTTCGCGCCTGCGCAGGTTTCGAAGGGGATGATCGAAAAAACGGAGGTCGGGCCTTTCCCCGGTTTCTATACCTTGCAGAAGCACGGACGCTGCGCTGCACTCACCGCGAACGATGCCACGAATCCCTCTCTGGTTCTTCCGCGCGTGGTCGCTGGCGCTGGTGCTGATCGCGCTTTCCGTCACGGCCCGCGGCCAGATCCCGCCGGGGGCGACGAAGGCGGAAGTGATCAACCTGCTCGGCTGGCCGGTCAGCTCCTCCGGAAACACGACCCGGGAAATTCTCAATTACGAGGAGTGCAGCGTGCTGCTCGAACACGGCCGCCTGGTGAAACTCGAGTTCAAGTCTCCCGACAGCCGCCAGATCCTCTTCAAGAAACTCGGCCAGTTCGACGGCAGCGTCGCCCCGGAAGCGGCGGCCATCCCGAAGCCCGTGCCGGAAATTCCGCCGTCGGCTGCGGCCGTGCCCGGGACCGTTCCGCCGAAACCGGCGGCCGCGGCGCCCGCTCCCAGGCAGCCGCCCCCGCCATCGCCGCCTCCACGCCAGGCCTGGGGCCTGCTCAAGACCAGCGCGCTGGTGGCGGCCATTCTCGTCGTCGTCGGAATCATGGCCTACAAGAAATGGGCGACGGAAAAAAAGGACTTCGTGAAACTCCAGCGCGAGTTGCTGAAGAAGGGCAACACCCAGTCCGAGGCGCCGTACAAACCCGTGCCGCGCGACCCGTCGATCGTCCCGCGCAGCGCCGACCCGTTCGCCGCCGGGGTCACCCTCGGGCTCCTGCAGGAGATGGAATGGCACCGCTTCGAGTTGCTCGTCGCCGCCTTCGAGCGCGAACTCGGTTGCGATGCGCGCCTGACGGATTTCGGGCACGACGACGGCGTGGATCTTCGCGTCTACGACAAGGACCCGGGCCATGTCACGCGGCTGATCGAGTGCAAGGCCCATGGCCAGCAGGTGAAGCCCGACCTGGTTCGCGCGCTGCTGGACGTCATGGCCCAGGAGAAGGTGCCCCTCGCGACATTCTATGCGCCGGATGGTTTTTCCGCCGAAGCGATCGCCGTCGCGTCGGGCCATCGCCTGGAACTGATCGACGGACCCAAGCTGATCTCGCGGATCAAACTGCTCGACTCCCGCGCCCAGGCCCGCCTTTACGCCGTGGCGACCGAAGGGGATTACAAGACGCCGACGTGCGCGCGGTGCGGGGAGAAAATGAGGCTGGCCGAGGAGAACACCGGGAATGCCCACTGGGCCTGCACCAATTTTCCCCGCTGCCAGAACACGATCAAACCGTCCCGCAGCTGGGCGTAGCGCGGGCCTGCCCGGCACGTTGGCTCCGCCCCGAGGAAATGACGGCGGAGAGTGGGAGATCCCGAAAATCGCCGGTCAAAGACGCCGCGCCGTTTCAGCTTCCGGCATTTTGAACCGCGCGCGCATTCGCCGGTCTATCGTTCCAGGCGCGACCCACGCCTCGATCGCGTCGTCGTCCCATGAAAAAGCTCGTCAGTCTGGTTCTCCTCTCCGTGCTGTTCGCCTTCATCGTCTCGGGCGTCACGGCCGCCGGCATGATCCTGGTGTGCGCCCTGACCGCGGTGCTCGCCCTGATTTCGTTCCGGCGGTCTGCCCGCCGGCGCCGCGCGGCCGCGCAGGCGAAGCTCCGTGCCGCCACGACGCGGCGCAGCCCGCCTCCGAGCTACGTCTCGCGGTGAGGCCCGATCCCTCGCGAAAAAAACCGGGTGATTCGTCCGGCGGCTTCCCCGTGCGTCCCCTGCGGGGGCGCGTTCCATCACCGGTCGCCGATCAGCCAAATCTCCGCATCCCGCGTGGGGCGCCAACACCATGGCCGGTTCGGCAAGGCGTCCGATGGCGGACCGACTTCGTTTCAAATAAACTTCGCTGTTCGCCGGTCGTCTGTCCCGGGGTCAGCGGTTTCCGAAGATCCGCGCCCCGACGCCCGGCCCACCTTCATCCTTCGGAAAAAAAATCAACCCACCATGCCTGAAATCACTTCCCTCAAGGAGCTCCTCGTCGACGAGCTCAAGGACCTCTACAACGCCGAGCAGCAGCTCGTGAAAGCCCTGCCCAAGATGGCCAAGGCCGCCAACAGCCCGGAGCTGAAGGCGGGATTCACCGAACATCTCGAGCAGACCCGCGGCCACGTCGACCGCCTCGAGCAGGCGTTCCGGAATCTCGGCGAGAAACCGCGCGGAAAAACCTGCAAGGCCATGCAGGGCCTGGTCGAGGAAGGCGCCGAGATGATCGGCCTGGACGCCCCGGATTCCGTCCGCGACGCGGCGCTGATCGGCGCCGCGCAGCGCGTCGAGCACTACGAGATCGCGGCCTACGGCACGGCCCGGGCGTTTGCCGAGACCATCGGCGAGGACGACGTGGCGGAGCTCCTCCAGGCGACGCTCGACGAGGAAGGCGAGACCAACAAGAAGCTCACTGCGCTCGCCGGAACGGTCAACGAAGAGGCCAGCGCGGCCGCGATGGAGACCGAGTCCTGACGGCGATCACGATTACGAAACCGTTTTTCGCGGTGACGTGTAGCATGGGTCTCCGACCCATGGGGCTGGACGCGGCCAACCCATATCGTCGCGCTGAGCCACTGGTGCGTGGCGGACCTGTCCGGGGGCTCAAGTCCAGCTTCACGGGTCGGAGACCCGTGCCACGCCACGCTACGTCACCGTGGCCTGCATCCGGACGTTCGCGTTCTTCAGCTTCGTCATGTCCTTGCCGTTCATGAAGGAAAGATACGCCCGCGCAATTTCCAGATCGGTTAGCTTGCGGCGCGCCCAGATCTCCAGGCGGCAGCCCACCGTCTCGGCAACCGTCACCGCTGCCAGGATATAATCCGGCCCATACGGCTGTTCATCCGGATTCATTCGTCACCTGTCATCACGCGCTCTTCCGCGCGGAACGCTCCTGCTCCCGCAGGTCCACGGTCTGCCCCACCGGCTCGATCGGCGGCTGCTGGGCCGGCTGGCTGACCGGCTTGTCGACCGTCGTGGTCGAGCCCTTGAGCAGCTCGTGCTCGGCTTGGCGCCAGTGCTCGCGGTCCCGGCCGTGATACGAGCCCTCCTGCTCCCAAAGCTGGTACGCCCGTGCGGCGATCACGTCCAGATCGGCGCGCGGCGGCGTTCGACCCGGCAGGTCGGGCGATTTCAAATGATCCTTCTTCATCGCGACACTATGCCATCGCCCGCGCGATTCCGGTATCAGGCCAATCGTGGATTTTGAGCGGGAGGAATTTCCTTACTCCCATCCCGGGAATCACCCGACGATCCCGCGACGGTTTGTCGTTCCCGGAAGGAACTGCGCCAAACGACGCGGGACTATCGGCTCCAACGACTTCCCGGATGGGTGCTCGCCCAATCAAATCCATTTCCTTTCATGCCGTCTTCTTCCACCTCGGCGCTGCGGCGCCCTTCCTCCGTTTCCTCCGCGCCCGAAGCGGGCAAGCCGTTCCCCCAAGGGGCGACACCGAGCCGGGACGGGGTGAACTTCGCGCTCTACGCCGGGCGCGCCTCGGCGGTGGAGCTGTGCCTCTTCGAGGCGCCTGACGCCGCCGCGCCGGCCCAGGTCATCCGCCTGCGCGACTGCACCGACGGCGTGTGGCACGTGTATCTTCCCGGCCTCGGCCCCGGACAGCTCTACGGCTATCGCGTGCACGGCCCCTACGACGCGGCCAAGGGACTCCGGTTCAACCCGCACAAGCTTCTGCTCGACCCCTACGCGAAGGCGATCGGCCGCACGCTGCAATGGGATGACGCCGTGTTCGGTTACCGCGTGGGAGACGACGACACCAAGGCCGACGTCCGCGACGACGCGGCGTTCGCCCCGCTCGGGACGGTGCTCGACCCGGCCTTCGACTGGGATGGCGAGCACCGGCCGGACGTCCGCTGGTACGACACCGTCATCTACGAGGCGCACGTGCGCGGGCTCACGATGCGCCACCCGGATGTTCCGGAACGCCTGCGGGGCACGTACGCCGCCATGGGCTCGGAGCCGATCCTCTCGCATCTCCGGAAACTGAGCATCACCGCGATCGAGCTCATGCCCGTCCATCACTTCGTGCAGGACCGCCACCTGCTCGAGCGCGGGCTGCGGAATTACTGGGGCTACAACTCGCTCGCCTTCTTTGCGCCGGAGCCAAGCTACGCCGCGGCCCGGAATCCGAACGAGGTCGTGCGCGAGTTCAAGACGATGGTGAAGAACCTCCACAACGCCGGCATCCAGGTGATCCTCGACGTCGTCTACAACCACACGGCGGAAGGCAACCACCTCGGCCCCACCCTCTCGTTCCGGGGCATCGACAACCTCACGTACTACCGGACCGTCCCGGACGATCCGCGCTACTACATGGATTTCACGGGGTGCGGCAACACGCTGAACCTGATGCATCCGCAGCCGCTGCGGCTGCTGATGGACAGCGTGCGCTACTGGGCGACGGAGATGCACGTGGACGGTTTCCGTTTCGATCTCGCGGCCGCGCTCGGGCGCAGCCATCGCGACGTCGATCCGTACGGGCCGTTTTTCCACACCCTGCACCAGGACCCGGCGCTCGCGCACGTGAAGCTGATCGCGGAGCCTTGGGACATCGCCGACGGCGGCTACCAGGTGGGGAACTTCCCGGCGGGCTGGCGCGAATGGAACGGAATTTTCCGCGACGACATCCGCAAATTCTGGAAGGGCGAGAACGGGATCCACGCCGCCGCCGCCACGCGCCTGAGCGGCAGCGCCGACCTCTACGAGCTGGCGGGCCGGACGCCGTCGGCGAGCGTGAACTTCGTCACCGCGCACGACGGCTACACGCTCCAGGATCTCGTGAGCCACGAGCAGAAGCACAACGAGGCGAACGGGGAGGAGAACCGCGACGGCGCGAACGACAACGCCGCCTGGAACTGCGGCCACGAGGGGCCGACGGACGACCCGGCCATCGTGGAGCTGCGGGAGCGCCAGAAGCGGAATTTCTGGTGCACGCTGATGCTCTCGCAGGGCGTGCCAATGATCTGCGGCGGCGACGAGCTCAGCCACACCCAGCAGGGCAACAACAACACGTACTGCCAGGACAACGAACTGACCTGGATGGACTGGAACCTCGACCGCCGGCGGAAGGATTTCCTGGAATTCACGCGCGAGGTGAACCGGCTCCAGGCGACGCATCCGATTTTTCACCGGCGCAGCTTCGAGGGCCGCGATCCGGCCGAGACCTCGTCGCGACCCACCGACCGGTGGTTTCGCGCGGACGGCGCGGAGATGAGCAAGGCGGACTGGGCCGAGGGCTGGATGCGCACGCTCGGCATGCTGCTCAACGGCGAAGCCAAGGAGATCCGCGACGGGCATGGCCGGCGGGTGAAGGACGACGATTTTTTCCTGCTGCTCAACGCCCACACCGGGCCGGTGCGGTTCCAGCTTCCGAAAGAGTTCACGCACGGCTGGCGGGTGGAGATCGACACGGCGCTTTCGCGCCAGCGACCGGAGAAACCGGCGGCGGCGGACACCCTCGAGCTGATGCCGCACTCCATGGTGGTGCTCCGGCGTCGAAGCTGAACCCGCGCCACGGCGTTTATTCCTCCCATGACCGCCGGATCCCTCCTCGCCCCCCCCGCTGTCGGCGCCCAGGTCACCGCCGAGGGCGTGCAGTACTGCGTCTGGGCGCCCACGCATCAAAGCGTCGACGTGGCCGTGCAGGGGCCGCGCGGACGCAAGCTCCCGCTATTCCAGGATGAGGACGGATTCTGGAGCTGCGTGGACGCGGCCGGGAAAGCCGGCGACCTTTATCATTTTGTGCTGACGCAGGGCCGCGGTTTTCCGGATCCCGCGTCGCGCTTCCAGCCGCTGGGGGTCCACGGCCCTTCCGAGTGCATCGACCCGGCGGAATATCATTGGCAGTCGCGCGACTGGTCGCGGCCGGGCTGGTGCGGCCAGTCCATCTACGAGCTCCACGTGGGAACCTTCACGAAGGCGGGCACGTTTCGCGCCGCGATCGAGAAGCTCGATCACGTCCGCGCGCTCGGCGTCGAGGCGATCGAGCTGATGCCGCTGGCCGATTTCGCCGGCGCGCGAAACTGGGGCTACGACGGCGTGTGCCTCTACGCGCCCGCCCGGTGCTATGGCCGGCCCGACGATCTGCGCGCGCTGGTCGACGCCGCGCATCAGCGCGGGCTCGCCGTGATTCTCGACGTCGTCTACAATCACCTTGGCCCCGAGGGGAATTATCTCCCCCAGTACTGCGAGGATTATTTCAAGCGCGACGGACATACCCCGTGGGGCTCGGCCCCGAATCTCGAGGGCCCGCGCCACCGCCACGTCCGGGATTTCCTGCTCGGCAGCGCCGCCGCGTGGCTCGACGACTACCGCTTCGACGGCCTCCGCGTCGACGCGACCCACGCGCTGCAGGATCAGTCGGCCACGCCATTTCTTGCCGAGCTCGGCCGTCTCGTGCACGCGCGCGAGGGGTTCGTGATCGCGGAGGACGACCGCAACACCCCGCGGCTCCAGCGCGAGCGCGACGGCCGGGGCTACCAGTTCGACGCGGCGTGGGCGGATGATTTCCACCACCAGGTCAGGGTGGCGCTGACGGGCACGCGCGAGTCGTATTACGGGAGCTACCAGGGAACGGCGTGGGATGTGGCGGAAACGCTGGACCACGGGTGGACCTATCGCGGGCAGCCCTACCCTTTCTGGCGCGGCCGGCCGCGCGGCGAACCGTGCCGCCATCTGCCCTCGCACGCCTTCGTCGCGTGCATCGAGAACCATGACCAGATCGGCAATCGCGCGCGCGGCGAGCGCCTCGAACATCTCGTGAGCCCGGCGAAATTCCGCGCCGCGTCGATGCTGCTCTGCCTCGGGCCCTATGTGCCGCTGCTCTTCATGGGACAGGAATGGGCGTCGGCCTCGCCGTTCCTGTTTTTCACCGACCGCGAGGAGGAGACTCCGGGAGCCGTGCTCGAGGGCCGGAAAAAGGAATTCAGGGAAAACGGGCTGAACCTCGGGATCGACGAGATGCCGAACCCGGAGGATCCGGCGACGTTCGAGCGGTCGAAGCTGGACTGGAACCGCCGCAATGCCGGCGTCCTCGCCCTGTACCGCGCCTGCCTCGCGGAGCGCCGGCGCCACCTGCTCCCGCGGGAGCGGGAGCGCGAGCGGTGGCAGGCGGGCGTCGTCGGCGACGCCGTTGTCGTCCGTTATTTCCAGCCCGAGGGCGACCGCGCGCTGGTGTTCGCCACGCGGGCGCTGGGGATTCCGCGCGACGTCCATTCGCTGCTGACCCCGCCGCCGGGTCACGACTGGGTCGTGGTGCTCGCCAGCGAAGCGTCGCCGGAGGGATTTCGTCCGCGCGCCTGGAGCTGGGAGTTTCCCGGCGCCGGCGCGGTGTGGCTGCGGGCGGTGGAACAGGAGGACCGCTGATGCCGCTGACGGATGCACGCCAACTTCCGCGGGCGACCTACCGCGTCCAACTCACTCCAAGCCACACTTTCGCAGACCTGGAGGAGCGCCTGCCGTATCTCCGCGCGCTGGGGATTTCCGACCTGTATCTCTCGCCGGTCTTCAGCGCGGCTCCGGGGAGCGAGCACGGCTACGACGTCAGCGACTACACCCGCATCAATCCCGAACTCGGCGGGCGCGCCGCCTTCGACCGTCTCTGTGCGGCGGCGCATCACGCGCATCTCGGCCTCATCCTGGATTTCGTGCCGAACCACATGGGCATCGGCGGCTCGACGAATGCCTGGTGGCGCGACGTGCTCGAGTCGGGCCCGCGCTCCGCGTATGCGACGTTTTTCGACATCCAATGGAGGCGCAATGCGGACGGGCGTTCGCGCGTGCTCGTGCCGGTGCTCGAAGGCCAGTTCGGGCGGATGCTCGAGGAGGGCAGGCTCGTGCTCTCGTATGCGGACGGATTCAACGTCGACTATTACGACATCCGGCTGCCGCTGAATCCCGCGACGTATCCGCAGATCCTCGCCTCGCTCGTGAACAGCGCCGCGCGCGCGTCGCCGATGGCGGCGCTGATCGCGGAGTTCCAGGCGCTGCTGCCGGGCAATGTTCCCCCCGAGGAGACGAACGCGGCGAAATGGCCGGCGGAGGTGGCGCGGTTGAAGCAGCGGCTCGCGGACCTGCTCCAGGCCGATCCGGAGCTCCAGGCGCAGCTGGCGGCGCTGCTGGACCGGCTGAACCGTCCGCCGCGCGCCGAACTGGCGGCGCTCCTGGAGGACCAGCACTACCGGCTCGCGCGCTGGAAGACCGGCATGCACGAGATCAACTACCGGCGGTTCTTCGCGATCAACTCGCTCATCGGGCTGCACATGGAGGACCCGAAGGTTTTCCAGGCGACGCACGCGCTGCTCGGGCAGCTGATCGATGCCGGCTGCGTCGACGGCCTGCGGATCGACCACATCGACGGCCTGCGCGAACCGGCGCAATATCTCTCCCGCCTGCAGACGCTCGCGGCAAAGGAGAAGGCGCGGCCGTTCTACGTCGTCGTGGAAAAGATCCTGAATGGCGGCGAGCAGCTGCCCCAGCGGTGGCAGGTGCACGGGACCACGGGATACGAGTTCATCTCCCAGCTCGCCGGCGTGCTGGTGGACCCCGCGAACGAGCCGCGCTTCACGGCGGCGTGCCAGCGCTTCACCGGCGAGACGTCCAGCTATCCGGACGAGGTGGCGCAGAAGAAGGCGCTGGTGATGCGCGAGCTTTTCGCCGACGTCCTCGACGAGCTGGGCGGGCAGCTGGCGGCGCTGGTGGCGGAGGATTTGAAGTGGCGCGACTTCACGCAGCACGAGCTCACCACCGCGCTGACGGCGCTGACCGCGGGCCTGGCGGTCTACCGGACCTACGTCTCGCATGACCGCGGGGCTTCTGCGCACGACGCCGAGAGGGTCCGCGCCGCGTGCGAGCAGGCCATCGCGCGCGAGCCGCGGATCGATCCGCAGCCGCTCGAATTCCTGCGCGACCTGATCACGGGCCATTACCCGCCCGCCGCGGCGTCGCGGGAATATCGCCGCCGCGTCCGCGAGTGGGTCCTGACCTGGCAGCAGTACACCGGCGCGGTGATGGCAAAATCCGTCGAGGACACCGCGTTCTACACCTATGTCCGCTTCGTCGGCCTGAACGAAGTCGGGTGCGACCCGGGCGTCTTCGGGCAGCCCGTCGCGGCCTTTCACGAGGCGAACCGCGCCCGGCTCGCCGCGCAGCCGCACAGCCTGCTCGCGACCTCGACCCACGACACCAAGATGAGCGAGGACGTGCGCGCGCGGCTCTATGCGCTCTCGGAGCTTCCCGGGGAGTGGGAGGAGCGCATCTTCCGCTGGCGCGCCCTCGGCAGCGCCCACACCTCGATCGTGGAGCGCCATGAGGCGCCGGACCCGGTGGACCAATACCGGCTTTTCCAAATCCTCCTCGGCGCATGGCCGCTCGATCCCGGCGACGCCGGCCCCGAGTTTCGCGAACGGCTCCGGACGCATTTCCGCAAGGCGGTGAGCGAGGCCAAGCGGCACACCTCGGACCTGAATCCGAACGAGCGGTATCTCGCGGCGTGCGATCGCTACATCGACGGCATCGCCAGCCCGGAAACGGGCAAGGAGTTCCTCCAGGAATTCCTGCCGTTCGCCCAACGGCTCGCGCGCGCGGGCTGCGTCAACTCGCTCACGCAGGTGATCCTGAAGGCCACCTGTCCGGGCGTGCCCGATTTTTATCAGGGCTCCGAGACGTGGGACTTCAGCCTCGTCGATCCCGACAACCGCCGCCCCGTGAATTTTACGCTGCGGGAGCAGCGGCTGGCCTCGCTGGCCAAGCGGAACGCCGAGGACCTGCTGCATTCCTGGCGGGACGGCGGAATCAAGATGTGGGTGATGCACACGCTGCTCAATTTTCGCTTCCGCCACCACGGGCTGTTCTTCGAGGGCAGCTACGAGCCGCTGCAGGCGGAGGGCGCGTTCGCCGAGCACATCGTCGCGTTTGTGCGCCGCCATGTGGAATCGTCGATCGTCGTGATCCTGCCGCGCCTGTCGGTCGTGCTCGGCTCGCCGCCGATCGGCCCGGTCTGGGACGACACGCGCATTATCCTTCCCGGCCCGACGCTTGAGTGGAGGGATCTCTTTACCGGGAAATATTATTTCACCGTCGGGGCGACCTCGCTCCGGAGCCTCTTTGCGCGGCTGCCCTTCGCCGTGCTCGCGCCCAACGCCTGAAGGCGGGCCATGCAGGGGTCGGCGGGACTACGACCGGATCTCCGCCATCACGCGCTCGCTCGCGTAAATCCTGCCCTCTCTGATCGACAGCAGGGCCTCGTGGATTTTTTCGGCGGCCTCGTGCTTCATCAGGTACCCCATCGCCCCGGCCCGCAGCGCCTGCTTGGCGTAGAGTCCCTCGTTGTGCATGGAGAGGATCAGGATCGGCATCTCGGGACGAAGTTCCTGGAGGAGTTTCGTCACCTCGATCCCGCTGGAGGACGGAAGCGAGATGTCGACGACGGCCAGATCGGGGGACTCCGTGCCGGCCAGCTGGACGGCGGCGGCGCCATCGGGCGCCTCGGCGCAGACCCCGTAGGACGGATCCTGCTCGATAAGGGCGCGAATGATGCTGCGCATCGATGCGTGGTCCTCGACCAGCAACACCCGGATTTTGGCCGGAGAATCAGGCGGTGGTTCTGGGGTGTCGCGGGGAATCAAGTGGGAAAGGTAAAGCATCCATTCGCTGGCACGTCGGGATGACAAGCAAAGAAGATGGCCCAACGAAAACGGGAATGGATAGGATGCAAATGCCGATCCCTTTTAGTTTTCGCGGCTTCGGGTCTCTGGGTTTCCTGCGCGCTGACCAACCACAAAGACGCAAAACAGCGACGGTCGGTTTCACTCCGTTTCGATCAGCAGCGATGACGGATGAGCGGGGGCCGATGCGGCCCGGGGACACCTTCGCGGAGGACCGAGAATTTCCCCCATGGGAAAGACGGCGCTTCGCCCGATGGGCGCGGTTCGGGAACCGTGCTATTGGTTATGGATGAACCCTCAACATTATCCACAGTTCACGACTGTTTCGCGCACCCTTCTGGCTTCCCTGCTCCTGGGTGTCGCCGCATCCGGCGCCGCCTTCGCCGCCGGTTCCGCCTCAGCCACGAACAGCAGCAACCAAACCGCCACCGGCTCGAACACCGGTTCGATGAACACGACCGCCGGAGTGAACGGCTCGGAGACGGCCCCGGCCGGCACGGCGCGGTCGTCCCGCCACTTCGTGAAAAAGGCGCACGAAATCGAGCAGAAACAGATCGCGCTTTCCGAGCTCGCCCAGACCCGCGCCAGCAACCCGCAGGTCAAGAGCTTCGCCGAGCAGCTCGTGACCGAGCATACGCGCATGACGACCGATCTCACGGCCTTGGGAGGCGCCGACATGCAGGGCGTCGCCCGGTCGTCGTCGAAGACCACGGATTCCGCCGCCGCGTGGAACGGCTCGAGCGCCAACAGCGCCGCCACCAGCGACACCACATCCGCGGGCGTGGCTTACAACTCCCCGATGCAGAGCAACTCGTCCACGCGCGACACCACGACGGTGGCCGACAGCGGCACGCCGAGCGGCGCGTATGCGGGGAAGTCCGACGACGCCGAGGGCCACCACGGCTGGGCGTATAAGCGTCTCGCGTCCAAATCAGGCGCCGACTTCGACAAGGCTTATCTGAAGGCGATCATCGATGAGCACGAGGACGCCATCAAGCAGTTCGAAAAGGCGTCGAAGAACAATGATGACCCTGCGGTCCAGAGCTTCGCCGCCAAATACCTGCCCACCCTGCGTCAGCATCTGACCCAGGCGCAGGAACTGCAGAAGACGCTCGGTTAAGACCGCTCTTCTTCCCATTTTTCCTGGCGAAGCACCAGGATGGGTTAGCGAACTCTTCCCCCGGCTTGGCTGGGGGAAGAGTCATGTTTGGGCGCGGCCATGGACACAGGGACGAATGCGCAATCCGTTTTACCGCGAAGGGCGCAAAGGGCGCGAAGTTCAAGCCCAGCCGGCTCGACTCCGGGAGTCTTCGCGACCTTCGTGCCCTTCGTGGTTAAACCAAGGCGTCGCAAGATAACGACATTCATTGGCGTTGCGCTTCGGCGGGGCACTGAACGGCGTTCGCGCTGACTATGCCCCCGTAACTCCCGGCCCCTTTCTTCCGGAAGTCACTGTGCGCGCGGAGGCGACCACCCGCACATCCAGGCAACAGGCGCTTCGCCACCCAAAACAATACACCCATGACACTCGGCACCATCCTGCTCATCATCCT
>JAQGON010000186.1 GCA_028293565.1 Verrucomicrobiota bacterium | reverse complement strand
GGCGGGGGTGAGGCGGTTCTTCGTCGTGATGCTCGCGGAGGATGAAAAACTCCCGCGGAGGGAAACGTTTCGCTACATGGCCGAAACGTACGGCCAGCTGCGCGACGTGCTCAAGGAAACCGGCGCCTTCCTCTCGATCGAAGGCTGGCCGGGCTGCAACGCGCAGTGCTGCAACCCGGAATCCTGCCGCGCGTTTCTGAAGGAGATGAATTCGCCGGCGTACGGGCTCAACTACGACCCGTCGCACCTGATCCGGATGGGAATCGACCCGGCGCGGTTCATCGGGGAGTTCGCGTCGCAGGTGGTGCAGGTGCACGGAAAGGACACCCACATCGACGAGCAGCGGCTGTACGAGATCGGCACGGAACAGGCCGGGGTGTTTGCCGAGGGGCTGCCGTGGGGCGGATATTTCTGGCGCTACACGATCCCGGGCGCGGGGCAGGCGCCGTGGACGAAGATTTTCGCGACGCTGAAGGCCGCGCGCTTCGGCGGGTATGTTTCCATCGAGCTCGAGGACATGAATTACAACGGCACGCTTGAAGACGAGCGGCGCGGGTTCGTGGCGTCGCGGGATTTCCTGCAGTCGGTGTGAGCGGCGCGGGCCTCCCGCCCGCGGTTGGGCGTTGCCACGCGCGGGGCCGCTTTTAGGCTGGCGGCGTGTCCTGGGTCACCCCGCCCGCGCTCTGGCTGGTCTTCGGGGTCGCGGTGTCGGCATCGGCGGCGCCTTCGACCGCCCCGGAGATTTCCGCGGCATGGGAACTCGTCGCGCGCCATCTCCCCGGCGACGCGCTGGCGCGGCTGAAAAAGACGCCGGCGGCGGACGACCGCGAGGCGGCCTTCGCGCGCGCCGTGATCCGGATGGACAGCCAGGCGGTCGCGAACGAGCCCCTGAGGGAGGTGGCGGGCGAGTTCCTGGACCTTGCGCGCGGCGCCGATGAAATTGCGCAGGCCTCGGCGTATCTCGCCGGGCGGCTTTACCAGGTCCATTTCTTCGAGCCCGATTGCGCGCGGGCGGCGGAAATCTATCAGCACCTGGCTTCGCGGCATCCGGAGAGCGACTGGGCCCAGCTGGCGCTGGTGAAGCTCGCGCTGCTCAAGCTCTATGTGCTGCCCGAACCGGCGAAACCGGCGGAGCGCGTGGCGGCGGCGGAGACGCTGCTCGCGCGGCTGACCCTGCCGGAATTGCGGCGCGACCTTCATCTGGCGATCGGGCGCGCGCGACTGTTTCACGGGCTGCCGGGAGCGCTCCCGCACCTGCTCGCGGCGGCGGAGGCGGGAGGATTGGAAGGAGTCCCGCGCTCGGACCTGCAGGTCCAGATCGGGGAGCTTTCCCGGCGCGGCGGAGACTTCGGCCAGGCGCGGATTTATTTCGGCCGGTTCCTCGCGGAAAACGACGTCGATCCGCGCGGCTTCGCGGTGCGCGAACGGTTGCGGGAAATGGCCGAAGCCGGAGAGGCGGGCGCGGCGCGATGAGACGACGGGCTCTCCTGCGCGCGGCTGTGATCTTCGGAGCGGGCTACCTTGTGGCGACGTGGTGGGTCTTCACGCGTTCCGCGCCGGTGGTCGCGGCGCGGCCGATCACGCTCCGCATTGCGCACTGGCAGATTGAAAAGGGGCCGCCCGACGGACTCGCCGCGGCGATCCGGCGGTACGAGGAGATCAATCCCCGCGTGAAAGTGGAGCAGGTGCGCGTGCCGAGCGCGCTCTATCGGCAGTGGCTGCGCACGAATCTCACAGGCGGCACCGCGACCGACATCGTGGAGTTCGCGTATTTTGTCGGCGGCGTCGACGACGTGCCGGTCCGGTATTTTGAACCGCTGACGCGTTTCATGGAGGCGCCGAATCCCTACAATCGCGGCACCGCGATCGAAGGGATGCCGTGGCGGCGGACGTTCGCCGACAGCCTGTACCTGATGACCAGCCAGAGCCCGGAGATCGGGCAGGTTTACGGCGTGACCCTGGCGCAGGGGAGCAGCCGGCTGTTTTGCAATCGCGGGCTGCTGGAGGAAATCACGGGATCCGCGAAGCCTCCGCGCACGTTCATCGAGTTTCGCGCGCTTTGCGCGAGCGTCGCCGAGTATTCGCGCCGGAGCGGGCGTCCGCTGCACCCGCTCGCGGGTTCGCGCAGCAATGCGCAGTGGCTGATGGAGCTGCTGATGCAGGGCTGCGTGGCGGGCCTGAACCTGGAACTCGACCGCGACGGATATCTTTCGCGCGGGCAGCCCCAGGTGATGATGGACTACCTGCGGGCCCGCTGGTCGTCGCGCCGTCCCGAACTGCGCGCGGCGTACGCGCTGATGCGCGAGGTGAGCCAGCAGATGCGGCCGGGGTTCGCGCAGCTCGGCCGGGACGACGCGATCCAGGAATTCGTCCGCGGCGAGGCCCTGTTCATCTACTCCGGGAGCTACGACGCGACGAGCCTGGCGCGCCTCGCGCCGTTTGTCGTCGAGCCGATGCGAGTGCCGCAATTGACAACGGACGATCCCGTGGTCGGCCGCTTCGTGAAAGGCCCGTTCCTCGAAGGCCTGCTCGGCACCTCGATGGAAATGTACCTGAGCCGGGACAGCCGGCATAAGCCGGAGGCGCTCGATTTCCTGCGTTTCCTCACGAGCGTGGAAGGCGGGACGCTTTTCACGAATCACAGCGGCTGGCTGTCGGCGACGCGCGCCGTCCCCACGCCCCCCGAGCTGGAAATCCAGCGCGCCTCGATCAACGGCTACTACACCGGCGTGTTCTACATGGGCATCGGGCCCAACTCGGAGCTCTCGTTCAAGCAAAGCTTCCATCTGCTCGTGAGCCCGCAAGGCGGGGTGGACCGCTTTGTCGATGCGCTCGAAACCGGCCTGCGCGAACGCATCAGGGAGGATCTCCGCTTCGACATGCGCAACAAGGCCACGGGGATCCGCGCGGTCGATTCCGAGATCGCCGCCCTCGATGCGTTGAATCGCCTCCAACTGCGCGACGACGAGCGGGTCAGCCGCCGGCAGATCCTCGCCGCCAACCAGACCATCGCCGAAAGCAAACTCTACGAGGAGGCATGGGTGCTGGCGCGGGACGGTGCGGAAAAACAGTGAAGCGCGAGGGTGTTGGGACATCTGACAACCCGATGTCGCCGGACTTTGGAAAAAGTCCCGATTCCGCGAATCGGGCATTTCGCGAGGTCGAAAAACTCCGCAAAACGATCCTGACAGTGTCGTTACGTTTGCATTACATTGAATGACAGCACGTTGACTCGTACCGGATTTCCGGTAGTCGACGGATTCGTAAGCAATGTGCGAAAATCCCGAAGCTGTAGCGAGACTCCACCAAAGTTCGGGTGCCGCTTCCGGCGACCGGGCTCAACGGGGAGCTACCCCGAACCATGAAAGTCCTTCACGTCGAGGACAACCCCCTGGATGCCGAGCTGATTCATCAGCTTGTCATGGCCGAATGGCCCGACTGCGAGATTTCGCTGGTGGCGACGGAGCCCGAATTCCTGACGGAACTGAGGCACAAGCGTTTCGACGTCATCCTGTCGGACTTCTCGCTGCCGTCGTTCAGCGGGATGAGCGCGCTGAAGCTGGCGAAGGAACACTCGCCCGAGGTGCCGTTTATTTTTGTCTCGGGCACGATCGGGGAGGACAGCGCGATCGCGGGCGTGAAGTCGGGCGCGCGGGACTACGTGCTGAAGGACCGGATGAAACGCCTGGTGCTCTCGATCCGCGATGCGGTGCGGGAAAGCCGCGAGCACGAGGTCCGCGTTCGGGCGGAAAACACGGTGCTCGAGCAGTCGGACATCCTGAATCGCGCGCGCGAGGCGATCATCATCACCGATCTCGAGGACCTGGTGCTGTATTGGAACGCCGGGGCGGAGCGGATCTTCGGGTGGCCGTCGGTCGAGGCGGTGGGGCGGAGCCTCGCGGACCTGTTCACGAACGCGGCCGAGGCGGAAGAGATGCGGCAGGCCCGGGCGGCGACCGCCGAGAAGACCGAGTGGCACGGCGAGGTGCGGCTGCACGACAAGCAGGGCGCGGTGATCTTCGTCGAAATGCGCCGCTCGCTCGTCACCGACAGTCTCGCGCAGGGCAAGGCGCACCTGACTTTGGCGAACGACATCAGCGAGCGGAAGAGCCTCGAGGAGCAGGTGCATCGTGCGCAGCGGCTCGAGAACATCGGGCTGCTCGCCGCCGGGATCGCGCATGACCTCAACAACATGCTCGCGCCCGTGCTGCTCGCGGTTCCCATGCTGCGCGCGTCGGTGGCCGACGAGAGCGGCCGCCGCCTGCTCGCGACGCTCGAGTACAGCGCCGAGCGCGGGGCGGCGCTCGTGCGCCAGATCCTGGGATTCGCGCGGGGCGTCGGCGGCGAGCCGCAGGTGGTCGGCCTGCAGCATCTCCTGCATGAGACCGTGAAATTCGCGGAAGGCACGTTTCCGCCGAACATCACGCTCCAGAGCGATTTTGGGCGGGACCTCTGGAACGTCCGGGCGAATCCGTCCCAGATCAACCAGGTGCTGATCAACCTCTGCATCAATGCGCGCGACGCGATGCCGAACGGTGGCACCCTTACGCTGCGGGCGTCCAACTGCCGGCTGGCCGAGGCGGCGGCGATGATCATCGAGGGCGGACGCCCGGGCGCCTATCTCATGATCGAAATCTCGGACACCGGCACGGGCATCGCGCCGGAAGTGCTGGAGCGCATGTGGGAGCCGTTCGTGACGACGAAGGCGGTCGGGAAGGGCACGGGACTGGGGTTGTCGACGGTGCGCGGGATCATTCGCAGCCATCACGGCTTCGTCGAGCTCCGCACCGGTAAGGACGAGGGGACCTCGTTCCGGATTTTCCTGCCGGCGGCGCAGGGGACGCTGGAGGAACCGATCCGTCCCAACGCTGCGCCGCTCCCGCGAGGACAGGGGCAGCACATCCTGGTGGTGGACGACGAGGAGGCGATCCGCGACGTGATCGAGGCGATTCTTGGACAGCGCGGGTATCGGGTGACGACCGCGGCGGACGGCGCGGAGGCGACGTCGGCCTTTGCGCGTCATGCAGGCGAGATCGAGCTGGTGGTGCTTGATTATCATATGCCGAACCTGAGCGGGGCGGTGCTCGCGAAGGTCCTGCGGCACATCAATCCCGACGTGCAGATCCTGATGGTGAGCGGGCTGGCGACGGCCTCCGGCAGCCGTCCGCCGGTGAAGCCCGAGCAGTATGACGGCGAATTTCTGCTGAAACCCTTCAAGCCCGAGGCGCTGCTGCGGAAAGTGCACGCGCTGCTGGCAAAAGGGCAGGACCTCCCGCTCAACGTTTAGGGGAGTGGCACGGGTCTCCGACCCGTGAAGTGAGACGCTGCTGACAATGAACGCCGGGTGACATCGTTGGGCTCGAAACCAGCTTCACGGTCGGAGCCCCGTGCCACGTCGGTGCTACTCCGGGCGCGCGGCGGCGGCGCCGGTTTTGAAACCGCGCACGACGCTTAGGATCAGCGGCGCCCAGCGGGCAAGGGAGCCGACCGGGCCCAGGCGGCGGAAAAGCGTGCGCAGCGCCATCGCGCCGAGCGGCACGCCGAAGAGCTTCGCGACCGGCGAGATTTTTCGCCAGAAGGCGACGACCCTGTCGGCCCACTGGAGGGGCCGCGACAGGTGCGCGGCGGCGGCGGCGCATTCGGCGCGGCGCAGCGCGATGTCGTGCCGCAGCGCCTCCTTGTGGGCGGCGAGGCGCCTCAGCTCTCGGGTCGGATACATGCGCGGTCCTCCCCGATCTCGTTCAACGTCGCGGCAAAGGGACGCGGCTGGCGCGCGAGGTAGCGGCGGAACGAGACGATGATCGTCACCAGCGCGGCGGAGTAGAGCACCGTCAGGCCGACGAGCGCGGCCAGCCGGGCGTTTTCCCAGAACAGGTAGACGAGCGTCAGGCTGGCGAACGTCACCGCCATCATGGCGGAGAAAACCGCCGCGCTGATCCAGATGAAGATCTGGATCAGCCGGAATTTTTCCTCATGGAGCTCGACGGAGAGCAGCTGCAGGCGGTCCTGCAGCATGCCCAGCAGGCCGTCGCCGAGGACCCGGAAGGAACGGACGAACCCGGGGGAGCTCGGCGTCGGGGTTTCCATGAAGGAAACGGTTACTGGTTGTTGCGACGGCCGACCAGAACCCCGACGAGGACGCCGACGCCGGCCGCGATCGCGAGAGCCTGGTAGGGATTTTCGCGGATGGCAGTGTCGGTGTACTTGGCGCTGTCGACGACCTTGCGGCGGGCGCCGTCATAGATTTCGGAGAAGCGCTCCTGGGCGGCCTCGAAGCGGGCGCGGACGCCGCCGAGCAGCTCGCCGGACTCATCGGCGGCGGCGGCGTCGCCCATGACGGCTTCGGCTTCGGCGACGAGGGCCTTGAGTTCGGAGAGGAGTTCCTTGGGGGTGTGACCTTCTTTGGTGTGTTTCATGGAATGCGGAGTTGAATGTTGGAAAAAGACCGGTGCGCTCCCGCGAGGGGAGCGGGCCAGTCAGGGAGTCGGCTTCCCGCCGCGAATGAGCGAGATGACGAAGAGAACGAGGAAGAGCACGAAGAGCACCTTGGCGATGGTGGCCGCGGTTCCGGCGATGACACCGAAACCGAGGACGCCCGCGATCAGCGCGATGATGAGAAATGTGATGGCGTAACTGAGCATGGGAGTGAGTGGTTGAGGATTGCGGTGGGCAGCGAGGACAGTCAGCGGACACGCGACCCACGAAACAGACCGCCGGCGCCCACGATTGCCGCGACGACTCCGCCGACCAGCAACCAGATGGATTTGTCTGTAGGTGAACCGGTGAACAGCCGAGAGAAGTCGGAGCCGATCGAGTTCGAGGCATTGATGCCGTAGATGATGAGAGCGATGCCGCCAGCGAGGAGAATCAGGGAGATGAGCTTGTTCATGGAATGGGGAGGAGGCAGGGCGATCTGCACGGCGCCGAGGGCATCCAATCCAGCGAAAGAGGCGGAGGATTGGCTACGTTCCGACACGTGCGGTTCTTATGAGTGCGTGTGCGTAGACACGGGATGTCGGCGCTGGTTCGCGGTCCGCGCCGCACCTTGCCCGACCGGCGTCGGCGGGCGCACGATGGTGCCGCCCGTCCCATGCGAGCGCGTGATCTCATGCAGCCGCAGCGGCTTGAGGATCTGGATCGGGGCGCGCCGGGCGGGACGAAAAGAGGGCATGGGAGGGTGGCGGGGGGCCGGCGCAATGAAGGTTGAGGGAGGATAAAACGACTGCGCGACCGCCGGGCGGTCGCGCAGTTCCTGACGAGAGGCAACGGAATCGTGCCGGAAGGGATCAGCTCTTGACCGTCATGTTGTTGTCGACGGATTTCGCGCCGCGGACATCCTTCGCGAGCTTGGTCACGAGGGATTTTTCCGCGTCGGAGGCGGCTTCGCCGGTGATCACGATGACGCCATCGGTGGTGGTCACCTTCGTCTTCAGCGCGCGGGTCGAGCGGTGGCTGACGAGGGCGTACTTCACCTGGGTGGTGATCGACGCATCGTCGATTTTTTCGCCGATCGTGTCCGGCTTGGGCGACGGCTCCTTGACGACGAGATCGTTCGTCACGGACTTCACGCCCTCGATGTCCTTGGCGTAGGCGGCGGTGAGTTCCTTTTCGGCGAGATTGTCGGCGGTGCCGGTGAGGGTGACCTTGCCGCTGTTGACGTCGACCTTCGTGCTGAGGGCGCTGACGTTGCCCTTCACGAGGAGGCGGCTGCGGATCTTGACGGCCATCCAGGCGTCGGAGTGCTCCGGGTAGGAGGACTTGACCTTGATTTCATTTTTGACCGAGACGACTCCGGGAAGGATTTCGACGGTGTCGCAGGCGAGGTCGCGGGCGTCCTGATCCTCGACGGTGCCGGTGAGCGTCACGACACCATGGTCGGAATCGGCTTTCACGTGGTTGTCGAGGACGGCGCGGAAATTGTACGATGCCTTGGCGGCGGCTTCGATCCTGTGATCGGTTTCGGACGAGGCGAGCAACGCGAGCGGGCTCGCGATGAGAACAAGCAGGGCAGACAGGGTTCGGTGTTTCATGGGTTGAGTCCGCCAGAATACCGCAGCGCCCACGCGCCTGATATGGGGCGTTCACCCACCCGTCGGGACGAAACGCCAAGACGCCAGGACGCGAAGTGCGTCCGGGCCGCCGTCCGCTCAGATGATCGTGAGCTGGACGCTGCTCTCGATCACGCCGGCGGAGATCGCGTAACGGGTGAGTCCGGCGGTGTCGTGGATGTTGAGCTTGTTCATCAGCTGCTGGCGGTGTTTCTCGACCGTCTTGATGCTGATGCCGAGCTCGGCGGCGACGCCCTTGTTGGCGGAGCCTTCCGCGACGAGCTGGAGGACCTCGGCCTCGCGGGAGGTGAGCCGGTTGCCGTTCACCTTGACGAGTCCTTCGCGCGTGCGGGGATTCTGGAGATTGGCCCGCAGCCGTTTCGTGATCGAGGGGCTGAAATAAACGCTGCCTTCGGCGACCTTCAGGATCGCAATGGTCAGGATGTCGGCCGAGGTCTGCTTTTCCAGGAAACCCGAGACGCCGGCCTCGCTCATCCGCTGGATGTACTCATCGTCGCTGTGCGCGGAAAGGATGATGACTTTCGCGGCGCGGTTGGCGGCGAGGATCTGGCGGGTGGCCTCCAGCCCGTTCATCAGCGGCATGGCGATGTCCATGAGGATGATGTCGGGATTGAGCGTGCGCGCCATTTCAACGGCCTCGCGGCCGTTCTTCGCCTCGCCGACCATCGCGAAATGTCGTTCGGCGCGGAGCAGCGCGCTGAGGCCCTGACGGACGATGGCGTGGTCCTCTGCGAGCAGGATCCGGATGAGGACGCGTGGGGTCATTTGGCGGAAGGCTTCGGGCGATGCGGAATCTGGGCGCGGACGGTCGTGCCCTTTCCGTGGGCGGAGGAGATTTCCATCGTTCCGCCGACCATTTCAATGCGCTCGGTCATGCCGACCAGCCCGAGCCGCTTCGGGCTTCGGGCATGCAGGGTCTTGTCGACCTCGAAGGATCTTCCGTCGTCGCTGATTTCGAGGCTGACGGCGCCGGGCAGGGCGGTGAGCAGGACCCGGACGTGTTTCGCGTGGGCGTGTCGTGCGACGTTGGTCAAAGCCTCTTGGGCGACGCGGTAGAGGACGATGCGTTTCGCGCTCGTCAGTTCCTCGACGCCGGCGAAGGCCGTCAGCTCGATCTTGATTTTCTTTTCGGCGGCGAGCTCGCGGCAGTAGGCGTGAAGGGCGGGAATCAGGCCGAGGTCGTCGAGCACGGTGGGACGAAGGTTGCGGGAGAACCGGTGCACGGCGGTGACCGACTTTTCCACGAGGCGCTGGATCTGCGCGGTCTTCAGCTTGAGGGCTTCCAGGCGGACGGCGGCGCTGTTGCCGAGGGAGGCCAGCTGGACATTGATGCCCACGAGGGTCTGGACGACTTCGTCGTGGAGCTCGCGGCAGATCAGCTCCCTTTCGTCTTCCTGCGCGGTGAGGATCTGCCGGGTCACGCGGTGGAGCTTGCGCTGCATCACCTGCGACTCCTCAAAAAGCTTCTGGTACTGTTCCTTGCCCCGGATGATGGCGGCTTCGCCGCTCTTGCGGCGCACGACCTCGCGCTGCAGGCGGCGGTTGCCCGCGGCGAGCGCCGCGGTGTGCAGCCTCAGGGTCTCGACCCGCTGCTCGAGGAGCCGGTTGCTCTTGCGGGTGGCGCGCTGGGCCGCTTCCAGCGGAAGGAGGGCCTGGATGAGGAAATAGCGGGCGCGGGCGCGGCGCGCATTGCGGCGGCCAGTCAGGTCGAAGTCGGTGGCGAGCGCGACCAGGGCGCGGTCGTGCAGCAGCGCGAGGTCGCGGGTCACCAGTCCGGCGGCGAGGGCGTCGCGGCCCAGTCCCTGGGCGCGGTCCCCGTTGCTGGAACTGTTTCCCGAGAGATGAGTCCGCAGCTCCGCGAGGTACCGGGTGGAGACGCCGGCACCGGGGTTTTTCATCCGGTGGGATTCGCCAAGGTCATTTCGTTTTTCTGGTTCAATGAGTCGTTCCGGCGTCGCGCTGGGACCGTCGGGTGGGGCATTAAACAAAAGCTCCGGGGCAATAGCGATCATCCAGATTTTTTGAATTGCGGAGGGTGGCCACCGGAAAATGGAAAGGCTTTTTTTTGCGGACCGGCTCCGCTACACGGGCACTCCGGCGCACCAGGGTTCCGGGACGGGCCCCTGACCGATGACGGCCGGTGCGAGCGAAACGGCGAACGTCTTTTTCGCGGACCGGCTGAGCCACGCGGGTCGGAGACCCGTGCCACCTACGGCGATGGCGCGGCAGGCCCGGCGGAAGAGCGAACCAAACAGGCCGCCGGTGCGACGCCGCCGAGCGGGCGGGCGGTCGCACAGTTTCGACCCGGCGAGGTCAAGCGCAAGCGATCGCGAGGTGGCCATAGGATTCGCGGGAGGCGAGGAACCATTCGTTGGGGGTCGCATCCTTCGTGAACTCGGGGCACGTCTCGGCCATGCGCTCGCGGAGGCTTTCGCGGGCGCGGGAGAGGCGGCTCTTCACCGTGCCGACGTTGAGTGAAAGGGCGGCGCCGATCTCCTCGTAGGACTGGTTCAGCGTCACGCGGAGCTCGAGGATGTCGCGATGGCGTTTTTCGAGCGAGCGCATCGAGCGCTCGACGAGGCTGACGAACTCCTGGTTGACGGTCATCTGCGCGGGCGTGTTGCTCGGATCGGCGATCAGGTCGCTGAACGTGCTCGCGTTGTCGGCGGCGAATTCGCGGTCGAGGGACACGGCGTCCTGCTGGTGGCGGCGGAAACCGTGCCAGTAGCGGTTGCGCGCCAGGTTGGTCGCGATGCGGTAGAGCCAGGTCGCGAGCGAGGAATCGCCGCGGAACCGGGCGAGGCCGCGGTGGGCGCGGATGAAGGTGTCCTGGGCGACCTCCTCGGCGTCGGCGCGGTTGCGCAGGTGGCCCATCGCGACGGCGAAGATTTTTTCGCGGTGGCGCGACATGATTTCGACGAAGGCGGTCTCGTCGTTCGCGAGGAAGCGGACGACCAGGGCCCGGTCGATCAGGGTGTCGGAAGTGACCTTGGGCAGATTTTCTGCGACCGGCTTGGCGAGGAAAGGCGACGCATTGGTGAGGTCGGCGGTGGAGAGGAGAAGCATGGGAGACAGGAGTTGGAGGCTGGAGGAGGACTACGGGCTGGGGTCGTTAAGGAACGGCCGGTCCGTCTGGGCATGATTAAATACCTTTCCACCGGATGCGGCCATAGGGCCAAACCCTACCGGGATTTTCCCGGTGCGCATTTCCCCGTCACCTTTCCCAGGGCCGCCACTCTTTTCAGGTCGGCGACGAAGGCGCGCCGCTCGGCGTCGCGGCGATCCGGGGGCGCGCGCAGGATGGACGAGGGATGAACCGTCGCGACAAACGTCCGCGTCCACGGCGGATGAAATTGTCTGCCGCGATCCTTGGTCACGCGGAAGGCCGCGCCCATCAGCGCCTGGGCCGCGGTGGCGCCGAGCGCGACCACGATGTCCGGCGCGACGAGCGCCATCTCGGCATCGAGCCACGGACGGCACGCCGCGATCTCCCGCGCGTTGGGCTTCTGGTGCAGGCGCCGCTTTCCCTCGGGTTTCCATTTGAAATGCTTCACCGCATTCGTGACGTAGACTTCGCCGCGATCGATTCCGGCCTCGACCAGCGCCTCGTCGAGCAGGCGCCCCGCCGGGCCGACGAAGGGCCGCCCGGCCAGATCCTCGCGGTCGCCGGGCTGTTCGCCGACGATCAGGATGCGCGCCCCGCGCGGGCCTTCGCCGAACACGGTCTGCGTTCCCAGCTGGTAGAGCGGACACGCCACGCACCGCTTCGACAGCGCCCGGACGCGGTCCAGGTCCAGCTTCGCCAGGGCCGCGGCATCGGGCGCCGCAATCGGTGAGGCGGGCATTTTCATTCTGCCGAAATGGAGCCGCCGTGCGTGTGCAGGTTCCATCGGGCGCGCCCGTTCTCGCGATTTACCGTGCCGAATCAGCGGACGCGACCCGATGGCGCAGGAAACGTTTCGGCGCTACACTCCGAAAGATCGCGCTCCTGCGCTCGCAACCTTTTTTTCCATGGGCATCGAAACCATTCTTATCTTTGTCGGATTGTTTGTCTTCGCCGCCATGGCGCTGGCGGCGGTGCGCGCCTATCGCGACTGAAGCGTCACCGGTCGTTCGGCGGTGGAAGGCGGAAGATCCGGTTGGGCGCGATGCCCCACAGCGTTTCGTCGGGAGCGCGCAGGGAATTCCACGGCGTGCCGGCAGCCCACGGAGAAAACGCCGGCATGATCAGGCGCCGCGGGCCGTCGACCAGCGCCGGCAGTTTCAGACGTCCGCCGGCGCCGTCGTACCATGTCACCGCGGGATGATGATGCCCGACAATCTCGAGACAGCCTTCGGGCACGGCATGATCGGCGTTGCCGTGATGGAAAAAATAGCCGTCGCGGCAGACGCACAGCTCCGTCGCCCGCGTCCACCGCACGTCGTGATTCCCCGCGAGGACGAGTGTCGCCGGATTCGCGGGCTCCGCGAGGAAGCGCTCCGCCGACGCCCTTCCGGGCAGGGCGTGCAGCGAATCGCCCAGCCAGACCATTTCCGCCGGCCGGTAATCCGCGATCAGGCTGGCGAGCCGCGCGGCGATTTCGTCGTCGCCCCACAGCGGCAGGAGATTCCCCTGCGTGCGGTGGCTGACCGCGTAGCCCCAGTGGAGGTCGGCGACCACGAGGAGCCGCGGGCGCGGGAGCCAGAGCGCGCGGCGGTTATCCAGCCAGAGGTCCGGACGGATCAGGGTGGGCGGCGGCGGACGTTTCTCGGCCATACATTTCGTGGTACAGGCGCTCGATCGTGGTTTCGGGATCCTCGAGCGTCATGGTTTCCTTGATCTTGCTCACGTAAATCCCAAAGGAAAACGGACTGATGCGCTCGAGGATCCGCAGGTCCCACGGCAGGGTGGCGGCGCGCTCGAGAAACGCGATGGCGCGCGGGAGGTCGAGAAAGCGCAGGGTCACCTCGGCGTAGGCCTCGCCGAGCAGCGGGTGGTCGGGTTCGTACTTGCGCAGCACGTCGAAGATGATCTCGGCGCTGAACTGCATCGCGCGCACGCCGCGCTCAGTGCCGTGCACGCGGCGCGGCACCATGAGCCCGGTCTGGGAGACTCCGCGAAACTGCCATTTTACCAGCGAGGAATCCGCCAGCGCGGCGCGCATCGCGTCCTCGGCGCCTTCGCGCCGGAAGAGCGGCTTCCACTCCTCGATGCTCATCGCCTGGAACGAACGCACCGAAAGCAGGAAGCCGTAGTCGTCGATCGTCACGAGCGCGTTGCCGCCCTTCGTTTCCTGGATCCGCTGCGCGATGATGCGCGAGAGCGCGTCGTTGGCGGAGCGGCCGATGAGCGAATGGAAGAAATAATGGAGGCGGTCGCCCTCCGCGTAGCGTTCGACGAGGAAAAACGCGTCCGTTGGAATGGCCGAGATCGCGGCCTGCAGCGCGAAGTGCCGGCCGAGCGCCTCGGCGTTGCCGCGCGAAAGATGATATTCCTCCTGGAGCCAGGCCGCGCCGCCCGGCCCTTTTTCCGCCATCGCGGTGCGCAGGCGCACCACCTCGGCCGCGAGGCCGGAGGCGAGCGGCATCTTGTTCGCATACCAGCGGGGGATGGTCGGCATCGCGCCGTCGGCGCGCACGACCTTCGCGCTCAGGAGATAGGTCTTCACGAGGCGGAAGCAGCGGCCGTTGAGAACGAAGACGTCTCCCGGACGCAGGCGGTTCATGAACGATTCCTCGACCTGCCCCAGGTTGCGGCGGCCCAGTCTCACCAGCACCATGCTCTCCGACGTGATCGTGCCGATGTTCTGGTAGAGGCTGCGGGCGACGCGCGGCGAGGGAAGCACCAGGCGGCCTTCGGCGTCGAGCCGGACCTTGCCGAACACGTCGCGGTAGCTGCGTTCGAGCGAGCGTCCGCCGCCCTCGAGATACTGGAGCACGCGGTCGAACTCGGATCGCGGGAGGTGGCGGAAGGGGTAACTCCGGCGCACGAGCAGGAACGCTTCGTCGGCGGTCACGCTGCCGTATACCGCGAGCCCGACGAGCGTCTGGGCCAGGACGTCCAGCGGATTGTCGTGCGGCTTCACCGGCTCGAGCGTGCGCTCCGCCATCAGCCGCGCGGTCGCGGCGCATTCGGCGAGGTCGTTGATGTTCGAGGCGACCAGGAGGCCGTGGCTCATGGCGCCCATCGAGTGCCCGGACCGGCCCATGCGCTGGAGCGCGCGGGCCACGCCTTTCGGCGCCGACACCATGATCACCAGGTCAATCGATCCGATGTCGATGCCCATCTCCAGCGAAGTCGAGCAGACCACGGCGCGCAGTTCGCCGCGCCTGAGCTTGTCCTCCACCTCGAGCCGGACGCCGCGGTCGAGCGACGCATGGTGCACCTCGATCTGCGAGGCGAGCCGCGGCAGCTCGAGCTTGAGACGGAGGCCGATCGTCTCGGCGCCGCTGCGCGTGTTGGTGAAGATCAGCGTGGTCCGTTTTCCCTGGAGCAGGTCGCCGAGCTCCTGCAGGACGCGGGTGCCGGTGTAGCCGGCAGGCGGGTAGGCGTCCTTGCGGAGCGGCGAGAACACCTCGATCCGCGCCGCCTTCCGCTCGGTCACCTCGGCGAGCCAGCAGTCGCGGCCGGGGCCGACGAGAAATTCCGCGACCGCCGCCAGCGGCGCGACCGTGGCCGAAAGCCCCACGCGCACGAGCGGCACGCGGCAGATCTCCTCCAGCCGCTCGGCGGAAACCATCAGCAGGGCGCCGCGCTTGTTCTCGGCGAGGGCGTGGAGTTCGTCCGCGATCAGGAAACGCGTCGACTGCAGCGTGCCGATCCATCCGGGCTGGCTGAGCAGCAGGGTCAGGCTCTCGGGGGTGGTGACGAGGATGTGCGGGGGCTTGCGCTTCTGCGCCGCGCGTTCCTTGGGCGTGGTGTCGCCGGTCCGCGCGCCGACGCGGACCCAGTCCCAGCCGAGCTCCGCGAGCGGCTGCTGCAGGTTTTTCTGGAGGTCGTAGGCGAGGGCGCGGAGCGGCGAGACATAAATCGCGACGATGCCCGCCGGCGTCTCGTTGCGGTCATGCGCCTTGGCAAGCCAGTCAAAGACGCCGAGGAAGGCGGCGAGCGTCTTGCCGCTGCCGGTCGGCGAGGAAAGCAGGGTCGAGTGGCCCGCGAGAATTTCCGGCACCGTGATGCGCTGGCCGGCGGCGAGGCGCCCGAAGCGGCGGGTGAACCAGGCGGACAGCTCCGGGTGGAGTTCCGCCATCAGCTGGGGCTCGGTCAGGCGCGGTTCAGTGACGTGATGAAACATCGGCGAACGCGTGGTTCCCGGCGAGGCGCCGGCAGGTTTCGAGCGTGTCGATCTCGGAGACTTTCTTGTCGGGGCGGATCCGGTTGATCCGCGGAAAGCGCAGCGCGAATCCGCTCTGGTGCCGGTCGCTGCGCTGGATCGAATCGAAGGCCACCTCGAGGACGACGTTCGGCACGACGATCCGTCGCCGGCCGTGTTCCTCGAGGGTGTTTTCGACGAAGTGCCGCGTGAGCCCTGCGATTTCCACGTCCGTGAGTCCGGAGTACGCCTTGCCTACTGTAAGCAGCCGGTCGTGCTCGGGGTCCCGGATGGCGAAGGTGTAATCGCTCAGCACGTCGCGGCGTTTGCCGTGCCCGAGCTCGACGGCGACGACCACCACGTCGAGGGTCGCGTAGGCCTTCTTGAGCTTGAGCCACGCGAGCCCGCGCCTCCCCGGCGTGTACGCGCTTTCCGGATCCTTGGCCATCAGCCCCTCGTTGCCCCGGTGGCGCGACGCGAGAAACGCCGCCTCGATCTCAACCGCGGAGGAGGCCTGCTGGATCGGGGCGAGCGTGAAGCGCGGCGGACTCGCCGCGAGCAGCTCGGCGAGCAGCTGCCGGCGGACGCGCAGGGGTTCCTTGAGCAGGACGCGGTCGTTGCGCCAGAGCAGGTCGTAGAGCGAAACCGAAACCGGGATCTCCTCGCCAAGGAAAAAATCGTCCCCCTTTCGTCCAAGGCGCTTCTGCAGTTCCGCGAAGGGCAGGGCCCGCCCTTCACGCCACGCGAGGAGTTCGCCGTCGCCGATGAAATCCCCGGGCAGCGCCAGGGCCGCCCGCGCCAGGTCGGGAAACTGCCCGGTGATCCGGTGCAGGTCGCGCGAATAGAGTTCGACGTGCGTCCCCTGCTTGTGCACCTGGCAGCGGATGCCGTCGTACTTTTCCTCGAGCCAAACCGGCGGGTTCAGGCGGTCGAGAATGGCGGCGGCCGTCGGCTCCGGGCTTGCGAGCATGAACTGGAGCGGATGGAAGACGCGCAGCTGGACCTGCTCGAGCTGGCCGAGGCGCGCGGCCTTCATCACGGCCGCGATGTCGCCGCTGAGGAGGTTCGCCTCGCGCACGACCGCGACGGGCTGGGCGGAGACGATCGCGATCGCCTCCTCGACCAGGCCCTCCTTCAAGCCGATGCGGAGATCGCCCGTGATGATCTTGACAAGGTATTTTGCCTCGAGCGGACCCATCCGGCGCAGGAAGGCGCTCATGAGGGCGAGCTTGGCGGCGGGACCACGGGCGTCCGCGGTCCGCTGAAAAAACGCCGCGATCTCCGGAAGCCCGTTCAGCTGTGGATTGGTCCGGCCCGCCAGCACGGCGGCGGCGGCATCGCCGCTGTCGGCAAACTGCCGGTAGGCCGCGCGGAGATCGTCTTCGGAGCATCCCGCGACTTCGAGCACCGCGCGTTTGACGACGGCCCATCCGAGTTTGAGCGAACGATCCTCGGCCTGGGAAAAGGCGCGTCCGGTGAAATACACCGCCGCCCTGGCGGCGTCATCGATGACCAATTCCCCAAAATACGCCGCGAGCAAACGCACCTTCTCGAGCTTGGACGCAGTCAGCTTCACCGACTCGGCGGCCGAGGCAAAACGACCGAACGAATGCGGCAGCTCGGGGAAGGTAGTCGGGGCGGCGTCACCCCGCGTCGAGCTGAAGCCGCGTTCGACTCCGGCTTCGCGGACCGCGTCGCTGCGGGGTTTCGAGGGTTCGGGAATTTCCAAGTCGAGCTGGTTGGCCTGGCCGATCGCCCACGCCTCCGTGCCGCGGTCGCGGAGCGTGCGGGCGAATTCCTCGGCGAAGCCATGCAGCGTGAAAACCTGTCTAGGCTGCACCCTTTCGACGAAGCGGAGCAGGTCGGGAAAATCGGCGTGGTCGGAAAGCGGGAAGGCGGCGTCACATTGGTAACGGTAGATCGCGCTGGGATCGAGCGCCCAGCCGGTCAGCACCGCGGTTCGCTGCGGACCGACTTTCCTGAGGAAGGCGGAGCCGAGGGTTTGCGGAGGGCAGACGACGACGTGGCCGCGCACGTCGTCGGCGGAAAATTCGCGGTAGGCGGGAAAACCGATCCCGAGCTCCTCGTAGACTTTTGTCATGCGGTAGGTCGCCGGATGCAGCATGACCGGCAACCGGACGTCGGCCAGGCCGCGGAGGAGTTCCTGGCTTTTCCCGAGACTGTAGCCGAACAGCACGGGAGTCTCGCCGTCGCCGAGGGCGTCGCGGCAGAACTGCTGGATCGAGGCGAGCACTTCGGCGGTCGGCGGAAACACATACTGGGGTTTCCCGAACGTGGTTTCCATGATGAGCACGTCGGCATGCGGCGTGGCGCACGGTTCGGCGGAGAGGCCCGGCCGCAGTTTGAAATCTCCGGTGTAAAGCAGCGATCCATGCTCGGCGTGGGACAACAGGCACTGCGCGGACCCGAAGATGTGGCCGGCGGGATGCAGGGTCACGGCACAGTCGGCGGTGAGAGCCTCGGTTTGTCCGAAGGGGAGGACATGCTCGATCCTTTCAGCGGGCAGGCGGGCGCGCATGAGACGCGCCGTGCCGGAGGAGCAGAGAATCTCCCGATGGTCGGCGAGGTGATCGAAGTGGGCGTGCGAGACAAAGGACCGTTCGACGGGAAGCCGGGAATCGAGCCACCACCCGACCTGCGGCAGCCAGACGCCTTGATCGAACTTCAGGTCCCAGGCCATGCGAGTATCGGTGGGTCGTTTTTAGTGGCGGGTGGAGGGAGAGAGTCCGGGAAATCAGAATACGGTTCCGGATGCGCAAGCCAAACGGGGAATTGTCATCAGCCACGTTGGCGAAACTCCTGGCCCGGGCGCTTGTCCCTTGGCCGATGGCCTCGCGTCCCCCGCGGATCTTTTTGCTTTCGCCCGCCCATGCCGGCGGGACGCGCGCGAGATTCCTGCTCAACCCGCGCGCGACGTTCGCCCTCGCGCGGGAATTTCACGCCCAGGGCCTTCCGCTGTCGGCGGTCTTCGCGTTCGCGAGCGGGCTGTATTTCCGCGGCAAGATCACCTATGCGGAACGGTTCGCGAGCGAGGCGGCGGGCGACGTGGTGCGCGTGATCACGTCGAACGCCGGGCTGGTGGATCCGCGGATGCGGGTGGGACCGGCGGAACTCGCGGCGTTCGGGGCAACGGAAATCGAGGCCGGCGACCCGGCTTATCATCGTCCGCTCCGCCGTGCGGCACGAGGGCTGCGGCGCAGGCTCGGCCCGGCGGCCGAGGTGGTCCTGCTCGGGAGCATTGCCACGCCGAAGTATCGCGATGTCCTGCTGGAAATCTTCGGCGGGCAGCTGCTCTTTCCGAGCGATTTCGTGGGCCGGGGCGACATGAGCCGTGGCGCGCTCCTGCTCCGCGCGGCGCGCGCGGGCGAAGAGCTGCCCTATGCGACAGTGCGGAACGCGGTGCTGACCGGGCGGCGGGCATCGGGCGCGGGCAGAAAAGCGGCGGGCAGGGGTTGACCGGCTGGCGAGTGGAGCCCCGTTGCAGGCCAATTGCGATGCTCCCGGGCTGGACGAGACAGGCGTTTCGCGAGTGGTTCGGAGGCGGTGCCGTCGGCGATGGGCGCAAAAAAAGCCGCCCGCGCTTTCGCGGGCGGCTTGAAGGTTGACGAGTCGGACGCGATTACGGGGCGTACGTGATCGTGCGAACGCCGGCGACGCCGGTGATCGTGATCGTGATACCCTGCGTGTAGCCGCCGGGATAGGTCTCGTTGGCGACCAGGTTCAGCGCCTTCACGTAGTTCGTCGAGCCCACCAGACTGCTGATCGTCACGGTGGAAACACCGTTTTCGAGGTAGTACTGGTCGGCGGCGGCGGACAACTGACGGGCATTGTTCAAGACGGCCTTGTCCTGGGAGGACTGACGGACCTTCTGGAACGCCGGAATCGCCATGGCGGCCAGAAGGCCGATGATGACGACGACGATCATGATTTCGACAAGGGTGAAGCCCTTGGTGGATTTATTCATTTTCATGGGTGGGATGTGGATTTATATACGAGCTGCCGGACTGCGACAGTTCGGAGATGCAATGGGATTTGAAGAGCGATGGCAACGTATAAGGCGTGTATTGGGGTTTTTGCGTATTAGTACGCTATCAGGGGATTTGCACGATGCGGTGGTAAATCTCCGATAAAAAGCATCGCAACAGGCCCGATTGGCGCGGGGCGGGAGAGGTGCGATAGTCCCTCATGAACCCGCAACCCACGTTACCCTCTCTTCTCGCGCAGGCTTGGCGCACGCTGTTTGCCTTGGCGGTTGCCCTGATCGTCATTTCGTCCGGTTTTTCGAATGATCAGGCCCGCACGTCGGCCGACCGCGACAACGACACCGCTGGCCCGTCGTCGCAGCATTTTTGGAAACGCGCCGCGATGTGCGGGCGCAAGGAAGTGGCCTACTCGGAATTGGCGGCCACCCGCGCCAACCGGCCGGAAGTGCGCTCCTACGCGCAGCAACTCGTGACCGACCACCACCAGATGAGGCAGGATCTGATGGCGGCGCGAGGTCACGGGACCACCGCCGCGATGAAAAACGACAACGCCACGGCCGTCGACGCCTACTCGTCGACAGCGGCGCGGACTCCCAACACGTTCAGCCCGACGGCGGGAAACCCCCAGGCGGCGGATACGGCGGCGCATCCGAGCGAAAATGTGACGGATGCCGTGGCCGTTGACGCCCCGCCGCGGCGCGATTCCACGACGGTGACCGCCCGTTCCTCCTCTTCCGTGAACGACAACGCGACCGCGGTTGATGCCTACTCCTCGCACGCCGCGTCGACGGCCGGCACCTACAGCACGGTTTCCGGTAACCCGCAGGCCGGCGACACAGCGGAGCATCCCAGCGAACAGGTGACCGATGCGGTGGCGGTGGACGCCCCCTTGGGTCGCGACGATATGGCGGTGACGAGTCCTGGCGATGGCCGGTCCTATTTCGATCTGACCAACGATACGACATACCGTCAGCTGACCGCCACGAACGGCGTGGAATTCGATCGCGCTTATCTCAAGGCGATGGAGGACGACCATCGGGAAACGATCCGCCTTTTCGAACGCGCGGCGGCGAACAACAGCGATCCGTCCGTTCAAAATTTTGCCAGCAAGTATCTCCCGACGCTGCGCCAACATCTGGCTCAGGCGCAGCAACTGGAGACATCAGTGGAGTAAATGGTGTTTAGATTTACCCGTCCAAAGGACATAGAGGACGGGTTCGCGAAGGCTCCCCCTCCGGGATTGGATGACTGTGAGGGGGAGCGTTCTGCTGACAGCCTCAGGCCGTATAGCGACGCGGGATGACCACGCGAAACGTGGTGCCATGGTCGCGGGAGCTCTTGAGCTCCAGGCTCGCGTCAAGGAGCTCGCAAAGGCGTTTCACGATCGAGAGGCCGATGCCCTCGCCGGAGGGCTGACTCCCGCGCGGGGCCAACGATGAGCCCGCATCAGCTTGGTCCAGCACATGGGAGGATTCGTCGCGCGGCGCCTGGGCATCCGTTTCGTGGGCGGCGATCGTCGCGTCCTGGAGTTTGACCGCCATCTCGGCGACGGGACCGGCGAGCAGTCCGGGACCGGTGTCTTTCACCATCACCCACCAGTTGGCCTTGTCCTCGCCCCAGCTGACCGTGACGCCGCCGACCTTGGTGTAATTGAGCGCGTTGAGGACGAGGTTCTGAAGGAGACGCCGGATTTTGCCGGCATCTCCCTCCAACGGCAAGGGGTGGGGGCCCTCGGCCGTGAGATAGAGGCCCCGCTCGATCGCGACGGGCTCCATCATGCGACAGAGTTCCTCGACCAGATGCGCACCGTCGAAGGGCG
>JAQGON010000163.1 GCA_028293565.1 Verrucomicrobiota bacterium | reverse complement strand
GTTGCCGCCTGGAGAGTGAACGCCGCAAATACCGTGCGAGTATTGTCTTTGAACCCGTAATGGTACCCCGCCAGGAGGCCGTCGACGTATAGGTCCCACTTCTTCAAGGTGTAATCTTGGCGGAATGTAAAGCGGACCCAGTCCGTGCTTTGGCTGTTGCTGTCGATGGACAGGGTGCGGCCGGTGGCGACCCAAGTGCCGCCCCCGCTGCCATTCCCGTCGTAGGCATAGACTTCACCTGCTGCTCCAACCTGAAGGAATCCTGCCCGGGACGATTCCGCATCAAAGAGGGTGGATCCTGCCAAGCTTGTCCCGGCCGTTGGCCGCGCGAAGAAATCAACGAAGACGATTGGCTTGCCGGTAAATTGAGCAAACGACCTGGTCACGATCGCTGGCGGCGTGCTTGCGGCCAGACTCACAGAGTAGGCACCGGAAAAAACATTTCCGTTTGTGACCGACGCCGCGCCTTGGGTTACCTGCCAGCCATTTTGCGAGTGAAGACTGCCGAGCGAATAACTTTCGCTTGATTCAAAGTCGGTCGAATAGCTCACCGTCTGCGCGTGGACCAAGAGACCAAGGGATGCAAAAATAGGGAAGGCTGTCCGCGAGAGAACAAAACAGAAATACGGGAGGGATATTTTTGAATGCATGTTTTTGCTTAGACGGCGTCCATGAATCGGGCGACGAGGGGCGCGCGTTTATTCCGCCGTCGACGCACTTGATTTTCAATTGTGGCGACTACCGGAATTCCGGTACGAAAAAGAGACCGATCCCAACGTCAGGGGACGATCATTTGCGATCAGGGGCTGGATCGATCGCACTCGAAGATACCCGTCTGCCTGACACAAAAAAAGGGCGCAGCGGAAGCTGCGCCCTTGTTGGTCGGGAGGGTGATTTTACCTCTCGAGAATCAGCGCCTCCTTGGACGCCTGCACCAGGCCAATGACGTAAAGGCATTTTTCCTTCGTCGTGTAGCCTTCGCCCCCGGCGATTTTCTCCTCATTGGCTGCCTTCAGGTGCCAGTACCACTGATGATCGGTCGCCGATTTCCAGTATTCGAATTTCATGGAATTGTCTTACAGGAGGCAACGAAGAGAACGGAGGCGGGAAACGTTCTGCCCCGGTCTCTTCAGTCACCTCCTGTAAGTGGTTTCGGATGGGCTCTAGCTGCGCCAGACGGCGGTCACGATGTCGCTGGGTTTGCCGATCTCGTCGTCGCCGATGACGCCCGTCGCCTGGTACTCTCGCTCTTCCGGCTGGCCGGCGATGCTCCCCGGCGTGTCATCATCGAACGGGAAGCGCACGCGCTTCGACGCCAGCAGCCGGAACTCGCCCTCGCCTTTCCGGCGCATGTAGATGTTCAGGCTGTCGGCCCCGAGCTTCTTCGCCATCAGACGCACGCGTCCGCGCTTCTCCTCCGGCTGCAGCTTCGGCTGGCACGTCGCCGCATCGAACGTCGTCGCGGACGACAGGACTTCTATGATCCGTCCGTCGCCCTCGGTGAAGCCGCGGGTCTTTTTCAGGTTCGCCACATCGAGCCGGATCTCGGACACCTCCGCATCGCGGACGGTCTCGAGTTCGCCGAGGGCGACATCAAGGGCCGAGTCGGCGTTGACCACCGTCTGAGCCGCCTCCTGCAGCCGCGTGACCCGCTGCATCAGCGCCTTGATGTCGGCGTCCGACCAGCCGATCCGTTTGGCGACGGCAGGGAACTGGGCGACGAAGTTCTGGGACCAGTCGCGTTGGTTGCGTGGACTATCGGGGATATAATCTTTCCGAGGCATGTTTGTTATTTGGTTTTGGGTTGGTTTTGTTCCCCGGCCGCCGGAAGGCGTCGGAGGATTCCACGGAAGCCGGCGAATGGGGCGCGGTCGGGTTGGTTCGACCGTCCGTTCTCCATCGGCTCCGGGGAAAGTCAGTTCGGGGCGCGCCCGAAAAACGCCGGGGAGTTCCCCGACGACGAAAAGGAGGATGGAATTCCCGGCGGGGAAATCCGGCTTTCAGAGGAGAAACGGCGTCCGCGTCTCCCGGAAATGAAAAAGGAGCTCCCTTTTTTCCCCGGGTAGTTCCCAATTTTATCCGGGTCCTCCCCTTTTTGCTCCGGGGCGTCCCCGATGCGCGCCGGAACCCGGCGGAAATGTCACCGTCGTGTCCGAACCCGCCGCCGGCAACTCCCCTGAGGCCACCGAACCGGGCGAATGCGAAAGGGCAGCCGTGTTCCTGGCGAGAATAGGGCGCGGGCGGGGAATTCGGGCAATCGCATTGCATGCCCGCACTGTGAAAATAAATTCACGCCACCCGCTATCGTAAAGACTACCGGATTTCCGTTACGCACAAATAATTATATACACTTTATAGGCTGCACACGAAACGAATACTAAAAATGAATATTGCCGATCGAAAGGCCCGATCCGGACGCGTGGCTATATACACCACGAACCGACTGCACACCGCGTGTGTGCGAGAAATATCCGAAAATGAAACGCGTTGTCGCAAACCCCTTTTTTACCGCGAAGGTCGCGAAGGTCGCAAAGGCCGATCCCCGGAGAAATTGGTCCGGACCTTCGCGCCCGTCGCGATCTTGGCGGTAAAACCAGACCCTGAGCTTGTCGAAGCGCTGGCCCGGAGGTGGAGCGCATTGCCCTCAATGCGCTGGCGGCGCGAGCGGACCTGGGTGGTCGACGGAGCGTCCAACGCGTTGAGGGCAACGCATTCCACCTTTTTTACCGCGAAGTTCGCAAAGGCCGATCCCCGGAATTGGTCCGAACCTTCGCGCCCTTCGCGATCTTGGCGGTAAAACCAGACCCCGGGCTTGTCGAAGCGCTGGCCGGAGGTGGAGCGCATTGCCCTCAATGCGCTGGCGGTGCGAGCGGACATTGATTGTCGACGGAGCGCCCAACGCGTTGAGGGCCCGTTCGACAAGCTCAGGGTCTGCGACAACGCATTCCACCTGTTTTTACCGCGAAGGTCGCAAAGTTCGCAAAGGCCGATCCCCGGAGGAATTGGTCCGAACCTTCGCGCCCTTCGCGATCTTGGCGGTAAAACTACCCCGTACTTCACCCTTGCGGGCGCCGCCCCGCCAAGGGAGGCTCCAGCGGTGAAATTACGGGCCTTCCTCACAGCCGTCGCCTTGTGCTCCGCCGGAGCTTCGGGGCTGCGCGCGCAGTTCGTCTGGACCGGCGACGGCGCCAATGCCCTGCTCACGAATCCGGCGAACTGGAGCGGCGGCACCGCCCCGACCGGCTCGGGGGCGGAATCCCTGGATTTCGGCGTGGCGACGCACTCTTCAGTGACGTTTCCGGCCGCGTTCTCGGTCGGCAATATCTCGCTCACCGACGGAAGCGCCGCCTATTTCCTGGGGAACGGCACGACCGACCTGACCTTGAACGGCGACGTGCTGACGAGCGAGTCCTCCGACGGCAGCCTCACCCTGAATTTCGGGACAATCACGTTGAGCGCAGGGTCGCACCGCTTCGAAGGGGACGGCGGGCCGTTCCTTCTTTTTGGGTCGCTCGCCGGCACCGGGACCCTGGTCAAAACCGGCCTGCATCTCCTGACCATCGTCAGCCCCGACAACGCGAGCACCTTCACCGGCCTGGTCTCTCTCGAGTCCGGCGATCTCGCCGTGGCGGGCGACAAGTCCCTCGGCACCGGCACGCTCATCATGAACGGCGGCCGGCTGCTCGTCGCCGATCGCGATAGCGATCGCCGGGTGACGCTGTCGAACGACCTTCTGTTCACCGTCAACACGGCGAGCTTCGGCGACACCGATCCGACGCTGCTCGCGACCCTCTTCACGTTCACCGGCTCCGCCACGACCGACATCGGGGCAACCCTCATCCAGATGAACGTGGCGCCCAAAACCCAGGTCACGATCCAAGGCAGCGTCGGCGAGGCGTCGTTGGGAACCCAGTACGGGCTGATCGGCGGCGGCACCGTGGTGTTCGGCGGACCGGCCAACAGCTACACCGGCGGCACGTATGTGGAGGACGGGGTGTTCATTTTCAGGGGCAATGTGCCTTCGAGCGGCCTTTTGACCGCGAGGAGCACCGGCTACATCGGAACCGAGTCGACCGCCAACACCCAGGCCGGATTCCTGGACCTCTTCGACAAGGAAGTCACCACCGGCATCATCGGGTTCGACTCCCCCGTCGTCGGCGCCCCGCAGAGTTTCGCCGGGCCCATCGACCTCACGGGTTTCGGCACGTTCGTGCGGATCGGCACGTCCACGTCGGCGACCCTCACGGGGTTGATCACGCCCCAGGGCGTCGATTCCCGGGATTACCGGTTCGGCGGCCGCGGCGTCCTGACGGTGACGTCTGTGCTGGCCGACGTCAGCCTCGGCAGCAGTCTTTTTATTTCGGACGGCCTCCAGCTCTACCTCACGGGGTCCAACACGTACAGCGGGACCACCGAGGTCGGCTCCGGCGGCGCGCTGATTTTCAACTCGTCGACGGCGCTTTCGCCGAACACCGGGATTCTGGTCGATGCGCAAGGCTACGTCGGCGCGACGGAAAATCTCGGAGGGACCGCCGCGGAGTTTCTGGCGCATTTCAACCCGAACTTCGCCTATGGCGTCATCGGATTCGATGCGGTCAATCCGACGGCCGGACGCATCGTTTCGGACAATATCGATCTTTCGAGCTTTGCCTCGTCCTTCCCTTTCCTCGGAACGTCGACCGCGGCCACCCTGACGGGAGTCATCACGCCGAACGGCTTCCAGTACCGTTTCACGGGATTTCGCGAGGGTCATCTCACGGTTGACTCGGTCCTCGCCGACATCGACGGCGTCCCCGTCTCCGTGGTCATCGGCCTCTACGCGGGCGACATCATGAGCCAGGCTGCGCCGGGGACGGTGTTTCAGCCGAGTGTGACGCTGCGCGGGAACAACACGTACACCGGCACCACGTATCTGCAGTCGGGCGAGCTGATCCTGGGCTCGGCCAACGCGCTCGGGACGAGCACACTGGAGATCACTTCCTTCAATCCCGCGCCGGCCGGCCTGAGCGTCACGACCGACGGCCTGGTGATCCCGAACAACATCGATTTTTCCGATTACGAAAACGACCTCTTCACGCTCGGAGGCTCCCATGACTTCACGCTCGCCGGCAACATGACGTGGGGGAACACCGGTTACCGGATCTTCAAGGCCGGCAACAACACCATCACCCTGAGCGGCGACAACCGCGACCTGTACATGGACTTCACGGTGCGCGACGGCACCCTGGTCTTTGGCAGCGACACCGCCGCCGGCAACGGCCTGGTCGGTCTCATCAATCGCGCCGGCGGCGGGGGCGGCATCGTCCGCTTCACGTCCTCCGCGCCGGCCCTGGGCTCTCTCGCCGGGGAAAGCGCCACTGCGGTCGATCTGGCGTTCAACGGGACGCTGACAATCAATCAGGACAATTTCGGCGTGTTCGCCGGCGTGATCTCCGGCACGGGAGGCATCGTCAAGCGCGGGTTCAGTGACCTGGAACTCACCGGGACAAACGTCTACACCGGCGGCACCGAGATCGCCGACGGCCGGCTCGTGATCCGCGGCGGATCGATCAGCCATCCCGGCGCCAATTTGACCGTCGCCGCCGGATCGGAATCCAGCGGCCAGGTCGAAATCGTCGAGGGCGCCCAGGTCTCCGATCTCCAGGGGCTCATCGCGGGCGGCACCTACTCCTCCGCCACTGTCACCGTCGACGGCGCGGGGAGCACCTGGAACAACGGCGACACGCTGACGATGGCCCCCTCCATCTCCAGCGACGCCCTCCTCTCCATCAGCCACGGCGGCACGGTGACCAGCTCTCAAAGTTACGTTGGCCAGGGAGGTGACGCCACGGCAGTCCTGACGGATCCCGGCAGCACCTGGACGACGGCCGACGAGATGATCGTCGGCGGATTCGATTCCAACGGGAATGGATCCCTGACCGTGAGCAACGGCGCCGTGGCGACGTCCGCCCGCGGTTCCATCGGCTATGTTGCTCATGGCACCGTGACGGTGACGGACGCCGGCAGCGCCTGGAACAACTCCGGCCGTCTGTATGTCGGTTCGGCCGCCAACGGATACGGCCAGCTGGAAATCTTCAATGGCGGGGTCGTCACCAGCAGCACCGGCGAAGTCGGCCTCGATGCGGGGTCGATTGGCGACGTCACCCTTCTGGGCGCCGGCAGCCGCTGGGATCTCACCGGAAACCTGGACGTGGGCAACTCGGGCATCGGCGTGCTCCGGATTTTCCGCGATGCCCAGCTCAATGTCGCCGGCGGGGCCGGCATCATCAACCTCGGCGCCAATTCCGGCGGCGACGGAACCCTGGTCATCGGCCAGAGCGAGGGGGGTTACAACGGCGGGATTCTTAACGCTTCCGCGATCAATGGCGGATCCGGCAGCAACGCGGAGATCCGGTTCGATGTGGGATCCGACTCCTCCGCGCCGTTCTACCTCACGAAGAATGGACTGGCCGGCGGCACGCCGGTCCAGATCACGGGCTCGGTGAGCGTGGTCAATTCCTTTGGATTCAATGTCCTCGCCGGGACCAACACGTATTCCGGCGGAACGTTCCTGCAGGGCGGCACGCTGGTTGCGGGCTCCAATTCGGCGCTCGGCACCGGGCTGATTCATTTCCAGGGCGGCGAGCTGAGCGTCGCCTCGGGCGTCACGCTGACGACTCCCCTCGATCTCACCGGCGGCGGAACCCTCGGCGGCAACGGCGCCTTCGGCAGCAACGTCATCCTCGGCGGCGGCACCGGTATCTCGCCCGGGAACTCGCCCGGACTCCTCACCTTCACCGCCGGCCTCACCTGGGCGCCGGGCGGGTTCTACGACATCGAGGTCCAGAGCGCCCTCGGCGCGCGCGGCGTCGGTTACGACAGCATCAACGTCACCGGCGGCCTCGCGTTCACCGCCACGCTCGGGTCGCCGTTCACGCTCAACCTCATCTCGCTGGACACCGGCGCGAACCCCGGGGCCGTGAGCGATTTCAGCGCGACGAGCGGTTATTCGTGGCTGATCGCCCACAGCGACGGCCTCACCGGCTTCAACGCGGCGAACATCTCGATCAACACCGCGAGTTTCACGAACAGCCTCGGCGCCACCGGCCAGTTCAACGTCAGCGCGGTCGGGAACGACATCTACCTCAATTTCTCGCCGGTGCCGGAACCCTCGACCTATGCGCTGATGGGCGCGGGACTGGTCGTGCTCGCGGCGCAGTGGCGGCGCAAGCGCCGGGCTTGACGTCGTTTCGGTCGGGCGCCCGCCGGACCGTTCAGGGGTTTACCCTTGCCGCCAATTGCCGCGGCGGATAATGTTGCGCGATGCCGACCCCAAAACGTCTCATCGCCGGGCTGCTCGGGATGACGATCGGTGCCCTGAATCTTCACGGCCAGTTTTACTGGACCGGCGCCGGGACCACCGGAAGCATCGCCGCCGCCCAGAACTGGCGCGGGCTGGTCGCCCCGCCGAATGACGGCACCGCCGACGTGCTCCTCGAGGATCACCTCCACGGGCGGATCCTCATCCCGTCCACCTTCAGCCTCCATTCGATCACCGTCATCGGCGGCGACACGATGTTCATCGACTCCGTCTCCCCCGCGACGCTCACCGTGACCGGCGGGCTCTTCGTGGGCGACGACCAGTTCAGCCGCCTGTGGTTCACGTCGAACATCACGCTGAACCTCGGCGCGTCCGCCCTGATGGACGCCCATGGCGGACAGATCACGGTCGCCGGCCAGATCGGCGGCAGCAACCTGCTCACGCTGATCAGCTCGTCCACCGTCCCGAATCCCGGGGTGTTCGTGTTCAACAACACGGGCGCGGGCAACACCTACACCGGTGGAACCATCCTCGGCGAGGGCGTCAACGCCCTCTCGGTCGCCTTCTGGAATTCACAGCCTTTCGGCACGGGAGCGGTGACGATCAACGGCAGCGCGACCAACAGCGTCCAGCTCATCGCGCACGGCACGCAGACCCTCGCCAACGCTTTCACGTTCCTGGGGAACGGCACCCTGATGGTGAGGGCTTGGGACGCGCCGCTGACGTTCGCCGGCGCGCTCACGCTCGGGGGCAACGTGACGCTGAACACGCAGTCCAACCAGCATTTCATCGCCGCGCCCAATCAGGCGGGGAGCTTTCCGACCCCCGGCCCGAGCGCCCGCAACCCGGTCCTGTTTTCCGGCGGAATCAATGAAACCGGAGGAGCCCGCAGCCTCACCCTCATCGGCACGGGAATCATCGTCTTGAACGGGACGAACACCTACACGGGCGGCACCACCGTCCAGGGCTCGGCGATCTTCGCCAGCAGCGCCGCGGTTCCGGCCACCGGAGTGATCACCGTCGCTTCGCAGGGTTACCTGGGTTTCGCGGATTCCACGCCCGGACAATTCGCGGCCTTCCTTTCGTCGGGCCGCGTCGCCATCGCCACGGCGACGGGCGCGATCGGCCTCGACACGCTGCCGGGCAGCGCGACCGCGACGTTTTCCGACGCGATCAATCTTACCGGCGGCAGTTTCAACACGAGCCTCCGCCTGGGCACCGCCACCACCGCCATCCTCACCGGCACGATCACGCCGCAGGCGTCGACTTATCTGTTCGGCAACGGCGGAGGAACCCTGACAGTCGCCTCAAACCTGACCGGCGCGAGAGGCCTGAACCTCAACAGCACCAACCTCAATTTTCCGCTGACTCTGCTCCTCCAGGGCGCCAACACCTACAGTTCCGGCAGCGTCGCGCTCAACGGCTTTCTCGTCTTTGACGGCACCGCCGCGCTGCCGGCCACCGGACTCCTGACGGCGTCGGGCAACAGCACGAATGTCGGCGGCAGCTACATCGGCTACACGGACGCCCTTGGTCTGGCGCCGTCGACCTTCCTCGCGAAATTCAACGCGGCCAACACCTGGGGCGTCATCGGCTTCGACACCCATGCGGGAAATCCGACGGCCACGGTCGGCAACATCGATCTCACCGGCTTCAACAACGGCGTGTTCATCGGCACCACGACGTCGGCGATCATCACCGGCACGCTGACACCGTCGAGCGTCCTCAACACGCTGAATGCCCCGAACACCTTCCGGTTCACCGCCGCGCAGAACGGCGTCCTCACGGTCAGCAGCACGCTGTCGGGAAGCGCCGCCGTGATGATCGGCAGCCCCGCCACGAACGGGCCCTATTCCAGCGGCACGGTCGTCCTGAACGGCGTCAACACCTACTCGGGCGGCACGACAATGAACGCGACGAACATCAACGGGCTCACCCTCGCCTTCGGCAGCAATTCCGCCCTCGGCACCGGCGCGCTGGACATCCGCAGCCAGAACAACGGCTCCGCCGCTCTCCAGGCCTCGGCGGCGGGCCTCACGCTTCCCAACGCCATCAACCTCGTGAACACCGGCGGCGCCGGTTTCGCCGGCCCGCTGGTTCACCTGACGGGCACGAACGCCTTCACGCTCTCGGGCAACATCGTCGGCGACGCGACCACCGCGCTCTTCCTCTACAACGCCTCGCCGCTGACGGTTTCGCTCGCCGGCGACAACTCGGGATTCCTCGGCCAGATCAACGTGCTGAACGGGACCCTCAATTTCCTGAACAACCTGGCGGCGGGCGGCGGCACGCTGGATTTCGGCGAAAGCAGCTCGGCCATCGTCACTTTCGGCGGCGCCGCCACGGCGCCCGTGCTCTACGGCATCCACGGCGACGCCGGCAGCCTGATCATTCCCGGCGCCACCACGCTCACGATCGACGGTTCCGACGAGACGGGGCACAATTCCGAATTCGGCGGCGTCGTCTCGGGCGCCGGCGGCCTCGTGGTCATCGCTCCCACGCGGACCGGGACCAACGCGGTGTACCTTTCGGGCAACAACAGCTATTCCGGCGGAACGGTGATCCAAAGCGGCGGCCTGCTCGCCCTCGGCAGCAACACCGCCGCCGGCACCGGCACCGTCACGCTGAACACCGCCAGCGGCGGCCTGATCCTGAACAGCGGCGTCACCTTCACGAACCCGCTGATCTATACCGCCGGAACGCTCGGCGGCATCGGAACCTTCGCCCCCTCCGGCACCAGCAACCTGATCTTCGGGACCGGAAAAACCGTGATCGGCGGCGTCGATGGATTCGCCGGGACGCTGACCTTCAACTCCGATGTCACGTTCGCGAACGGCGGCACCTACATCTGGGGGCTGCAGGACGTCAGCCGCGCCGACGGCATGTCGCTGCTGAACATTTCCGGAAATCTTTTCATCACCGCCAACGCCGGCAGTTTCGTGGTGAAGGTCGAGACCTTCGACCTGAACTACGATCTGGGCTTCGCCAACCTCGCCTCCGGGACGCCGTATTCCCTTCCGATTCTCACGACGACCGGAACGATCTCGGGGTTCAACGCCTCGGCGTTTACGATCGACGCGAGCCAGTTCCAGGCGGGAACGCTCACGCCCACCGTGTTCACGCTGTCGCAATCCGGGAACACGCTCTACCTGAACTTCACGCCGGTCCCCGAGCCTTCGACCTGGGCGCTGCTGGCCGTGGGCCTCGGCGCATTTCTGATCCCCGCCCGCCGCCGCCGGAACGCGGGCGACGAGTAGCACGGGTCTCCGACCCGTGAAGCTGGACTCTCGCGCCTCCGGACAGTCCGCACAGCATCAGCCGCCCAAGCGCGACCCAGGGGTTGGCCGTGTCCAACCTCACGGGTCGGAGACCCGTGCTACTCCCGCCCTCCGGACAGGTCCGCACTGCTCCAGCCGCTTAAGCCCGACCCATGGGGTTAGCCGCGTCCAACCTCATGGGTCGGAGACCCATGCTACTCACCGCGCCAGCGCGCCAGCGCGCCGGGCCATGTCGGCAAACTCCCCGCGATACCCTCCCGCGTCGTCCGCCGTGCCCGCTTCGGCCCAGGCGATGACCTCGGCCATCGTGCCCGAACCCCGGTGCGGCGATTCGCGCAGGATCATTCCGAACTCGGCGACTGCCGCCGCGAACTTGAAATCCGCCGTCGCATCCGCGAACCGCGCGTCGCGGTCCACCAGCGGAAACTCCAGCTTGCGGCTGACCTCTCCCGCCGGCTCCTTGTAACGCACCTTGAGCGTCAGCAATTCCTTCGATTGCGGATCGCGCACTGCGAATTCCGGATTGCCGCCGGAATTCCCCTTCCGCTCTCCGGCCTTCGGTTTCCGGTATTTCAATTCGTCTACCGCCGGGACTCCTGACGCGCTGGTCCCGCCGGCTCCCGCCGGCACGATCTCATAGAGCGCCGTCACCGTGTGGCCGGCGCCGATTTCGCCGGCGTCGATCGCATCGTTGTTGAAATCCTCCTTCTGCAGGAGCCGGTTTTCATACCCGATCAGCCGATAGCCGGCCACCTGCGCCGGATTGAACTCCACCTGGAGCTTCACGTCCTTCGCGATCGTGACGAGCGTCCCGTTCACCTGCTCGGCCAGCAGCTTCTCGGCCTCGCGGCGCGTGTCGATGTACCCGTAATTTCCATTCCCCTTGTCCGCCAGCTGCTCCAGCGTCGCGTCCTTGTAGTTGCCCATCCCGAAGCCGAGCGCCGTCAGGAAAACCCCCGACCTCGCCTTCTCCGCGACCAGCCGCACGAGGTCGCCCTCATTCGTCACCCTCACGTTGAAGTCGCCGTCCGTGCAGAGAATGACGCGGTTCACGCCGCCCGCGACGAAGTTCGCCTTCGCAATGTCGTACGCCAGCTGGATTCCCATCGCGCCATTCGTCGAGCCGCCCGGGGTCAGAGCGTCGAGCGCCGCGTTGATCTCCGCCGCCTTTTTCGCCGGCGTCGACGGCAGCGCCAGGCCGCTCGCGCCCGCGTAGACCACGATCGCCACGCGGTCGTCGGCCCGCAGTTTTCCCACGAGCAGCCGCAGCGACTCCTTCACCAGCGGCAGCTTGTTCGGCGCATTCATCGAGCCCGAGACATCGAGCAGAAAAACCAGGCTGGCCGGCGGACGCGCCGCGGTCGAAACCTCGCGACCCTTCAACCCGATGCGCACCAGCCGATGCGACGGCGCCCACGGGGCCTCCGCCACCTCCATCGTGGTGGCGAACGGCACGTCTCCGCCCGGCGGAGCATAATGGTAGGGAAAATAATTCACCATCTCCTCGATCCGCACCGCATCCGGGGGCGGCAGCTGTCCGTCGCGGATGAACCGGCGAACCTTCGCATAGCTCGCCGTGTCGACATCGATCGAGAACGTCGAAAGCGGATTCTCCGCCGCGCCCACGAAATCGCTGTCGCGCCGATACGCGTAGCTTTCCGTGTTCATGCCCTGACCTTCGGCGAGGCGAGGTTCGCGCATGAGTCCTCCCACGGCCGCACCCGACCGTGAAATGCCGGTGTCGCTGATTCTTTTGGCCTGCACTGACATTTCCCGCCTGGCCTGCCGGACGACGGATTCACTCCGCCGCGCGCGGTCGTCGGATTTCATGCTCGGGGCGCCGGCCGCGATCGCGGGCGCCGGCGCCACCGGAAGCGCCAGGGCAATGCTCACCTGGTCCTGTTCCTTCCTCTCATCCGGCAGCGGCGCGCCCGCCGCCACCTTGTCGGCACTGGCCGGTGGCGACAGCTGGACCTCGGTGTAGGATTTTCTGGCCTTCATCTGCTGCGCGGGCCGCAGGCCGACGAAGACCGCGAAGCAGGCGGCCGCCAATCCGCCGACCACATAGTAAAGCCGCGGGAATTTTACGACGCGTGCGAGAGGGCCGCCATCCAGCTTTCGTGGATCGTTCCCCGCAATGATCGCCGCCGTTCGCGCCGGCAGCGGATTCCCGGAGACTGTTTCCGCTGCGCTCTCCGCGGCGAGCGCGGCGGAGAGTTGGGCCGCGGTGGCGCGGATCTCGTCGACCATCGCCCTGCCGGCGGGATCATCGGCGAGGGCGGCCTCGAAGGCCGCGCGTTCCCCTTCGTCCATCTCGCCAAGGGCGTAGGCGGTCAGTCTCGGGTCGTCGGGTGAAATCCTTGAAACATTCATCGTGGGGTTCTCCTAGGGCTGCTCGGCGGCAAATTCGCGGCGCAGGCGCGCGACCGCGGTGTGAATGAGGAAGCCGACGTTCGTCACCGACAGCGCGGTGATTCCGGCGATTTCCTTGTAGCTGAATCCATTTTGAAACTTGAGCCGCACCACCTCCTGCTGGTTCGGCGGCAGCCGGTCGATCAGCCGCAGGACCGACGCGTGCGTCTCCGCCCTCTCCAGGGATTTTCCGGGGCGCTCGTCGACGGCGGCCGAGCGCTCCATCTCGCCGTCCTCGAAGCGTCTCATGCGGTTCTCCTTCCGCAGGACATCGAGCGCGCCGTGGCGGCAGACCGTGAACAGCCATTCCACCACGTGGCCTTCGACCGCGGCGGCCGGCTGCGCCATGAGCTTGACGAACGCATCCTGCACCACATCGCGCGCCCGGTCGGCATCGCCGAGCAGCCGCGCAGTGTAACGGGTGAGTGGCGGCCGCTGCTCCGCGAAGATGCGTTCCAGAAATCCGGTGTTTTCATGCGTCAGGACCCGAGGATTCGGGGGTTCGGTGGACATGAGGTTCAGGGATTCAACGGACCGGCCCGGCGTTTCTTAGGAAAACCTTTCCTCGTGCCGTCCCCAAGCGCAACGCCGGGCTCCAAACCGTTTGAACAGAAGGTAGGGAAGGAAACGAAGCGCCGTCCGTCACAGACGTCCCACTTTACAAGCTGCGTCCAGGTTTGTTTTGGTTTCCGAACCCTCATCGACCGGACCCTGCCTGCAACCCGAGCTCCGAAAACGAACAGCTCTTTGTTGCCTTCATTGTCTTCTGTTCAAATTCCGAGCCGCTTTGGTTGATGTTTTGTTTGGATTCCGATCCCTCATCAACCGAACCCTGCCTGCAACCCAAGCTCCGAAAACGGACGGCTCTTCGTTGCCTTCATTGCCTTCTGTTCAAATCCCGAACCCGTCTTTTCCAGCTTGCATGACACTGCCCGCCGCGTCTTTCTGCGCATCGAACCCCGCCCCCATGATGAATCGCGACAATTTTTATCCCATGATTCTCATCGTGCCCGCGGGCTCTCCGGACTCTTAACCCGTCCGAGCCCGCCGCACCGAGCGGGCTCCCGGAAATCCGACGATTTCTCCGCCCGCTCTTCCCGAGCGGGCTTTTTTTGTCTTTCCCCGCGGCCCCGAACCGACCTCCGACCTTCGAATTCCCAATTTCGAATTCCGATTCCCGATCATCCGTCGTGCTTTCCCAAGTCCAAATCATCTGGCTGCTCATGCGCGGACACCGGCTGCGCTACTGCCTCGCGCTCGGCTGCCTCGTCGGCGCCACGGTGCTCAACTACGGCGTGCCGCTCGTCGGCAGCGCCACGATCGACTACGCCATCGGGCAAAAGCCCGTCGGTCCCGAAACCCCTTTCCTCATCCGGCGCCTCCTCGAGATTCTCGGCGGACCGGACCGGCTGCGCGAATCCCTCTGGCTCGCCACGCTCTCGATGGTGCTGCTCAGCGCCCTCAGCGGCATCTTCAGCTACCTGAAGGGCTGGCAGGCGTCGCTCGCGAGCGACGGAATTGCGCGCCAGCTGAAGGACCGGCTCTACCATCACCTGAACCACCTGCCCGCCCGCCATCACGACCGGGCCAACACCGGCGATCTCGTCCAGCGCTGCAGCAGCGACGTCGAAACCGCGCGCCAGTTCCTCGCCAGCCAGGTGATGGAGATCGGCAATTCGCTGATCCTCGCCGCCACCGCGCTGCCGCTGCTGTTTTCCCTGAGCGCGCCGATGACCTTCGTCGCATTCTCCCTCATCGGCCCCCTGATCGTCTACGGCTATTTTTACTTCCGCCAGGTGAAGCATCACTTCAAGGGCGTCGACGAAGCCGAGGGCGCCCTCACCGCGGTCATCCAGGAAAACCTCACCGGCATCCGGGTCGTCCGCGCCTTCGCCCGGCAGGAACACGAGCGCGCCAAGTTCGCCGTGCCCAACGCCCGTTACCGCGACCGCGGCATCCACCTGATCCGCCTGATGGCCTGGTACTGGTCAATCAGCGACGTCGTCGCCATCGCCCAGATCGGGCTCACCCTCATCGTGGGCGCCCAGTGGATCGTCGCGGGAAAACTCACCGTCGGCATCCTCTTCGCCTTCCTCGCCTACCTCGGGATCGTGCTCTGGCCGCTCCGCCAGATGGGGCGCATCCTCACCGATCTCGGGAAAACCTCCGTCGCGCTCACGCGCATCCAGGAAATTCTCGCCGTCGCGCCCGAGGCCGACCCGGCCCCCGCCATCGCCGCCGTCAATCCCGCCGGCATCAGCGGCCGCATCGCCGTGCGCGACCTTCACTTTCACCACGCCTCCACCCACCTCCCCGCCGAGGGCCGCGGCGCGCTCAACGGCATCAGCTTCGACGTCCACCCCGGCGAGACCCTCGCCATCCTCGGCCCCTCGGGCGCCGGCAAGAGCACGCTGATGCACCTCCTGCTGCGGCTCTACGATTACTCCTCCGGTTCGATCCGGTTCGACGGACACGAGCTTTCGACGCTGCCGCGGAAATGGCTGCGCGCGCAGGTCGGCGTCGTGATGCAGGAGCCGTTCCTGTTTTCGAAGACTCTCCGCGACAACCTCCGCCTCGGCCAGGGCGACGCGCCCGAGCACGAGATCGAGGCCGCCGCGCGCACCGCCTCGATTCACGAGACCATCCTCTCGTTCGAGCACGGCTACAACACGCTCGTCGGCGAGCGCGGCATCACGCTCTCCGGCGGACAGCGGCAGCGCGTCGCCATCGCCCGCGCCCTGCTCAAGCGGCCGCCGCTGCTGATCCTCGACGACGCCATGAGCGCCATCGATGCCGAGACGGAATCCTTCATCCTCAACGCGCTCCGCGAGCGCCGCGGCCGCGCGACGACGCTCGTCATCGCCCACCGCCTGTCGACCCTCGCCCAGGCCGACCGCGTGATCGTGCTCGACCACGGCCGCATCATCCAGACCGGCACGCACGCGGAGCTGGCGGCGCAGGACGGGCTCTACCGCCGCCTCTGGCAGATCCAGACCAATGTGGAGTCGGATTTCCGGAGCGAGCTGACCACCCGCTGACCATGAGCGCCCAACTCCCCTCCGAGGACGAATTCCAGTCGAAGCTCGACACCGGGCTCTGGTGGAAGATTTTCCAGCGCGGCCTGCGGCTGAAGCGCTACCTCGTCCCCCTGTTCATCGCCGCCGTGCTGATCGCGGTGTGCGACGCGGCCTTCGCCCAGATCACCCGCTGGGTGATCGACGGCGTGATGCGCGACGGCGCCCGCGCGCCGTTCGGCCGCTATATCGCGGTGTTCGCCACGGTGAATGTGATCTTCTCCGCCGGCGTCTGGGTGTTCATCGACATGGCCGGCAACCTGTCGAACCGCATGGCGCACGACATCCGCCGCGACTGCTTCGACAAGCTCCAGTCGCTCGAATTCGCGTTCTTCGACGCCCGCCCGGTCGGGTGGCTGATCACGCGGCTGACGAGCGACTGCGACCGGCTCGCGCGGATCATCTCGTGGGGCTTCCTCGACATCGTGTGGGGCCTGAGCTTCGTCCTCATGATCGCCGTCAGCCTCCTGATCATGAACTGGCGGCTGGGCCTGATCGTGATCGGGATCGTCCCGCCCCTGGCCCTCATCTCGAAATATTTTCAGCGCAAGATGCTGCTCAGCTCCCGTGAAATCCGGAAGTACAACTCGCAGATCACCGCGGGCTACAACGAGTCGATCCAGGGCGTCCGCACGACCAAGACCCTCGTGCGCGAGGAGGAAAACCTCGCGGAGTTCCAGCAGCTGTCGTCGCGGATGTTCGACGCCTCGGTCCTCAACGCCCGCCAGAACGCGATCTACTTCCCGATCGTCACCACCCTCGGCAGCCTCGCGGCCGGGCTGGCCCTGTGGCGCGGCGGCTATTTCGTCGCGAGCGACGCGCTCACCCTCGGCACGCTCGTCGCCTTCATCACCTTCGCCGGCCAGTTCTTCGGGCCCATCAACCAGCTCGCCCAGCGCCTCACCGAAATGCAGGGCGCCCAAGCCGCCGGCGAGCGCGTGATGGGCCTGCTCGCCACCGAGCCCACGATCAAGGACTCGGACGCCGTCAGACGGCGGATCGCGGATCACGAAACGCGGACTGCGGACGGTCAGCCGTCCGTCAATCCCGCCCAATCCGCAATTCGAAATTCGGAATCCGCAATCGCGGCCACGCCCGCCACCGCGGCCGACGGCCGCCCCTCCCGGATCGAGACCATCGAGTTCAAGCACCTGACGTTCCGCTACGAGACGGGCGCGGTCGTGCTGCATGACTTCAATCTCACCGTCCGCGCCGGCGAAACCATCGCGCTCGTCGGGCCCTCGGGCGGCGGCAAGAGCACGATCGTCTCGCTCGTCTGCCGCTTCTACGAACCCACCGCCGGCCAGGTCCTCCTCAACGGTGTCGATTACCGCGAGCGGCCCATCGCGTGGCTGCAGGCGCAGCTCGGCATCGTGCTGCAGACGCCGCACCTGTTCAAGGGCACGGTGCGGGAAAACATCCGCTATGGCCGGCTGGACGCCACCGACGCCGAGGTCGAGACCGCGGCGCGGCTCGTCAATGCCGACGAGTTCATCCGGCAGATGGAAAACGGCTACGAGACGGAGGTGGGCGAAGGCGGGAACCGGCTCTCCACCGGGCAGCGCCAGCTCCTCTCGTTTGCCCGCGCGCTGCTGGCCCGGCCGCAGATCTTCGTGATGGACGAGGCCACGTCGTCGATCGACACCGAGACCGAGCAGCTGATCCAGCGCGGCCTGGAAACGATCCTCGCGGGCCGCATCAGCTTCGTCATCGCCCATCGCCTCAGCACGATCCGCCGCGCCGACCGCATCCTCGTCATCACGCGCGGCCGCATCGAGGAATCCGGAACGCACGCCGAGCTCCTGCAGCAGCGCGGTCACTACTACGAACTTTACACCAGCCAGTTCCGCCGCGAGCGCGAGGAGGCGGTCCTCGAGGGGACCTAGGATCCATTTTCACCGCAAAGGGCGCGAAGCACGCGAAGGCCGATCACGATCCCCTGAATGGGAGGGTTTTGATCTTCGCGCCCTTCGCGATCTTCGTGGTTAAAAACAGGCATCCTTGCCACCAATCGGTCCCGCGAGCGCGAGGAGATGGTCCTCGATCCATTTTAACCACAAAGGGCGCAAAGACCGCGAAGGTCGATCCCTGCCTTAGGGGTTTTAACCTTCGCGCTCTTTGCGCCCTTTGTGGTTAAAAAACAGGCGCCCTTGGCTTCCGGTCCGAGCCGTGCATCAATTCGTCCATGCGCCCGTCCGTCCCATTGCTTGGTTTGCTCGCGGCCATGTTCGCCGTTGCCGGGTGCAAAAAGCGTGAGACCCCCGCCGAGGAAGGTGTCCGCACGCACACGCTGCTGGTCGGAAATCAGAACGAGCCGGCGACGCTCGATCCGCATCTCCTCGACGCCGCCACCGACCTCAACATCGACGTCGCACTCTTCGAGGGGCTGACCGTCCTCGACGAGAAAACCTCCCGGGCCCTTCCCGGCGTGGCGGAGCGCTGGGAGATTTCGCCCGACGGCCTGGTCTACACGTTTCACCTGCGCGCCGGCGCCCGCTGGTCGAACGGCGATCCCGTCACCGCAGCCGATTTCGCGTACTCCATCCAGCGCATCCTCACCCCCGCGCTCGGGTCCGTCTATGCATACATGCTCTGGCCGATCCGGAACGCCGAGGCCTTCAACACCGGCAAAATCACGGATTTCTCGAGTGTCGGCGTCACCGTCGTCGATCCCGCCACCCTTCGCCTCACCCTGGCACGACCCACGCCTTACCTGCTCGAACTGGCCGCGCACAACACCTGGATGCCCGTGCACCGGCCCGTGATCGAGAAGTTCGGCCGGATGGCGGACCGCGACACGGCATGGACGCGTCCCGGCAACCTGGTGGGCAACGGCCCGTTCGTCCTCAGCGAATGGCGCCCGAATGCGCGCGTGGTCGTGACCCGGAATCCGCTCTACTGGGATGCGGCGCGCAACCACCTCGAGCGCGTGATCTTTTTCCCGACGGAAAAAGCGGACGTCGAGGAATTGAATTTCCGCGCCGGCCAGCTCCACCTCACGTACAGCGTCCCCGCTTCGAAGATCCCGGTGTACCGGCAGCAGTCGCCGGACCGCCTCCGGCTCGATCCGCTGCTCTTCCTGAGCTACGTGAATTTCAATACCACGAAGCCCCCGCTCGATAATCCGAAGGTGCGCCGCGCGCTCGCGCTGGCGATCGACCGCGCCGCAATTTCCCAAAGCGTCTACAGCGGCGCCCGCCAGCCGGCCACGTCCGTGGTCCCTCCGAACTGCGGAGGGTATTCCCCGCCCGGCGGGCAGTCCGTCGACTTTCCAGCCGCCCGCGCCCTGCTCGCCGAGGCCGGGTATCCGGGAGGACGGGGCCTGCCGCCGATGGCCGTGCAGGTGCTGAACGACGACAAGACGCCAAAGGTGGCGGAGACCATCCAGGCAATGTGGCAGCGCGAACTCGGCGTGCACGTCACGATCGAGCCCTACGAGCAGAAGACCTGGCTGCAGAACCAGCAGACGCTGAGCCACACCCTCGGGCTGCTGGCCTGGACCGCGGATTTCGCCGACCCGATCACCTTCCTCGGAATTTTCCTCGGCGGCGGCGGCAACAACTGGACCGGCTGGGCCAATCCCGGTTACGACGCGCTCCTCGAGGAGGCGTCGAAGACCGCCGACCCCGCCGCCCGCTTCGCCCTCCTTCGCAAGGCCGAGGCGTTGCTCCTCGCCGAGGCGCCCATCGCCCCGGTGGTCTACGGCGCGCGCGCCTACCTGATCCATCCCGCCGTCCGGAACTGGGAGCCGTCGCCGCTCGGCATCCACCGTTACCAGCTGATCGAACTCCGCGCTCCGTGATGCCGCGGTGGAGGTTCACCACAAAGGTCGCGAAGCACGCGAAGTTCGGACGGAGAAAGTCAATGTTGGAAGTTGAAAGTTGGACGTTCGATGTTCGCCCGGATCGCTCGGCCTTCGCGTGCTTCGCAATCTTCGTGGTGAACCTGCCCCGTCTGACGCTTGCTCCTTCCCTCCCCTGCGCTCAACTTTCCCCGATGCGTTTTGCCTTCCTCCTCGTGGCCCTCGCCGCCTCCACCGTCTTCGGCCGGGCGGCGGACGTCGAGTTCGTCCGCGTCTGGCCCGAGTGGCGCGAGGCGCGGTCGTTCGAGCGCATTTCGGAATATTTCACCGGACGCGAAAACTCGGGCCGGGAAATCGTGCGCCGCACGCAGCCGGCCGAGCGCGCCGGATTTTATTTCGTCGCCCGCGTGAGAAATTCCGGCGCCGAGCTGCCGGCCGCGACGATTGTCCTGTCGCTGATCAAGCCCGACGCCCCCCAGGTCCGGACCTATACCTTCCCCGTGCCGCTTCCCCGCGGCGAACCTGTCTTCAACCTGGGGCTGACCGGCGCCGACTGGTCCGGCCGCAGGCTGCACCCGGTGGCGTGGAAGATCGAGGTCGTCACCGCCGACGGCACCGTGCTCGCGGCCCGCAAAAGTTTCCTGTGGGAAAAGCCCGACAAGTAAAACCGGGCGAATTGCCGTCGACGTCGTTCCCGCCCGCCGACGACGCGACCTGGTCCGGCTGGCAACTTCTCCCCGGCCACACGCCGATCGCGCCCGCCGTGCTCGCCGAGATCCTCGACGGGGGCCAGGCGTTTCGCTGGTACCGCGAGAACAACGACGCGTGGGTCGGCACGTTTGGCTCGTCGCTCCTCCGTCTTTCAGCGGATGCAGGCGGCGCCCTTCGCTGGTCGGCGCCGGCGGCGAGCGCGAAGACGTCGTTGGCCCTCGCGCATTACTGGGAAGGAGAGCGCCCGCTCGACTCGCTCGTCGATTCGCTGCCCTGGCGGAGCGACGCTCATCTCGCGCGCTGTCTCGCGGAATTTCCCGGCCTGCGCATCCTCCGCCAGCCGTTTGGCGAGACCCTGCTCTGCTTCCTCTGCAGCGCGACGAAACAGATCGTGCAGATCAAACAGATGGTCGGCCTGCTCGCCGAGCGTCATGGCGAAAGGCTGACGCCGGGCGGAGCCGGCTCTCCGGAGCCGGTTTCCCTCGGCTATCGCCTTCCGTCGTGGGCGGAGATCGCGGAAATTCCCGAGGCGGAGCTGAGAGCGTGTCAGCTGGGTTTTCGCGCGCGCTACATTCATCAGACCGCGAAATTCATCGCGGCGCATCCGGGCTGGCTCGAGGAAACCGAGGCGCTGCCGTACGCCGCGGCCAGGGAACGGCTCTGCCTGCTCCCGGGCGTCGGCGGGAAGGTCGCCGACTGCGTGCTGCTGTTCGGCGCCGGAAGGCTGGAGGCTTTTCCCGTCGACACGTGGATCCTGAAGGCGATGGCCGCGCGCTACGGCCTCGCGGGCTGGAAGCCCGCGCAGGTCGCCCAGTTCGGCCGCGCCCATTTCGGCCCGCTGGCCGGACTGGCGCAGCAGTACCTCTTCGCGTGGGAACGCCGCATGGGCCGCGCCCGGACTTGAACGCGACGACTGGAAATTAACCGCGAAGGGCGCGAGGAACGCGAAGGGCGATCCATGGGGATAGGGCGCATAACCGGTTTGGCCTTGGTGTTCTTGGTGACCTTCGTGGTGAAAATCATCCGCGCGCTTTTTGTTTTACCACGAAGGACACGAAGCACACGAAGGCCACCCGATCCGATGGATCGACCTT
>JAQGON010000133.1 GCA_028293565.1 Verrucomicrobiota bacterium | reverse complement strand
ACGGTGTTCGGCTCGGTCTTCTGCTGGGATTTTTTCACGCTGCGCCGTCACCGGTTTGCGCCGAAGGAAAATGATAACCGCGTCTTTGCCGGGCCGAACCTGACCGGGGTGCCCCCGCGCACCTCCGGGCGGCTGGTGCTGCGGTCGGAGGGATCGCTGGAGTTTTATTACCGGCCCTGGCTCGTGCTGCGCGAGCGGAGCGCGAAGGTCGTGCCGGAGAAATCAACGCTCACGGTGGGGCGCGGCTTGTTCTACGCGAACATCAGTTCGGCCAACGACGGCACCCTGTTCCTGCTGCCGCCGCGCTATCACGGTCATGAGGACGCGATGGCGCGCGCCTATCTCCTCGGCGGCGTGCGCGACGCAGGCCTGCGCAAGGCGTGGAGCGTTTTGAAGGAGCTGCTCGGCGGATCCGCGCCCACGACCCAGGTCGTGTGATTTCTTGACCGCGGGCATCCGCGGCGAGCGCGAACCAAAAGAGAACTCGCGCGCCAAATTTCCACGGCGCAGGCTGTCGCGGCCATGAAACCTCCGCCGCTGCCCGAGGAGACGCTGCGCCGCGTGCTGCGCGCGTCGAAGATCAACGGGTGGAGCGTGCTGGTCATTTCCCTGCCGGGAGCCCTGATCTCGGGCCTCCTCGGCGATTTTTCGGGGGCCTTCGTCGGGTTGATCGTCGCGTATGGCGGATGGACGGAGGTGTCGGGCCACAACCAGGTGCGCCGGGGCGACGCGGACGGGATGCAGCGGCTGGTCCGCGCCCAATGGATCGTGCTCGGCGCGGTCCTGGTTTACTGCGTGACGCGGATCGCGAGCTTTGACGCGGACACGGCGCTTTCGTCGCTGACTCCGGGCCTGCGGAGCGAGCTGGCGTCGAGCGGGGTCGACGTCGAGGCGATCATGCCGATGGTGCGGCTTTTCTTCTACTTCACCTACGGCATCGCCGCCTTCCTGACCCTGATTTACCAGGGAGGCATGGCGCGCTATTACCGGCGTCGCGAGCCGGTCGTCCGGCAGGCCCTGGCGGACCGCCTGCGGCCGGTCGTCCCGCCAGCGGCGCCGTCGCGTTCCGCGCCGGAGGATCTCGTGACCTAGCATGCAGGCGCCGCGAGCCGAGTCCGCGCGCAGCGCGAACTGCCAGCTGCTTTATTTCACCACGGACAGCGTGACGGCCGACGGAGCGATCCTGGCCGCGATCACCAGCGGCTTCTCGCGGCATCCCGAGGGCGCGAGCCTGGCCCGGATCGATCGCGGCACGGGCGGAATGGAGCCGCTGGCGATTTTTCCCGGGCCGGCAATGCAGGCTTACCCCTATTTCGCGCGTCCGCGGGCTGCGGACCCGAGGGAGGATTATCTTTTCAACGGCACGGTCGCGACGCACGGCTTGAACAAGTCGAGTCCCTGCCTGCATGCGGCGTCGGGAAATCTTTTTTTTGTGTGGGGCCGTGAAAAAGGCCGGAGCCAGCTCGACTGCGTCAACGTGCGCGACGGCCGGCGCCGCGCCGTGTGCGAGATTCCTCCGGACCGGTGTGTCGGCTACACGCATCTCGACGCCCGCGGCGAGCGCGTGCTCCTGAGCCTGATGGACCGCCGGGTCCTGGAATTCGGCGCAGGGCGGAAGGGCAACCGCGAGGTGTCCGAGCTTCACGCGAAGTTCGGCCTCACGACCCGGATCGTGGAAGTTGAGGTCGCCACCGGAAAGATGGCCGTGCGGTGGGAGGAGCCGGCGTGGGTCACGCACGTCCAGTATCATCCGCAACGCCCCGAGGTCGTGCTCTTCAATCACGAGTGGACGTGGCCGCTGGGCACGGAGCGCATCTGGCTGAAGACCGACGGAGCGGAGGCGGTCCGCGTGCGGCCCGCCGGACGCGCGACCCGGTTCCGGGTCGCGCCGGATCCGGGCCTGGACGACGTGGCGCACGAGGTCTGGCAGGAAGACGGCGAGGCGGTGATCTACCACGGCGCGCGCTGGGACGCCGGCGAGTATCCGGAGCAATTCGTGGGCCGCGCCTCCCTCGATCCAACCCAGCCGCTCCGGGAAATTTCGATTCCGCGGGAGCGGCCCTCCTTTTACGGCCACTTTTTTCCCAGCCGGCGCGGCGACTTCGTGATCACCGACGCGCTCGCGAACGAAGCTGGAATGAAACAGCGGAAGGGGAACCTGATCTCCCGGCTGAACATGGACTGGGAAAACGGGGCGATGGAGGTGGTGACGCTGTGCGAGAGCAACACGTCATGGCACACGCAGGACAACCATCCGCATCCTGTGCTTTCGCGCGATCAGTCCGAAGTGCTCTTCACTTCCGATTTCTCCGGCGTGCGCCGGATTTATTCGGTGCCGGTGGATTGAGCCCGGTTGCCTGCAGGTGGAACGCGCAACGCATTGAGACTGTATGGACCGGAGACATGGGTAACAGATGGACGGAGACATGGGTAACACCTTTCGAAGGCCGCATCTTTAGGTAGCGGCCGACGTCAGGAGGCCGTTTCTTGCCTTCGGCCGATTTAGCGGAATGAGCCCAGCCGCCTGACGGCGGCTGCTACCACGCGCTCACCTGTTTAACGGACACGCATGCCCGTCTTCACGTCGAAGGCGTAAAAGGCGTCGGCGGTCACCGGCTGCTGTGCGACCCAAAGAACCGACGCATCGGATTCAGGGACGGCGATCGTCGCGAAGGCGGTGTTCGGGTTGTTGACGGAGCCGAATTGGCTGGCGCCCCCGAGAAATTCCGCGGCATCGCGCACCGAAGCGCGGCGGGTTTGCGCGGCGATCCACGCGTCGATCTGCGCCAGGCGCTCGGTGCTGAACGCGCCGGGATCGGGCCCGGTGAAGCCGCGGGCGCGAAGCGCGTTGGCGGCGGGCTCGACAGGGTGATTGGTCAGCCGGGCAATGCCGTCCGTCGCAGGATAGGTCGTCATGCCGCCGCAGTAATTCGCGCTCGCGAAGACGCCGCCATGACGGTCGACGGCCACGAGATTGCCGAAGAAATGGAATTTCCGGCACCCCGCCTCCACCTCGGCGACGGTGCTGCAGAACTGAAGCATGCTGCGGAACACGAGGTCGACCGGCACGAGGTGTCCGAGCTCAAACGTGACGCCGGGGCAGAGGAGGGATGAAAGGCCGAGGGCGAGGCCGGCTTCGTTCATCCCGCGATTGGCCCACACGGTTCCGGCGAGGGGAAAGCTCAGGTAGCGCAGCCCGGCGGTCGGCTGGACCTGCGCCACCGCGTACAGGAACCGCGGATCGTCGAGCGTGCCCCCGGCGAGAATTTTTCCGTCGCTGCCGGGAAGCGCGAAACTCGAGCAGGCGCCGGCGTGGTAGGCCTCGTATTGCCAGGCGCGAAAACTCAGGAGTTCCGCCGTGGTCCGATCGAGGCCGGCGCCCTCGGCGATTCCCTGGATTTCATCCTCCAGCCACGGCCAGTGATCGAAGCAAAACGCGCGCAGGCGTTTCTGCCAGGCGCGAATCTCCTCGAGCAGCGGCGACGAGGTCCCGCGAAAAAATCCGGCGAGCAGCGCGCCGACATTCGCGTGAATCTGGCTCCGGAGGGCGGCCCCGTGCTGCCGTCCGAGATCGTGAGGCGCGCCCTGCAGCACCAGGATGGGAGCGGGCGGAGTTCTCATGCCGGCGCGACGTTGCTGCGTCGCGGAAGCGGATGTCAACCGCCTCCGCGGCGCGACCGGACCGAACTAATGCCCTGGTTCCGGCGAGGGCGTCATTCGGGTTGCCGTTGGTGATGCGGGTTCCAAGCTGCGCTGGCCTTCTCCTGCTGACCCTCCCCGAAAAAGGACGCCCATGCTGACCTTGGAACAAACCCAGGCGTTTGACCGCGACGGATTCGTGATGGTGCCCGACGCGTTCACGCCGCAGGAGATCGGGATCCTGCTCTCGCAGGTCACGAAGGAGGGCCGCGTGACCAAGCATCAGGGAAACATGCCCGACGCGAACGGCCGCTCGAGCAAGCTCGCGCTGTGGTCCGATGTGGGCGACGACGTCTTCGGCGCCGTGACCACGAGCCCGCGGATCGTGAACAACGTGAGGATGCTGCTGCGCGAGGACGTCTATCACTGGCACAGCAAGGTGATGCTGAAGGAGGCCCGCGTCGGCGGCGCGTGGGAATGGCATCAGGATTACGGCTACTGGTACGGCGACGGCTGTCTTTATCCGCGGCTGGTCTCGTGCATGGTCGCGCTCGATCCCGCGACGAAGGAAAACGGCTGCCTCAAGGTGATCCCGGGTTCGCACCTGCTGGGCAGGTTCGATCACGGGCGCGTCGGGCAGCAGGCCGGCGCGGACTAGGAGCGCGTGGCGGCGGTGATCGCGCGCCTCGGCGTCCACTATTGCGAGGCTCCCTCCGGCAGCGCGCTGTTTTTTCACGGCAACACGTTTCATGCGTCGGAGGCGAACCTCTCCGACCAGCACCGCCGCGCGTACATCTGCTGCTACAACGCGCTTTCGAACGTGCCGTACGGCGGCAAGGGCCATGGCAAACCGGTGCCGATCACGATGTCACCGGACGATGCGATCCTCCGCTTCACGGGTGCGCTCGCCGACTCGCGCTGATCGTTTCGGGTCCCTTGCTGATCAAACTCCGGATGGCTGACCCTTCGTCACCGGTGATGCGCGACGAGGCGGTGATCATCCGCGAAGGCGTGACTGCGGCGATCCGGCAGACGCTCGAACCGGCGGCAATGGAACGCGCTTACCCGGGGCATTTCACGATCGTCGCGGACGGGCACTGGTTCGGACAGGAAAACACCTGGCCCGGGCTCGATTCCTGGCAGATGGCGGGCGCGTATCTGCTGCTCGGCCGCACCCGGCTGGTGCTCGACTACTTCGACTACGTGCAGGCGTCCCAGCGGGATGACGGGAACATTCCGTATGCGATCGTTTCCGCCGACATTCCGCCGGATCATCTGGCGACCTATAATCGCGGGATGAACTATCCCGCGGATGTTTTCACCTTCGATCCGAAGCGCGAAGGCTACGGGGCGCGGAAGTGGATCGGCTCCTTCAGCCACTGGATCGCCGGGATCAATCCGCTCGGCACGCTCGCGGCCGTCAGCTACGTGCTGCTCGGCGACGAAATTTTCACGGCGACCGGCGACCGGTCGTGGCTGGAGTCGAAACTCCCTTCGCTCGAGCGGGCCGCGGCGTTCCTGCTGTCGCGCAAGAGCGGCAACGGCCTGATTGCCGGCGCGGGTTTTTATACCGAGATGCCGCCGCGGCATCAGTGGGATGGCGTCGCGCAGTGCTACGTCGTCCACATCCTGAACAAATGCGCGGGATTGAACGAGGCCCTGGGGCTCGCGCCGGCGGCGGCGCGCTGGCGCGCGGAAGCGGAAACGCTCGCGGCCCGGTT
>JAQGON010000125.1 GCA_028293565.1 Verrucomicrobiota bacterium | reverse complement strand
CAGCACCAGATGTGGGCCGCGCAGTTTTACCGGTTCAACGAGCCCCGCCGCTACATCAGCTCGCTGGGTCTCGGCGCCATGGGCTTCGGCTACCCGGCGGCACTCGGCGCCAAGGTCGCCTTTCCGGACAGGCAGGTCATCGACATCGACGGCGACGGCTCGTTCATGATGAACATCCAGGAGCTCGCGACCGCCCATATCGAAAAAATCGCGGCGAAGGCGATGATCCTGAACAACCAGCACCTCGGCATGGTCGTCCAGTGGGAGGACCGTTTCTACGGCAGCGTCCGCGGCAACACGATCCTCGGCGACGAGTCCAACGTCGGCAGCCCTGAAAACCTCGGCGGCCTCTATCCCGATTTCGTCAAGATCGCCGAAGGCTTCGGCGTCAAGGGCCGCCGCGTCCACCAGAAGAGCGAGCTCAAGGCCGCCATCCAGGAGATGCTCGACCACGACGGCCCGTTCGTCCTCGACGTGATCGTTCCCTACACCGAGCACGTGCTGCCGATGATTCCGGCGGGCAAGTCGGTGAAGGAAATGATTCTGAAGTAGTCCGGCAACGCGGGCTACTTCTCCGTCATGACATACACGCCGTCCCACTCCGGCGGCGGAGGGTCTTCCTTGTAGCGCTCGATGATCTCGAGATAGACGAGCGAGGGATTCGTCTTCACGCCGGGAGTTTTCCCGGGCTGGTTCGGCTCATTCAGCTGGCTCTGCCGGAACAGCTCGACCGCGGCGTCCCAGTCGCGCGCGAAATACCGGGCCAGACCCTGCTCGAACGCGGCGATGCACTCCCGCGCGCCCTCGGGCATCGCTTCCTTGAGCCCGACGATCTCGTAAATCGGCACCGGCTTCGTGCGCCCCTTCACCACGATGCGCCCCAGCGCGCGGAATATCACGCGGTCGGCGCCGAACTGCTCGCAGGCCTGCTTCGTCACCTCCGTGCACATCGTGTACGCGCCCCAGCTCTTCGCGCCGCTCTCCATCCGCGCCGCCAGGTTCACGTTGTCGCCCATCATCGTGTAGTTGAAACGCGTCCGGCTGCCCATGTTTCCGATCATGCAGACCCCCGTGTTCAGCCCGATGCGCGACTGCATCTCCCAGACGATCCGCGGCCACTTCTCGCCCTCGCTCTCCCATTTTTTCCGCAGCGCGCGGAGCTGCTGATGGACCAGCTGCGTCGCGACGCACGCGCGAAAGGCATGGTCCTTCACCGCGATCGGCGCGCCGAACATCGCCACGACCGCGTCGCCGATGTACTTGTCGAGCGTCCCGCCCTGCTCCTGCACGATGTCCGTGCACGCGGTGAGGTACTCGTTCATCAGCTCCACCAGCGGACCCGACCCGAGCTTCTCGGAAAACGTCGAGAACGACTGGATGTCGCTGAAATACGCCGTGATCTCGGCGTCGTGCCCGCCGAGCTGCGGACTCTCGCCGGACTCGACCATCCGCTCGACCAGCTGCGGCGAGACATAGGTGCCGAACATCCCCTTGATCCGGCCCTTCGCCTTCTGCTCCGCAATCAGCTCCCAGCCGACGGCGATCAGGCTCGTCATGATCGTGGAGCCCAGCGGAGCGGTCATGGGAAGAACCAGATGGTAGGTCGCGAACAGGCCGAACGCCGCCGCGACGTAGACCGTGACCACCAGCAGCGCGAGGAGCTTGAAGCGGAATCCCTTGGCCCCTTCCGTGAGCGCCAGGAATACGACGAAGACGGTGAGGAAAAACGTCAGCGCAATATTCGCCGATTCCGGCAGCCGGCGGAGATAAATTCCCGACGCGAAGGTTTTCAGCAGGTTGCCATGAAAGCCGACCTGGGGAACCGGCACGTCGTCGAACGGCGTCTTCGCCAGATCCTGCAGGAGGGGATCCACCGGCCCGATCAGGACGATGGCATCCTGGAACTGCGCGAAGAACTCCGCGCCCTTTGCCTTCTGCTCCGCGTCGTCGCCTTCGATCAGCGCCGTGAAAATCCGGACATCGTTCACGCTGCAGCGCGGATTCAGCGGCGAGATCCACCTGGAGAACCACGTCGCCTCCACGATCTGCTGTTCGCGCAGCGGGATCGACGTCACGAGCGCGCCGTCATCGCGCCGGACCTCCATCCGGTCGGGAAATCGGTGCAGCGCCTTCGGCGTCAGTCCCCAGTCGATGAGGGCAAGGCGAAGCGACAGCGGATAAAAGGTGTCGCCGGGAGCGTCCGCAAAGATCGGCGCGGCCCGCGCCTCCGCCTTGTACGTGTCGATCAGGCCCGGAATCCCCCACGTCGGCCCCAGAACCGGAACGCCGGGCATCTCCGGGTTGTCGTTTTTCTGCCGGTCGGTGAACCCGTCGAAAATCCACGGAAACTCCTTCTTCGCCTGCAGCAGTCCCGGCCCCGGGACATAGTTCACCGCGAGCACGACGTTCCTGCGCTTGTAAATCGACTTGCCGAACAGCACGCGCCCCTCGTTCTGCTCCTTCATTCCAAACTCGGCGCGCGAGTTCTCGGAAAAAACGAGATCGAAGCCGACCGCCTTGACCTTTCCATGGTCGAAGAGCGCGTTCAGGACCTGGGCGAACCGCGCATGGCTCCAGGGCCACTTATAAAACTGAATCGCGGCGTTATCGATATCGACGTAGATCAGTTTCACCGGCGCTTCGAGCTCTCCCCGCGCGCGAAACCGGATATCGATCAGCTTGTTTTCGAGAAAAACGAGGTGCCCCAGGTAGCTCAGCACGCACCACATCGCCGGAATCGTGAGGAGCAGGAGCCGGCGCAGCCACGACAGGGCGATTTTCTTTTTCTGCTGGGGCACGGACCGCGACGCTAGGCGGCGCACACCGTGAATGAAAGCAGATTTGCCCCGGTGACGCCGCGTCCTCGACCAGCGAATCCGATTCCTCGCGCAAAAAGAGCGCCCGCCGTGCCGGCGACGCCGAACTCGCCGGTCAGAGACGCCGCGCTAGCTCACTTGCCGTCGCCGGAGGTCGTCTTCTGCTGGTCCTGCACCGCCGTCGGAGGCGCATCCGGCGGAGGAGGCGGCGGCGGGGTCGAATTGCTCGTCGTCGCCGAGGTGAACACGATGTCCGCGTGGGTCACAATGATCTCCTGCGCCGCCGCCGCGATCACGGCCTGGTTCGCCGCCGAAATATCCTGCGTCTGGACCACCGGCGGAGCGGTGACCGTGATCTTTCCCGAGGCGTCGACGGTGACGTCGACAGTCACGACCACTTCCTTGCCGGACGCCACCTGCACCTGCTGCGCCGTGGTGCCGGTCAGGATGACTTCGCCTTCGGCCGTGCTCAGCGTGAAGAACGCCTTGCCCGAGCTGTCGGGACGGAAAACGATGCGGAAGGTCGTGCCGCGGATGCCGGCCGCGCCCACCGGGGTATTGACCGAGAAGGACGAGCCGCCCACCGCATTGAGGTGCTTCACGTTGCCGACAAGTTCACCGCGGGAAAGCGTGAGTTTCGTCGTGGACGTCGAGGGCTCCGAGGTCGCCGTCGCCATCGAGTACGACGTGGCGAAAGGGTCCTGGAGAAACTGCTCGATCGAGAGCGTGGAATCCTGTGCGAGGTTGATCGTCGAACCGTTGGAGAAAACGAGGATCACGCTGGAATTCTGCGCGGTCGTCACCACGTACTTCTCGGAAATCGCATCGTTGTCCTTGAGATCCCGCCGCGAGTTGTCGGCCGTGTTCACCGCCGTGACCGTGCCGCGGACTTTCGCCGCCACAATCCGCCCCGCCACCTGGCCCTGCTGGCCGTGGGCGGAAATCGCGAAAAGGCCCGCCAAGCCGCACAGCAACATCCACGACAAAAGTTTGGTTCGCATAGGAATCAGAGAGTTAGGGCAGACGCTGCGCAGATGCCAGTCGCTGGCGCAATGATTGCGCCTCCACGTTACCCGGGTCAAGACGCAAGCAAAAGTTCGCCGCCGCGAGCGCGAGTGCGCCATCGGTTTTGTTCAGGGAAAGATGATACGCCTGATAATACCAGAAGCCCGCGGACGCCGGCGCGAGCGAGAGCGCGTGCACAAAGGCATCGCCCGCCTCGGCCCTCCGACCCTGCATGTCGAGGGCGACGCCGCGGCGCACCCAGAAGTCCGGCACCACTTGGGAAAGCGCCAGCGCGCGCGCCGCTGCCGCCTCGGCATCGCGCCCGTGTTCCTTGATCCGCGCACGGTCCATCCGCGACCACAGCGCCGTCGCGTAGGCGAGGTCGGCCCACGCTTGTCCGTTGCGCGGATTCAATTCCGTCGCCCTCCCCAGATCGGAAAGCGCGCGCTCCAATTCCCTGCGCTCCTCCCCCGGCTCGAGATCGGCCCGGGCCATCCGGCTGATGGACTGGCGGGCCGCGTACCGCAGCGCTTCCGCGCGATAGAAAGGAATCACCCACGCCGCCGCCGCGACGAGCACGACCGCCGCCGCCGCGCACTGCAATGCGAGCGGCCACCGCGGCCCCGCCGGCGCGCCGCCTGACACCGGCCACGCCCGCTGGACCATCAGCGCGGTCACGATCGCGAACGCCATCCCGAGCGCGGGAATCTTGAAGTGGAAGTCGACGAACAGCTGCAGGGCAAAAGCCACCGCGCCGGCGGCGAGCGCCCCCTGCACCCGCGGCTCGTCGAGCCAGTCGCGCGGCGCGGCGGTTTGTTTTCCGACGGCGCGCCACGACAGCACGCCGGCGGCGCCGAAGAATAGCACGAATCCCACCGCGCCATAATCGCTCAGCGTGTTGAGGTAATCGTTGTGCGCCCAGGTCGGCTCATCCTGGTAACGCTCCGGCCGGTGTTTCTCGAAAAGGACATTGTAACTCCCCGCCCCTCCACCCCACGCCGGATGCTCGCGAAATATCCGCCACGCCCCGCGCCACATGATCGGCCGCGTCACCTCACCGGCGTCGTGTTTCATCTGCACGAAACGCAGCCGGACGCCCGGAAGCGTGAAATAAAGCGCAAGAAAGCCCGCCACGACGCCCACCACCGCCAGGACAGTCAGGCCGACGCGCCGCCGCCAGGATCCGCGCGCAAATATCGGCCAGCCCGCCAGGACGAGGGCCAGCGCGAGCCAGGCCCCGCGGCTGATCGTCAGGACCAGCGCCCCGAACAGCGCCAGCGCCGCATACCCGCAGGCGACGCGCTGCACGGCGCCCGCGCCTTTTCGAAATGTCAGCACGGCCAGCACCGGGATCAGCAGCAGCAGCAGGGCCGCGAGGCTGTTGGGAATTCCAAAACTTCCGCTGGCGCGTCCGAGGAACTGGTCGGCCTGGATTCGTCCCATCATCAGCCAGTCCGGCTTCACGAACCGCTGGTATCCCGCCATCGCCGCCGACCCCAGCGCCACGAGCACCAGTCCCGCGAACAAAAATGTCCGCGCCGCCGTGCCGCGCACCGCGTTCACCACCACCCAGAACACCAGGATCATCTGCGCCCACCCGAGCCAGTCCTTCCAGCCGAGCCAGCCCACCGGCGTGACCCGGAGGACATTGACGACTCCATAAACCAAAAAAGGGAGCAGCCACCAGCCCGCCGGATGCGCGCGTGTCCGGTTTTCCACACGTGAAAACGCGCGGGACAGAAAATGCGTGGCGAGCAGAACGGCATTCAGCGCACTCGTCACCACCATCGTCTCCGGCCGATACCCGCCGAGGCACGCCGTGGTCCACGCGAGGTTCGCAACGATCAGCACCACCTGAGTCCACTCCCAAAAGGAAGCCCGGCGGGTCGAGGATGTGTCGGTCATCGGGGAGCGTTCGAAAGCCGGGACGCCTCGCCACGCTGCCGGTCTGGCAGACGCCTTCCCAGAAAAAACCGCCGGCGGCACGGAGCCGGTACGGGGTGGAGCGCATTGTGGCAGAGTCGCAGAGGCTGCGCTTTTCGACGGCCTGAATGCGCTGGAGGTGCGAGCAGGACTCGAGGGACTGACAGAGCGTCTAACGCGTTGAAAACGCGTTTTACTTTCGAAGCCGGCATCTTCCGGTAGCGGCCGACGTCAGGAGGCCGTTGCCCGTTCGCCGGTAAGCGCCATGAGCTCAGCCGCCTGACGGCGGCTGCTACCCGTAAAACTACCCGACAAAAAAACGGCGCCATCCCGTGCGGGAGGGCGCCGTTGAAAACAAAACCCGGTCCGCTTGCGCGTCAGGTCGTCGGCACCGTTTGGATCGTCTTGATCACGCGGCCAGCGACCAGATACGGGTCGGCGGCGGAGTTCGGACGACGGTCCTCGAGATAGCCCTTGTAGCCGTTGTTGACGAAACTGTGCGGCATGCGGATCGACGCGCCACGATCGGCCAGCCCGTAGCTGAACTTGTCGATCGACTGGGTTTCGTGGAGGCCCGTGAGCCGGAGATGATTCTCGGGGCCATAGACCGCGATGTGCTCGCCGACATGCTTGTTGAAGGCCGCCATGAGCTTCTCGAAGTACGGCTTGCCGCCCGTTTCCCGCATGTGCTTCGTCGAGAAATTCGTGTGCATGCCCGAGCCGTTCCAGTCGAGCGGTTGGTTGAAGGGCCCGAGGATCGGCTTGCACCGCCACTCGATGTCCACGCAGTACGCCTCACACAGCCGGGTCAGGATATAGCGCGCCACCCACATCTGGTCCGCGGCGCTCTTCGAACCCTTGCCGAAGATCTGGAACTCCCACTGGCCCTTCGCCACTTCGGCGTTGATGCCCTCGAGGTTGATTCCGGCATCGAGACAGATGTCGATGTGCTTCTCGACCATCTCCCGCGCCAGCGCGCCGACGTTCTTGTAGCCGACGCCCGTGTAATAGGGACCCTGCGGCGCCGGAAAACCGCCCGCGGGAAATCCGAGGGGCGCTCCGTCCTTGTAGAAAAAATACTCCTGCTCGAACCCGAACCACGTGTCCGGATCGTCGGGAATCGTGGCGCGGGAATTCGAGGGATGCGGCGTCTTGGCGTCGGGCATCATCACCTCGCACATGACCAGCACGCCGTTCTTGCGCGTCGTGTCGGCGTACACGGCCACCGGCTTGAGCACGCAATCAGAGCTCTTGCCTTCGGCCTGCTGCGTCGAGCTGCCGTCGAACCCCCAGTTGGGCAGTTCGGCGAGCTTCGGCAAGCTGGCATATTCCTTGATCTGGGTCTTGCTCCGCAGGCTGGCGAGGGGCGTGTAGCCATCGAGCCAGATGTATTCGAGTTTGTATTTGGCCATATTGGATGAGTTGGAAGGGATCGGGACGGTTTGAGCTGTGAGCGGGGACGGACCTGCCATCAAGTCCGTCCGAGAAACTCACCGGGCGAATTCAGCACCTTACATGCCAGAGGCAACCAGAAGTTCGCCCGTGACACGTTTTGAAGCATCCTTCTCATTAATAAACGCTTTGATACCACGAATGGACCCGAACGCACCCGAATCCGGAGCGGAAAATCACCTGAAGGAGAAAGGTTTCCGTTCGGACCGATCCTCGCATGTTGGATCGCGTTTCATTCCTGCCGATCCGTGGTTCCTCCCCTTTGTATTCCGGATTTCACCCTCTGAATTTCGCCTCCCATGCATGAAATGAAGGACACTGCCCGCGCCCTCGTCCGGATCGGGTACGACGGACGCGTGCACAAGACCTTCCGCGGCCATCAGGCCAGGGAGCGCTTCGAACACGAGGTCAAGGTGCTGACCCACCTCGAAAAAAAGGGCTGCACGTTCGTTCCTCGGCTGCTCGAGGTCGACCCCGCCAATCTCAAGATCATCACGACCAACTGCGGCACGCGCGTCGACCACCTCAGCGTGGAGCGCCAGACCGAGCTCTTCGCCGAACTCGAACAGTACGGCGTGCGCCATGAGGACCGCGAGCTGCGCAACATCACCTACCGCACGTCGGACGGGCGCTTCTGCATCATCGACTTCGAATTCGCGACCCTCCTCGAGGGCGGTCCCGGGACGGTTTCGCTCAAGCCGTCCGGTTGAACCCATGGATTCCCCCGCCGCCGCCCCTCCTCCACCGCCGCGCATCCGCTGGTCGGCCCTGACCGATCGCGGCCGCTTCCGCCCGAACAACGAGGACGCCTTTCTCGCCCTCGCCTTCGACGGACACGAGATCAAGTACCTCGGGAAAACCGGCGAGGCATCGCTCGCCGGGACCGATTTCGTCTTCGCCGTGAGCGACGGCATGGGTGGCGCCAAGTCCGGCGAGTTCGCGAGCCGCATCGCCGTGGACCGCATCGCGCGCCTGCTGCCGCGCGCGTTCCGCATGTCGGCCTCCGGAATTTCGAGTGGTTTCACCGACGTCCTGGCCGAACTTTTCTCCGCCATCCACGCGGACCTCCTCGAATTGGGAAATTCGTACGAGGAATGCGCCGGGATGGGGGCCACGCTCAGCCTCGGTTGGTTCACGCCGGAATGGATGTACTTTGCCCACCTGGGCGACAGCCGGATTTATTATCTTCCCCACCCGGGCGGCCTCGCCCAGCTCACGCACGATCACAGTCACGTCGGCGCGCTGCGACGCAGCGGCCAGCTGAACGAGCGCGAGGCCCGCATGCATCCGCGGCGCAACGCGCTGCAGCAGTCGCTCGGCGCCGGACATCAGTTTCTGGAGCCCCATGTCGGCGCGGTCGGCCACCAGTCGGGCGATCGGTTTCTCATCTGTTCCGACGGCCTCAACGAGGGGTTATGGGACCATCAGCTGGACGATCTCATCCGCCATCCTTCCGGGGAGCGCGCGGCGCGGACGCCGGCCGAGCGTCTCGTCGAGGAATCGGTGCAGACCTCCGGCCGCGACAACACGACCGCGGTCGTGGTTGAAATCGCGGCATCCGCTTGAATCATCGCGGCCGATGCACCTCGTTTTTGTCTACGGCACGCTGAAACGCGGGGGCAGCAACCATGCATTTCTCGCGGGACAGGAATTCATTGCGGACGCGCGGACGCCGCCGGGATTCACCCTGTACGTGCTGGATGAGTATCCCGGCATGGTGGCCGAGCCGTCGGATTCCGACGGGGTGACGGGTGAGATCTGGTTCGTCGACGGGGAATGCCTTCGTCAGCTCGACCTTCTCGAAGGCATTGCGGAAGGCCTCTACGAGCGCGTCTCGGTGCCGCTGGTTTCCCCGCCCGCCGAAGGCGCCGTCGAATCCTACCTCTACGCGCAAAGTGTCGCGGGGCGGCGCCGCCTCGGATCAACCTGGCCGGTGTGACCGCCCGGACCCGATAGACCCGGCAGCTGCCACCGCGCGTTCAAGCTCCAGCTCAGGGCGACGCCCGATAGAAGATTTTAAATAAAACTGGGGCCATGCTCCTGAATCCTCCTCCGCCGCGAAGAATTCCGGCGTGGAGGTTGGCCGCAAGAATGCGCAAGGACTCCGGGGTTGCGAAGGAGCTGCCATCGCGCCCTATAGGCGCACGGGAGATTCGATCCGGAGCCACCGAGCCCTTGCGCTTTTTTGCGGCCATCCCTTCCGAGCCCAATTTTTCGCCGCCTTCGCCGTTCTCGGCTTCCTGGCGCTGACCTGATCCCGTTGTCGCTCGCCAGCCTATCCCTTCTGGGCCTCGGAATTCTTCAACGCCGTCTTCGGCACTCGCCGCACGGCGACAAACTTCGCGCGGAAAAGCTCGTCCATCGCGGCGCGCGCCTCCGCCGGGATCCTCTTCACCAGTTCGTCAAGCGGCGGAAGCGGGCCTGCATCCAATTCCTCCGTCGCCGCCGGCGGAGTCGCGGGCAAGACGGGACCGCCTTCGGCGCGCTGCTCGGCGAGGAAGAGCGCCTCGGACGACTCGTCCCAGACGTTGGCGCCGTTTTCGAGCGAGGCCGCGGCCGGGACCGCTTCCTCGTTGGCCTCCGGCTTCGTCGGCGGGATTTCGACGGCCGTTCGCGGGGCCGGCCTTCCGGGCGCCGTCGTCAGCCGCGCTTCCAGCCGGTCAATCAGGCCTTTTTTTTTTCGCCGTCGGCCACCGTCGAGTCCGGAGAGTCGTCGGCGAGCGCCGTCAGCTCCTTGATCAGGCTGTCGATCGCGCGCGCCCGGCTCGCATCGACCGCCTTGAGCAGGGTCACCTCGAAATTGATCTTCTCCGCCAGGCCCAGCTTCACCGCGCCTTCGCCCTCGCGCAACCCGTCGAGCAGGCGCGTGATCTGCTCGGTCGTCATCGCAACGCCTCCGAGCGCCTCGCTGCGGCCGCCCTTCGCGATCGCATCGAGCAGCGCGTTGCGCACGTTCGCCTGCAGATCGGAGAGGAGCCGCACGAGATCGCGGCCGCTGGCGTCGCATTCGTCGACGATCGCCACGATGCCGGCGTGGTCCGCCGCCGCCAGCGCCGCGGCGAGCGCGGCGATCTTCTCCGCGGCGACGAGGCCGTAGACGTCGAGCACGTCCGGCTCGGTGATTTCGCCGCCGCAGAACGAGATCATCTGGTCGAGGATCGACTGGGCGTCACGCATGCCGCCGTCGGCCATGCGCGCGATCGACGCCAGCGCGGTCTCGGAAATCCTGACCTTCTCGGCCCCTGCGATCTTCCGCAGCCGCTCTACGATCAGCGCGGGCGGGATCGGGCGAAGGTCGAACCGCTGGCAGCGCGAGATGATTGTCGGCAGCACCTTTTGCGGGTCGGTCGTCGCGAAGATGAATTTCGCGTGCGCCGGCGGCTCCTCGAGCGTTTTCAGCAGGGCGTTGAACGCCTGCACCGAAAGCATGTGCACCTCGTCGATGATGTAGACCTTGAACTTCCCCTGCGCCGGCGCGTAACGCACCGTGTCCCGCAGGTCGCGCACCTGGTCGACGCCGTTGTTCGATGCGCCGTCGATCTCGATCACATCGAGGTGGGATCCCTCCGCGATCGCAATGCACGCGGGATCGTTGACGTCAAAGTCCGCCTTCGGGCCGCCGGTGCAGTTCAGCGCCTTGGCGAAGATCCGAGCGAGCGAGGTTTTTCCCGTGCCGCGGGGGCCGACAAAGAGGTACGCGTGGGCGATCCGGCCGCGGGTGATCGCATTTTTCAGCGTGCGCACGACGTGATCCTGTCCCACGACGTCGTCAAACGTCTGCGACCGCCATTTCCGCGCGATGACCTGATAACCCGTGGACACTTCTCCAAAGACCAAATCCCAAAATCGAAAGCGCAAATCAAAACTCAGCCCTTCACTCCTTCCCGCGGGTTTCGCGCCGCCCGGATGCCGGCAGGGCTTCCGCCAAGCGGGAATTGAAAGAGGTGGCCAGGCACTCCACGGCACTGGTAGGACGTCGTTACCGTTGCTGCCTTCCGGCCCTGGCGGAGTTCACGCGCCTGCCCATGCATGGCGCCTGGCCGGTGCGGACCATGCCCCCCTTCACCGGTCGCGCAAACTTTATTTCGGGGGTTCGCTTCCCCGATACTCGCGACGAATCCGCTCGGAGCGCTCGCGGAAGCGCTTCCGGAGCTCCTCGAGTTTCTGCCGCTGCTCGGGCGTGAGAATCGCCCCGATCTGCGAATGCATCTCGTCCATCACGTGCGTCACCTGCTGCATGTAGTCGCGGCGAAGATTCTGCAGGTCACCCTGCGTGCGTTCGACGATGGGACGAATCCGCGCGGTCTGCTCAGGGGTCAGCGCCAGCTCGCTACCCAGCCGCTCCATCATCCTGGCGCTGAAATTCTGGCTCTCCGGGGAACGGCTGCGCGGGAAAAGTTGATGGCCGTAGCGCGCGCCCAGCAGCGTCCCGCTGACAATCCCCGCCGCGAAGATGCCGAGAAACGCGAGGATGACTTTCCAGGGCTTGTCCATGCTAGCTCGAAAAATCCAGGAGCGCCGAGACGGTGTTGTCGTCGGTCAGCGTGTCGTCCTCGCCCACCGCGCTGCTGAACAGCGAGTAATTCGCCGCCGTGCTCAGCACCGCGAGGAGTCCGGCCACGCACAGCGCCCGCCAGGCAAAACGCTCCAGCAGCGACACGCCGGTCCGCTCCCGCGCAAACGCCAGCGCGGCGACCCGGGTCGAAAAACCGTAGGGGGCCGTCTCGTCGCGGACGTCCTCCGCGCGGCGGGCGGCCGACACCAGCCGCGGCCATTTTTGATCCGGTGAATTCATGGGCGTTCTTTTCGTTCTAGTTCCTTGAACAGCTTCTGCAACTTCCGTCTTGCGCGGAAAGCCCGCACCTTCACGAGCGACTGGCTCCAGCCCGTGATGCCGCTGATCTCCGCAATCGGCTTCTGTTCAAGGTCGAGCAGCTGGACCACCATGCGGTCGTCGGGCTTGAGCTGGTCGAGGAGCTTGTGGACGAGCTCGCGCGCGGCCAGCGCGTCGCCGGCCTCGACGTCGTTCTCGTTCGTCAGCACCGCGTCGAGCACGTCCGCCTCGTTCTCCGACAGGTCCGCCCAGCGGAACTCCGGCCGGCGCTTCTGGGCGCGCAGCTGGTCGATGCAGGTCGTCACGGCGATGCGCGACACCCAGTGCGGAAACGGCACGGCACCCTGATATTGCTCGAGGCGGGTGAACATTTTCAGGAAGATGTCCTGCGCCAGGTCCTCCTCGGCCACCCGGCGGGGGAGATGGGCGCGAATGATCCGGATGACCAACGGGTAAAGGTGATCGACGAGGGCCTTGGCCGCGGCCTGATCGCGTTCGCGGACGCGCGCAAGGCAACCGACCAGGTCGAACGACTCGTCTTCGGACATGTGGAAATGTGGGCAAACTCAGGCACAACACGCAAGACGGCCCAGAGGAGGCGGAGTTACAGTTAAGACCGCCGCGGTCCTTGACACTCCGCCGAGCCCCAACCTAATTGCGCGCGCTGTAATGCGAAACCTGCTGCAGGCCCTCCGACTTACGTTCGCGCACGATCTCTGAATCGCCGCGTAGCGGCCGGTCGTGCGTTGGTCTGTTGGATTTGCCGCCGTCTCCGGGATGGCGTCTCCGGTTCCCTCCCCTCACCTTTTCCGCCCGTTTCGCCGCCATGCAACCTGCTCCCGTCTCGAAATACCGCCCTTTCCCTTCCGTCAACCTCCCCGGCCGACAGTGGCCGGACCGGACGCTGACGCATGCCCCTCTCTGGTGCTCCGTCGATCTCCGCGACGGCAACCAGGCCCTCGCCCAGCCGATGAGCGTGGACGAAAAACTGGAGTACTTCGACCTCCTCGTGAAGGTCGGCTTCAAGGAGATCGAGATCGGCTTCCCTTCCGCCTCCCAGATCGAGTTCGATTTCTGCCGGCGGCTGATCGACGAAAACCGCATCCCCGCCGGCGTCGCGATCCAGGTGCTCTGCCAGTGCCGCGAAGACCTGATCACGCGCTCCCTCGAGGCGCTGCGCGGCGCGCGGCACGCGATCTTTCACCTCTACAACTCCACGTCGCCGAAACAGCGCGAGTACGTGTTCAACGCCACGCGCGCGGACATCGTGCGGATCGCCACCGATGCCGTCGGTTTCCTCCGGAAATCGATGGCGCCGCTCGTCGACGCCGGAACCCGGCTCCAGCTGGAGTATTCGCCCGAAAGCTTCACGAGCACCGAGCTCGAGTTCTCCCTCGAGATTTGCGAGGCCGTCTCGGACGTCTGGTCGCCCACGGCGGAAAACAAAATCATCCTCAACCTCCCCGCCACCGTCGAGTACGCCACGCCCAACGTCCACGCCGACCAGATCGAGTGGATGTGCCGTCATCTCACGCGCCGCGACCGCACCGTCGTGTCGCTGCACACCCACAACGACCGCGGGACCGGCGTCGCCGCCACCGAGCTCGCCCTCCTCGCCGGCGCGGATCGCGTCGAAGGCACGCTCTTCGGCAACGGCGAGCGCACCGGGAACCTCGATCTCGTCACCGTCGCCCTGAACCTCTACACGCACGGGATCCATCCCGGCCTCGACCTCAGCGACATCAACGGGATCCGCGAGGTCTACGAGCGCTGCACCAAGCTCGAGGTCCCGGTGCGCCAGCCGTACGCCGGCGAGCTCGTGTTCACCGCCTTCAGCGGGTCGCACCAGGACGCCATCAAGAAATCCTGGCCGCACCAGAAGGAAGGCCGGCCGTGGGACGTCCTCTACATTCCGATCGATCCCGCCGACATCGGCCGGAGTTACAAGGCGATCATCCGCATCAACAGCCAGTCCGGCAAGGGCGGCGTGGCGTACATCCTCGAGAACAGCCACGGCCTCACGCTGCCCAAGCTCATGCACAAGGAAATCGGCCGCATCATCAACGATGTCGCCGACGCCAAGGGCACCGAGCTCACCTCCGAGCAGATCTACGCCGTATTCCAGCAGGAGTATCTCGAGCGGACCAGCCCGCTGACGCTCCAGCATTTCAAGACCACCGAACGCGACAGCGAGGTGACCTGCGAGGCGTCGGTCGTTCTCGACGGTCGCCTCCACCAGCTGGTGGCCCAAGGCAACGGCCCGATCGACGCCTTCGTCCGCGCCCTGGGGTCGACGACGCTGCCAAAGTTTGCGGTCCTCTCCTATGCCGAACACTCGCTCGGCCAGGGCGCCGAAGCGCGGGCGGTGTCCTACATCCAGATCAAGACCGCGCGCGGCCTCGTCCTTTTCGGCGCCGGCATCGACACCAACATCGAGCTCGCCTCGATCAAGGCCGTGGTCAGCGCGTTGAACCGCGCCCTCGCCCGGTGACCGCCTGAGATGAAGTTTTCGCCCGAAAAACCCGCCCTCACCGGAGAGACCCTCGAGTCGCTCGCGGCGCGGCTGCAGGAGCAGGGCGAGCCGGCGTTCCGGGCGAGGCAGATTCTCGAATGGGTGTACAAGAAACGCGTCACGTCGTGGGACGAGATGACGAACCTCTCGAAGCCGCTGCGCACCTGGCTCGCCGGGACGTTCGATTTCATGCCGGCGGAGCTCGTGCTCAACAAGCATTCGGAGGATGTGACCGACAAGCTCCTGCTCGAACTGCGCGACCGGTCGCTGATCGAGACGGTGATCATCCGCGCGCCGCAGGACGGCGTCGGGATTGACCACTCGCGCAAGACGATCTGCATCTCCACCCAGGTCGGCTGCGCGATGGGCTGCGTGTTCTGCGCGAGCGGCCTCGCCGGCCTGAAACGCGATCTTTCCGCCGGCGAGATTGTCGCCCAGCTCCTCCACGTCTGCCGGAGCGAGGATGCCCGCACGCCCCGCGCGCACACCGAGATCGCCTCCTTCGACAACATCGTGGTGATGGGCATGGGCGAGCCGCTCGCGAATTACGACGCGCTGATCCGCGCGCTGACGATCGTGAACGCCGACTGGGGCCTCGGCTTCGGCGCGCGCCGGATCACCATTTCCACCAGCGGCGTCGTGCCGAAGATCCTGAAGCTCGCCGAGGAGCCGCTCGGGTTCCGGCTTGCGATCTCGCTGCACGGCGCGACCGACGCCGTCCGCGAGCAGATCATGCCGATCAACCGGGCCTACCCTCTCGCCAAGCTGCTTCCCGCCGCGAAACTCTTTTCCGAGAAACACGGGCGGATGATCACGCTCGAGTTCATCCTGATCGAAAACGTGAACGACTCCCTCGAGCAGGCGCGCCTGCTACGCGACATAGCCCTCGACCTGCACGCGCACGTGAACCTGATTCCCTATAACACGGTCGAGGGCCTGCCCTGGAAGCGTCCGAGTCTCACGCGCCAGGATCGTTTCGCCGACATCCTCCGCGCCGCCCGGATCTCCGTCACCCTGCGGCGCGAAAAAGGCCACGACATCGACGCCGCCTGCGGACAGCTTCGCCTCAAAACCGAAAAAGACCGCGAACTCGCCGCCCCGTAGCAGCGCTGATCCCCGGACACAGCGCACGCGGAGGCTGCGCGGAAGACCCGGCGAAAGATTCGGGCTTGGCCTCGGCGGCCTCGGGTCGAATCATGGTGCTCTCCGCGTCCGAGTCCGATCGGCGCAGCGGATCTGAAGAGTCGCCGGCCAAGGCGAACGGCGTTGCCAACCCGCCGGGCCGTTCGCGACCATCGCCTTCATGGGCGCAGCGGAGTTCGTCTTAAACCTCGGCCGGCTGGCGCTCCTCGGCGCCGGACTGCTCCTGCCGGGCGCGCTGATCCTTCGCGCGCTGGACCTCCCGCGCTTTCTGGCCGGCTGCGTGATCGGGTCCGCCGCCGCTCTCTACGGGAGCGTTCTGATCCTGACGCTTGCCCACCTGCCCATCACGCTCGCGACCCTCGCCGCTTCGCTGGGAATCGTCAGCTTCGCCTGCGTCGCTGGGGCCCGCCGCTTCACCCCGGCAAAGCCCGACGAGCCGCACCCGGGTTTCTTTTCCTTCCTCACGAAGCTCGGCCCGTGGACTCCTCTCTACGTGGCGTTCTGGGCGGTCATCGTCTGGCGGCTGGCGACGCAGCCCCTCAACGGCGGCGATATCGACTTCCGCTGGAGCTGGCTCGCGGAACAGATGGTGCGGCTGGGCTCGCTGGATTTTTATCCGCCGATCGTCGCCGGGGACTTCGCGAATTATTTCTGGGTCGAGAGTATTCCCCCGGGCGTGGCCACGCTCCATGCCTGGGGCTATCTGTGCGGCGGCGATCTTCGCGAGCTCTGGACGTCGCCCGGTGTGCTGCTCCAGCTCCTCGCCCTGCACGATCTCCTCTGGCGGCTCGCGTTCAACTGGGGCGGCCTCCGGGCCGCCCGCCGCGCGCTGATCCTCGCGTGCGCCGCGCCGCTGCTGAACTGGGCAGCCATCATGGGACAGGAAACGGGACTGACCGCCCTCGCGCTGGCCGGACTGCTCCACGGGCTCGTCCGCTGGAAGGAGAACGCCGCGCGCGGCTGGCTGGCCTTCGCGGCGCTCGCCGCCTTCGTCGGCGCCGGCGCCCGCGAATACGGCCTGGTGTTTCCGCTGCTGGGAATCCTCGTGCTCGCGCTGATGCGCGCCCGACCGCGCGCGATCCTGACCTTCGCCGGCTGGAGCCTGGCGCCTTCCCTGCTCTGGCCGCTGCGCGTTTGGCTGATGGCGGGAAACCCCTTCTACAGCCTCGGCGTCGGAACCCTCTTCCCGACCAATCCCCTGTTCGTCGAATGGGCCCGGAGCATTTCCGCCGGCTCGGAGGGGCTGCTCGCGACCAGCGAGGGATGGAGACAACTGCTGCGGTATTTCGTCCTCGGCGCTCCGGCGGCGCTGCTCTGCTGGTGCGTGATCGGCCTGCGCGCGATCCGCCGGAATCCGCCGGCAATCTGGTGCGGCGCCGCGATCCTCGCGATCGGCTGCATCTGGTACGCTTCGCTGGCGTACACTGGCGGCGGGTTGTTCTATTCAATGCGCGTGCTCGCGCCCGCCTTCGCCCTTGGAATGGTGTTCGGCGGAATCGCACTGGCCTCCGACTCCCTTCGTCCCTGGGCGCGGCGGTGCTGGAATGCGGCCGTCCTCCTGGTTTTTCTCGCGACGCTGCCCCTGACCCTGACCTTTCCCCACAATGCCTATCATCTCCCGGTCCGCGAATGGGCCGGCGCCGGCGGGCGGTTCGTCGAGGAGCGCCGGCGCGCCGATGCGCAGGTCGGGCAGTTTCTCCTCCGGCAGCCGGACCACGACCGCATTCTCACGGAATGCGTCAGCCTCCCCCGCGCCCTCGCGCCTTCCGGCATCACGGCGGTTCCGATGTGGAGCCCGGGAGTGGACTGGCTCTTCGACCGCGCCGCTTCACCAAGCCAGATCGCGCGCCACTGGCGCGAATCCGGACTGCGGTACGTCGTGATGACCCGCTCGCCCCAGCAGCTCGAATTGCTGTCGCGGCGGGCCGGCTGGGTCGCGCCGAATTTTTCCATCAGGCGCATCTGGCAGTCGGACGGATATGTGATCTTCGATGTGAGCGCGCCGCTGCTGGCCCATCACTGAACCGGCCACCGTTCGCCGCCTTTCTGCCCTTTACACGTATCAACGTTTAGTTATGCGTTGATACGTATGTTACCCGACCGGTCCATCGCGGAACTGTTCAAGCAATCGCGTCCGCTGCGATCGCTGGAATTCTTTCCGCCCAAGGACGATGCCGGCGTGGAATCCCTCCGCGCGACCGCCGCCGCGCTGCAGCGCATGCAGCCGGATTTCGTGTCCGTCACCTACGGCGCGGGCGGAAGCACCCGCGAACGCACCGCGCAGGTCAGCGACATCCTGCGCCGCGATTTTCAATTCACCGTCATGCCCCACCTGACCTGCGTCGGGCATTCGCGCGCGGACCTGTCCGCCATCGCCGACCGGATCCACGGCGGCGGTTTCCGGAACATCATGACGCTGCGGGGCGACCCGCCGAAGGGGGAGAAGACGTTCACGCCTTACGGCGACGGACTCCGGTATGCGAGCGACCTGGTTGCGCTGCTCAAGTCCTGTCACGCCGATTTTTGCCTCGGGGTCGGCGGCTATCCGGAAAAACACCCCGAGGCTCCCGATGCCGACACGGATCTCGCGAACCTGAAGCACAAGGTGGACGCCGGCGCGGCGTTCATCACGACCCAGCTCTTTTTCGACAATGCTGTGTTCTATCGCTTCGTGGACCGCTGCCGCGCTGCCGGCATCTCGATCCCGATCGTCCCGGGGATCATGCCGGTGCTCTCGCTGAAACAGATCCAGCGCTTCACCACGATGTGCGGGGCATCGCTCCCGCCCAAGCTCACGCGCCAGCTCGAAGCCGCGGGCGACAATGCCGAGATCACCGAGATCATCGGGGTCAATTGGTCGCTGGAACAGATCCGCGACCTGCTCGCGCACGGCGCCCCCGGGTATCACGTGTACATCATGAACCGCGCCAAGGCCGCCCTCGCGCTTGCGGCCGGACTCGCGGCTTAGGCGCGGCCCGATTTTCGGAGGGGCGCAGGCTGGCCGCGTCGCCGTTTGGTCCCGCGCGCTCCCGATTTTCTTTTCGCCCGAGGATTTTCCGCCAGCTCAGTTGCGGGTGGAGGATCGATTCCGTTTCCGGCTCACCCTCCCGCAAACACCGGCCGGAATCCGGCCTCGGCCAGGATTTTCGCGACCTGCTCGCGCTGGTCCCCCTGGATTTCGATCCGCCCTTCCTTCACCGTCCCGCCGCAGCCGCAGGCCGCGCGCATTTTTTTCGCGAGCTGCTCCTTCTCGGGCTGTCCGATCCCCACAAAGCCCTCGACGACGGTCACGGTCTTCCCGCCGCGATTGCCGGTTTCGCGGATGACATCCACCCGGCCGCGGTTCCTTTGATTGCGGACTTCGGAAACCGGAGGTCGGATCGCTTCGACGGGCGGCCGCTTTCCTGTCTCCGAAATTCGCAATCCTGCGCTCGGCAGGGCCGCAAAGGGATTCTGGCCCAGTCCGCTGCCCCCGTCCGTCGGAACCTTTCCCGAATCGCTCACGACTCCGCCTTCCCGCTTTCCGGCGCCCGGCTTCCGCTTTTCCCCGCGCGTCCGCCGCACGCTCCGGCCGGGATGTCGGTTTCTCCGCCCAGGAACATCAGCGCCTTCGCGTAGCTTCGTTTTTCCAGGAAATGCCCGAGCTGGGGGTGCAGCGAGCCCGCGGCCTGGCCGCGCGCCAGAAAATCGTCGAGGCGCTCCATCTCCTGCGCGACCACGGTGCCATCCGGGCGTTTGATCGCAGCCAGCAATGAGATGAGCGATGCTTTGATCTGGGATTCCATGAAGGTCGGATGAAGAAACTAATCCGCGTGTTACCCACGTTAAGCGCGATTGCAATCCCCCCGCGTCCGTGCCGACGAGCTTGTCTATCGCCCTGACGCGTGCTGAATGTTCGGCCAATCATCCTTTCGTGCGCCGCGACCCCGGCTTCAGGCCGGCCGGTCCCTCGACGCATTCACCGCCTCCATGAACACCCTCACCGTCCCCACCAATGCCAACGCCGCCGTCATCGAGGCCGCGTACGAGGCTTGGCTGAAGAACCCCGATTCGGTCGACCCCACCTGGCGCGCTTTTTTCCAGGGGTTCACGCTGGGCAGCAATGGCGGGTCGCCCGGCGCCAACGCCGGGGCGGGCACGGCGGCCGCACCGATCATCGACAGCCTCAAGCAGTCGCACGTCCATTACCTGATCAGCACCTATCGCGCGATCGGGCACATGGAGGCGCACCTCGACCCGCTGAGCGAGCCGCCGCCGCCGCACCCGAAACTGACCCTCGCCCAGTTCGACCTCGGCGAGGACGACCTCGAGACGTCGTTCGATGTCGGCACCTACCTCGGCGGCGGGCAGATGAAGCTCCAGGACGTGCTCATCGCGCTCCGCACCACCTACTGCGATCACGTCGGGGTCGAGTACACGCACATCCAGGATGTCGACGTCCGCCGCTGGCTGCAGGACCGCATGGAGACCACGCGCAACCAGCCGGATTTTTCCCGCGCGGAAAAAATCCGGATCCTCCGCCGCGTCCACAAGGCCGAGCTCTTCGAGAAATTTCTCCACACGAAATACGTCGGCCAGAAACGGTTCTCGCTCGAGGGCGGGGAGACGATGATCGCCGCCGTCGACTCCATCATCGAGCACAGCCCGCACGTCGGGGTCGAGGAGGTGGTGCTCGGCATGGCGCATCGCGGACGCCTCAACATCCTCACCAGCGTGATGCGGAAAAACTTCGACCTGCTGTTCGAGCAGTTTTCCGAAAACTACATCCCTGACGCCGTCGGCGGCGACGGCGACGTGAAGTACCACCTCGGATACGAAGCCGTTCTTCCCACCGCCGCCGGCAAGCAGGTGGAGGTCCGCCTCGCGGCGAATCCCTCCCATCTCGAGATCGTCGATCCCGTCGTCGAAGGAAAGGCCCGCGCCCGCCAGCGCATCCGCGGCGACACCGAGCGGCGCCGGGTCCTCCCGCTGCTGATCCACGGCGACGCCGCGTTTGCCGGGCAGGGCGTGGTCGCCGAGACGATGAATTTCTCCCAGCTTCCCGGCTACCGCACGGGCGGCACGCTCCATTTTGTCGTCAACAACCAGATCGGTTTCACCACCGATCCCGAGGACGCGCGCTCCACGCGCTACTGCACCGACGTCGCCAAGATGATCGAGGCGCCCGTTTTCCACGTGAACGGCGACGACCCCGAGGCCGTCTGCATGGTCGCGCAGCTCGCGCTCGATTTCCGCGAGCAGTGGCAGCGCGACGTCGTGATCGACATGTACTGCTACCGGAAGCACGGCCACAACGAGAGCGATGAGCCGGCGTTCACCCAGCCGCTGCTCTACCGCAAGATCGCCGCGCACCCGCAGGTCTCCGCGGTGCTCAGCCGGAAACTCGTCGCCGAGGGAACCATCACCGAGGCCGAATCCGAGGCGATCAAGGCCGAATACACCGTCGCGCTCGAGAGCAACCTCGAGAAAGCCAAGGCCGCCGAGACCGCCAAGTCCGCGAAGCGCGCCGCCGTCCTCGAGGCGAAAAAATTCCAGGGCTCCACCGCGGTCGTCCAGCCGGATTATCATTTCAAGGCGGTCCAGACCGGCGTCGAGCTCGCACAGCTCGAGAAGATTGTCCGCGGCCTGACGAAGGTCCCCGCGGCCTTCAAACTGAATCCCAAGATCAAGCGCTTCCTCGAGACCCGCGCCCAGGCCTTCAAGGAGGGCGGGCCGGTCGACTGGGGCTTCGGCGAAGCCCTCGCCTTCGGGAGCCTCCTCCTCGACGGCACGCCGATCCGGCTGAGCGGCCAGGACACGCAACGCGGGACGTTCAGCCACCGCCACGCCGTGCTCCACGACGCCGAGACGCTCGAAACCTACACGCCGCTCCAGAATCTCGACGAAAAACAGGCCCGCTTCTGCGTCTACAATTCGCTCCTCTCCGAAGCCGCCGTGCTCGGCTTCGACTACGGCTACTCGCTCGATTATCCCAGCATGCTCTGCATCTGGGAGGCGCAGTTCGGCGATTTCGCCAACGGCGCCCAAGTGGTGATCGACCAGTTCATCGCGAGCGGGGAATCGAAATGGCAGCGCGCCAGCGGCATCACGCTGCTGCTGCCCCACGGCTACGAAGGCCAGGGGCCGGAGCATTCGTCCGCACGGCTCGAGCGGTTCCTCCAGGCCTGCGCCGAGGACAACATGCAGATCGTGAATATCACGACGCCGGCGAACTTCTTCCACGCCCTGCGCCGCCAGATGAAGCGCGATTTTCTCAAGCCGCTGGTGGTGATGTCGCCCAAATCGCTGCTGCGCCATCCGGCGGCGACGTCGCGGATCGAGGACTTCACCTCCGTATCGTTCCAGGAGATCATCGACGACCGCCAGTTCCTCACGACCGGAAGCGGCACGCGCGCGCCTTTCGCCGGCGGGATCAAGGCCCCCGAGCGCCTCATCATCTGCTCGGGCAAGGTCTACTACGACCTCGTCGATTACCGGGAGAAAAACAAGATCGCCGACACCGCGATCGTGCGCCTGGAGCAGCTTTATCCGATCCACCAGAAGCGCCTCGCCGAGATCGCCAGGAAATACGCCGGCACCCGCCTCATCTGGTGCCAGGAGGAATCCCAGAACATGGGCGCCTGGACCTTCATCGCGCCCGTCCTCGAGCAGGTGTTCGGCCGCAAGGCGGTCTACGCCGGCCGCGACGCCTCGTCGTCGCCCGCCGTCGGATCGCTGGCCTTGCACAAGCACGAACTCGCCACCTTCCTCAAGGAAGCGTTCACCCTCTAACCGGCGCCGCTCCTCTCCTTCCCCGTCTTTTCCATGGCCATCGAAGTCAAAATCCCGCCAATGGGCGAATCTATCAACTCCGGCGTGCTCGCAAAATGGCACGTCAAGGACGGCGACGTCGTCAAGAAGGACCAGCCGCTCTTCGAGCTTGAGACAGACAAGATCACGTCCGAGGGCACCGCCGAATCCGCCGGAAAAATTTCCCTGAAGGTCGCCGCCGGCGCCGAGGTCAAGATCGGCGAGGTCGTCGCCATGATCGATGCCGCCGCCGCCGGCGCCGCCCCCGCGCCCGCCGAGCCTGCGAAGACGACCGCGCCCGCCGCAACTTCCGCGAAGGAGGGCACGAAAGACCTCCAGTCTCCCGCCGTCCGCCGCCTCGCCGAGGAAACCGGCGTCGACCCCGCCACCGTCGCCGGCACCGGCAAAGCCGGCCGCGTCACCAAGGGCGACATGCTCGCCGCTCCCCCCAAGGTTCCGGAAACCGCCCCCGTCCAGCCCGCGACGATCCCCGCTCCGGCCGCCGCCAACCCGCCCTCCGCCCTCCGCCCTCCGCAGCCGGAGGCCCGCCAGACCCGGCGCAAGCTCACGCCCCTCCGCCAGAAAATCGCGCAGCGCCTCGTCGCCGCGCAGCACGAGGCGGCGATGCTCACCACGTTCAACGAGGTCGACATGTCCGGGATCATGGCCCTGCGGGCCAAATACCAGGACGACTTCGTCAAGAAAAACGGCGTCAAGCTCGGGTTCATGTCGTTCTTCGTCAAAGCCGTCGTGTACGCGCTGCGCGAGGTTCCCGCGATCAACGCCCAGATCGACGGCGACATGCTCGTCGAGAATCATTACTTCGACATCGGCGTCGCGGTTTCCACCGACAAGGGCCTGCTGGTTCCCGTCGTCAAGAACTGCGACACGCTCAGCATGGCCGACGTGGAAAAGCAGATCGCGCTCGCGGCCACCAAGGCGCGCGAGGGCAAGATCACCCTCGCCGACCTCGAGGGCGGGGTCTTCACGATCACGAACGGCGGCACGTTCGGCTCGCTGCTTTCGACGCCCATCATCAACCCGCCCCAGAGCGCGATCCTCGGCATGCACGCGATCAACGAACGCCCGATGGCCGTCAACGGCCAGGTCGTGGTCCGCCCGATGATGTACATCGCGTTGAGCTACGATCACCGCGTGGTCGACGGCAAACAGGCCGTCACGTTCCTCGTCAAAGTGAAACAGGCGATCGAGGATCCCACCCGCATCGTGCTCGGAATCTGACCCGCGCCGGGCAGGTCGGAGGCTGGAAGCTGAAGGTGGAAAGACGCCAGCTTCCCCGGACTCCAACCTTCGGCTTTCAATTTTTCAACTCCCATGGACTCCTTCGATCTGATCGTCATCGGCGCCGGCCCCGGCGGCTACGTGTGCGCCTTTCGCGCCGCCCAGCTCGGGCTCAAGGTCGCGCTGATCGACAAGCGCCCCACGCTCGGCGGCACCTGCCTGAACGTCGGCTGCATCCCCAGCAAGGCCCTGCTTCATTCGAGCGAACATTACGCCTTCGCAAAATCGCACGCCGCCGCCCACGGCATCAAGGTGGGCTCCGTCGAGCTCGACCTCGCGACTTTCCTGAAACGAAAGGACGAAGTCGTCGCCAAGAACGTCGGCGGCCTCGCCCTCCTCGCCAAGGCCCGCAAGATCACCGTCCTCACCGGCGCGGCAACGTTCACGTCGGCCACGACGCTGGGCGTGAGGACCGACAAGGAAACGGCCGAGGTCACGGGCAGGAACATCGTCATCGCCACCGGTTCCGCGCCGGTCGAGCTCCCCTTCATGAAGTTCGACGGCGCGACCGTCGTCTCGAGCGACCATGCGATCGCCTTCGCGGAGGTCCCGAAGCGGCTCGTCGTCGTCGGCGGCGGCGCCATCGGCCTCGAGCTTGGCTCCGTCTGGTCGCGCCTCGGCAGCGAGGTCACCATCGTCGAATTCCTGCCGAAAATCGTCGCGGCGTATGACGACGACGTCGTGCGCAATTTTTCCCGCATCCTGACGAAACAGGGCCTGAAGATCGAAACCGGCGCCAAAGTCACCGGCTTCGCCAACGGCGTCCTCACCGCCGAACGCGACGGGAAGAAACTCGAGTTTCCCGCGGACAAGGTGCTGGTCGCAGTGGGACGCCGCCCGTTCACCGACGGGCTCGGGCTCGAGAAAGCAGGGGTCCAGCTCGACGAGAAGAAGCGCGTCAAGGTGGACGCGCAGCTCCGGACCAGCACGGCGAATATCTGGGCGATCGGCGACGTCGTCGCGGGCCCGATGCTCGCGCACAAGGCGGAGGAGGACGGGGCGGCCGTAGCCGAATGGATTGCGGGGAAGGCGGGCCACATCAACTGGGACCTCGTCCCCGCCATCGTGTACACCGATCCCGAGGTGGCGAGCGTCGGCCTCGGCGAGGACGCCGCGAAGGCGGCGAACCGCGCCGTGAATGTGGGCAGGTTCAACTTCGCCGCCAACGGTCGCGCCATCGCCGCGGACACCACCGACGGTTACGTCAAGATCATCGCCGACGCGAAGACGGACCGGATTCTCGGCGCGCAGATTCTCGGGCATGGCGCCGGCGAACTGATTAGCGAGGTCGTCACGCACATGGAATACGGCGGCAGCGCCGAGGACCTGGGCCGCACGATTCACGCCCATCCCACGATGAGCGAGGCGATCAAGGAAGCCGGCCTCGCCGTCAGCAAGAGCGCGATCCACGCGATGTAGAAAACGCGGCTGGACGCGTTTCCGGCCGGCAGTCCGGCGATCGCCGCCGAACGAAGCCGCGAAATAAGATCGATGCGGCCTATCGGTCCGGTTTCGTCGGTGCCCGCGCCGCCGCCTGGCGCTCCTGCCATGTAAAACTCCGCGGTGTTTTCCGCGGACGCTCGAACTGCGTCCCCACCGCGATGTACGCGCGGCGATAATCGTCGGACTGGTTGACCGGCGTGTAATGCAACGTGCGCTCGAGATGGAACGTCGCGCCGCCCGCGGGAAGTTCGCACGCCACGGCCGAGCCAAAATCGAACGCGCCCGGCTCCACCTCCAGGCCGGGCGTCAGCGGATTGTCGTCGATCGGCCGGTGCGGGATGACGTCAAAGTGATGCGAGCCCGGGACGAAATACATGCAGCCGTTGAGCTTCGTCGCCGGCTGCAGCGGCACCCAGATGCTCAGTCCGCGGTATTCCTTCGCCGGATTCCAGTAGGCCTCGTCCTGGTGCCACGGGGTCGCCGCGGTGTTGCGCGGGGGCTTGTTGATCGCGTGGTCGCCCACCATCCGCGTCTCCGGTCCCAGCAGCTGCTTCATCATCGCCTTCAGGTTCGCCACCATCTGGGTCTCGAGCAGCGCCGGGGCGTATTTGCCCGGCTGCAGGATCTGCGCGACATCCTCCTTCCGGCCCTGCTGCTTGGCGCCGGTGAGGTTGTAAAGGTCCGCCTCGGTCCGCCCGCGGTCCTCGTTGAAGAGCCGGTCGTAAATCGCGCGGACACCCGGGATCTCCTCCACCGGCATGACGTTGTCGACGGACAGGTAGCCATGCTGGAGGAAAAAGGCGATCTGGTCCGCCGTGAGCAGCCGGGTCGGCGCAAGCTTCGGCGGTGCGGCGTAGTCGGGAACGGGCAGGGGCGTGGCGGCATTCATCGCTCGACACCCTACTCCACCGGAGAAAGCGTGTCGTCCGAAAATGTCGCGCAGTACAAAATCGAACACGCGCCGCCCCGCGCCGCCCCAGGAGCCGGAGCACGTGATGACGCCGGAGCAGCAGTCGCGCCGCTTCGAGCGGTTCGAGCGCGACATCCGCATTCCGGGCGTGGGCGAGATCGGCCGCTACCGCTACGCGAACGCCTACGAGGGCCTGCGGCTGCGCTCCCACCCCGGAGGCCTTGAAATTTGTTTCCTCGCCCGCGGCCAGCAGACCTACCGCGTCAACGGCGAGATTTACCGGCTGCGCGGCGGCGAGCAGTACCTCGTGTTTCCGGGGGAGCCGCACGACTCCGCCGGCATGCCCGAGGAAAAAGGCGTGCTCTACTGGGTCTTCATCCGGCTCGCGCCGGCCAGCCGGCGGCTGCTGTTCCTGGAGGCGGCGGCCTCGCGCGAGCTGCGCCGCGCGCTGCTCGCGCTGCCATCGCGGCATTTCGCCGCCGAGCCCGGGACGCACGAGCTGCTCGAGGAGACGTTTGCTGCGGTCGCCGGCGCCCGCACCCAGCTCGACCGGATCGGCGCCGCCGGGCTCATCCTCCGTTATCTCTTCGCCACCATCCGGGCCTCCCACCGCAACCGCCGCGCCGCGCCGTCCCTGCGCATCCAGCGGACCCTCGCCCACATCGCAGCCAACCTCGGCGAACTCCCCTCGGTGCCGCAGCTCGCGCGGCTGGTCCGGCTCTCGCCCTCGCGTTTCAAGGCGCGCTTCCGGGAGGAGGTGGGACTCCCGCCCCGCGAGCACGTCCTGAGGCACCGTCTGGCCGTGGCCCAGGCGCGCCTGCGCGCCTCCGCCGCGACCGTCACCCAGGTCGCGCACGAACTCGGCTTCTCGAGCTCGCAATATTTCGCCACGGTCTTCCGCCGCTTCACCGGACTGACCCCCAGCCAGTATCAGAGGCAGGGCTCCCGCGGACCACGCTGATCGCCGCCGACTCGACGATTCGCATCCCTCTGTGAAACTCGCGGGAAGATCCTCAGCGCGTCTCGCTCTCGATCGAAATCACGCGGCCGTCGCGGAAAACCACGCGGAAACGCTCGTGCTCCCGCCGCGACGGATAACCCATGTAATAGGGATAGAAGAGCGGTCCGGGACGCCCGTAAAAGCGGCGATGGTAGTAGCCGCTGTAAAGCAGCATGCCGTCGTCGGCCTCATACGTCACATAGCTCCAGATTTCGCTCTGGCCGTGCGCATCGCTGCGAACGCGAATATGGTCCGGGTCGCCCAGGGCCAGCTTCACCATCTCCATGTCGAAACCCACCGCGACCTTGCCCTGCTTGATCAGCTCCTGCTGGTCCGGCGTGAGCCGGGCGAAGAGCTCGGGATTGTCGTTGATGCGCGAGGCGGGCGACGAACAGCCCGCCAGCAGGCCCAGGCCACCGGCCAGCAGCAGAAGAGAGAAGAGTTTTTTCATGATGGGAGGAGGACGTTGACCCGCTTGGAAAGTTACGCGCTCCCCGGGTTCCGCGCCACTCAAAGAAACTTGCCCCACAGGCCGCCCGCCGATTGATCGTGCCGGCATGAACACCTTGGTGCTCTGGGACATCGACGGCACGCTGACCCTCTCCGGAGGCGCCGGCATGCGGGCGCTCCAAGCCGCGCTGAAGCGCGAGTTCGGCGTTGATCGCGCGCTGCATGACATCGATTACGCCGGGCGAACCGACCGCCACATCATCCGGCAGATCTTCGGCAAGATCGCGCTCACCGACGACGAAGGCAACCTCGCGCGCTTTCTCGAGGCGTACCTCACCGAGCTTCCGCGCGAACTGGGAAACCCCGGCAGCCGCGTCCTCCCCGGCATCCATGCCGCGCTCACCGCGCTCGCCGCGCGCGCGGATTTCTTCCAGGCGCTGCTGACCGGAAACATCGAGCGCGGCGCGCGCATCAAGCTCGGGCACCATGGCCTGTCGCACTTTTTTTCATTCGGCGCGTTTGCCGACGACAGCCAGTTCCGCAACGAACTCGGCCCCGTCGCACTCCGGCGCGCCCGGGAATTGCTCGGGGTCGAATTTCCGCCGGAGCGGATCTTCGTCATCGGCGACACCCCGCATGACATCGAATGCGGCAAGATCATCGGCGCGAAGACCATCGCCGTGGCGACCGGCCAGCACTCCGAGGAGGAACTTCGCGCGCATCATCCGTTCGCGGTTTTTCCCGACCTCGGCGACACCGCCGCATTCCTGCGCACTATCGGCGCACGGTGACGATTTCCGGCGGGAAACCGCCGGGTCTCAGCGCCGGGTCTCGATCGCCACCACGCGGTCTCCCGCGAGGATCACACGCATGACTTCGTTGTCGGCGAAGCCGTTGTCGCCCACGACCATCGCGCCGCCATACGCGGTCGAGCCATGGGACGCACCCATGCCGACGCCGATCGAAAACTTCGGGCCGTGGTCGAAATAAACCCACACTTCCTCCGTGCCCCGCGCGGTCGTGCGCGTCGCCTTGCGGTCGGCATCGCCCAGCGCGACCCGGACCATGTCCGAGGTGAAGCCGACATCGATGCGGCCGGCGCGGATTTTCTCCTGCACGGCAGGCGACCAGGAATCGAAGAGCGCGTGGTTTCCGCCGATGCGGGAATCGGGACTGGAACAGGCGGCCGCGAGCAGCAGGAGGCCGAGGGATGCGAACCGGCGCAGCACGTTTTTCATGGGTGGGATTTTGTTTGCCGGGCCGAGAGTGGCCCTCGCAAATGGACAGCGCAACTCCGCTGCAGTGCAAGCACCGCCCATGAAAAAGACCTTCTCGATCGCCATCGGCTCCGATCACGCCGGCTTCACCTACAAGGAAGCCATCAAAGGCATGCTGCTGGACGAAGGCCACACGGTCCGCGATTTCGGCACGCACTCGCTCGAGCGCTGCGATTATCCCGATTTCTGTTTTCCCGTCGCGCGCGCGGTCGCGAATCGCGAGGTCGAGCGCGGCATCGTGATCGGCGGCTCCGGCAATGGCGAGGCGATCGCGGCCAACCGCGTGCGCGGCGTCCGCTGCGGCGTCTGCTGGACCGAACAGGTCGCGATCTGGAACCGCGCGCACAACGACGCGAACTGCCTCTCGATCGGCGAACGAACCATCACGCTGGAAGAAGCCTTCAAAATCGTCCGCATCTGGCTGGTCACCGAGTTCGAAGGCGGCCGCCACGTGCCCCGCATCCAGAAACTCGACAGCATGGCCTGAGTTTCACCTTCGGTAGCAGCCGCCGTCAGGCGGCTGAACCTATTGCGCCTGATCGGCGACCGCGCTCAATCGCCTCCTGACGTCGGCTGCGACCGAAGACGCAGGTCTCTCTGTTTCAACTGGACACAGGGGCAACGCGTTCAACCTATGAAATTGAGAAGCACATAAACAACAATTGATTATCAAACAAATTTGACATCGAATTATTTATTGCTTTGATATCGAATCAACATGGGAACCCACTACCGAGGAACGAAGGCGGAAATCGACGCCTTGAATGCCTACATCAAGCTGATGCGGGCGGCTGAATCCGTCACGAGCCGGGCTCACATCGTGCTGCCCAAGGAAATCACGCTTTCCCAATTTGGCGTTCTGGAAGCCCTGCTTCATCGCGGCCCGCTTTATCAAACCGAGCTGGCCGACAAATTGCTCAAGAGCGGCGGGAACCTCACGCTGATCGTGGACAACCTCGAGAAAGCCGGGCTCGTCAGCCGCGAGCGCGACGAGGACGACCGCCGTTTCATCCGCGTGTCGCTCACCGAGAAAGGGCGCGCTTTCATCGCGGATCTTTTTCCCAGGATCGCCGCCAGCATCGCTCAGGAGTTCTCCGCCCTCTCCTCCGCGGAACAGTTCACCCTCGGCTGGCTTTGCAAAAAAGTCGGCCTCCGAGCGGCCCCCGCCGCCCGCAGCGGGCCCGCGTCCGACCCAGTGCTTTGATCTCAAAATACAATTTACTAACAAACATAACCCACAAACGACCATGAACGTACTCGGCCTTCATCACATCACCGCGATGGCCTCCGATCCTCGCGCGAACTTTGACTTTTATACCCGTGTCCTCGGACTGCGCTTCGTCAAGAAGTCGGTCAACCAAGACGATCCTGGCACCTATCATCTCTATTATGGTGACGCCACCGGTTCTCCCGGGTCGGCACTGACCTTTTTCCCGTGGCCGGGGCTTCGCCGCGGACGTCCCGGCAGCGGACAGGCCTATGCCACGGGTTTTTCGATTCCCGCCGGATCAATTCCATTCTGGAAGGAACGGCTCGCCAAACTCGGCGTGCCGACCGAAGCCGTGACCAAGCGGTTCGGCGACGAGGTCCTCACGACCTTCGATCCCGACGGCCTGCGTCTGGAACTGATCGCCACGGCCGAATCCGATCCCCGCGAACCGGCCCCGGCGAACGACATCCCGGCCGGTTTCCGCATCCGCGGATTTCACAGCAGCACGCTCGGGCTGACCGACAGCGCCGCCACCGTCAATGTCCTCACCCAGCTGATGGGTTACCGCCTCGTCTCGAAGGAAGGTTCGCGCGCGCGGTACACGGTCGCCAATGGCGGACCGGGCAGCTACGTCGATCTTCTCACCGATCCGGCGCTGCCGCGCGGTCTCAACGGCGCGGGGACGATTCACCACGTCGCGTTCCGGACCCCCACCGACTCCGCCCAGCAGGATGCACATTCGGAAATCGGCCGCAGCGGCCTCCACGTCAGCCCGATCATCGATCGCGCGTACTTCAAATCGATCTACTACCGCGAGCCGACTGGGATCCTTTTCGAAATCGCCACGGACCAGCCGGGCTTCGCCATCGACGAACCCGTCGAGTCGCTGGGCACGAAGCTGGGCCTTCCCCCGCATCTGGAATCCCACCGCCGTGAAATCGAGGCGGCCCTTCCTCCCCTCATCATTCAGCCATGAAACTCTCCTATCCCCACGTCTTCGAACGCGCCACCGATCCTGCCGCGCCGCCGCTCGTGCTGCTTCACGGCACCGGTGGCGACGAGAACGATCTCGTGCCGCTCGGCCGCCGCATTTCGCCGGGCTCGGCCCTGCTCAGCCCGCGCGGGAAGGTCAGCGAGCACGGCGCCAACCGTTTCTTCGCGCGCCTGGCCGAGGGAAAATTCGATCCGGCGGAGGTCACGCGGCGGACGCACGATCTCGCCGACTTCATCGTCGCCGCCTCCGTCGAATACGACCTCGACCCGCAACGTCTCATCGCCGTCGGGCTTTCCAACGGCGCCAACATCGCCGCCGCGATCCTCCAGCTCCGGCCCGGCGTGCTCGGGGGCGCCGTGCTGCTGCGCCCGATGGTGGTCCTCGACCAGCCCGCCGCCGCCGGCTCGCTCGCCGGCCTCCGCGTGCTGATCGCCAGCGGCGCCGTCGATCCCATCGTGCCCGTCACGGAGCCGCCGCGGCTCGCCGCCCTGCTCCGGTCCGGCGGCGCCGAGGTCGAGCTGCACACGTCGCCCGCCAGCCACGCGCTGGCCAGCTCGGATCTCTCCGCCGCCGTGAAATTTTTCTCGTCACTGCGAGCCCGGTGATCCCGGCAATCCCGGCGCCGCGCAGGCGCCGGTCCCATTCGCGGGTTAGACATCGGCCCGTCCGCCTGCATGCTCGGGGCCGATCACCCTGCCCGAATGAAACTCAAGTATTTCGGCCATTCCGCGTTTCTCCTGGAAATCGGCGGCGTGCGCCTCGCCATCGATCCGTTCCTGAAGGCCAATCCGCACGGGGCGGTCAAGCTGACATCGGTCGCGTGCGAGTATGTGCTCTGCACCCACGCGCACGAGGACCACATCTGCGACGCGGCCGAGCTCGCGAAGCTCCACGGCGCCACCCTCGTCGCGCCGTTTGAACTCGCGGAGCATTTCGCGGCACTGGGCGCGGCCACGATCGACCTCATGCCGGGCGGCGGGATCGACCTGCCGTGGGGACGGCTCGACATGACGCCTGCGACGCACAGTTCGTCCATCGAAGGCGCGCACGGGCAGAATCGCGCCATGGGCGTGGCCAGCGGTTACCTTATTCGCGCCGAGGGCCGCGCCTTTTATCACGCCGGGGACACCGCGCTTTTCGGCGACATGAGGCTGATCGGCCGTCACGGACTCGACGTCGCCTGCGTGCCGATCGGCGACCGTTACACCATGGGGCCGGCCGATGCGATCGACGCGCTGGGCCTGCTGAAACCCCGGCTCGCGATCCCGATGCATTACAACACGACGGAGCAGATCCGCACCGATCCGCACGCCTTCGCCGTCGCCGCGGGACAGGCCGGACATGCCGTCCGCGTGATGGCTCCCGGCGAAACGATTTCGCCGTGACCCGCACCAATCTCTCGCTTGCCCGCCGCCCGCCCGCCGCCCAACGTCGCGGACCGGACATGGCTCTTCCCAAACCTCCCGCCATCCTGGCGTCGCGCGACCTGCGCGCCGCCGATCTCGAGAAAACTCCCGCCGAAGCCTGGCTCCGCATCTACGCCTGGATGCACCTCGCGCGCACCGCGGACAACCGCATCCTCGAACTTTTCCGGCAGGGGCTGATCAAGGGCACCGTCACCGGCGGACAGGGCAACGAGGGCCTGATCGTGCCGCTGGCGCTGCTGGCCGACAAGGCCGTCGACGTCGTCTCGTTCTCCCACCGCGGCCTCGGCGGGCATCTGGTCTGGAGCGACCACCTGTGCGGGCATCTCAACCAGTATTTCGCCAACGCCCTCAGCCCGACCAAGGCCCGGGAAGGAAACATCCACCACGGCGACCCCCGGAACCGGTCGCTGCCGATGATCTCCCATCTCGGCGCGATGCTTTCCAACGTCATCGGCGCGACCGACTCCCAGCGCCGGCTCGGACGCGCCGCCGTGGGCTTCACGTTTTTCGGCGACGGCTCCTCCAGCACCGGGGACATTCACGAGTCGCTGAACCTCGCTTCGCTCCTCTCGCTGCCCGTGATTTTCGTCATCGAGAACAACCAGTACGCCTATTCGACGCCGATGAGCGAGCAGTTCGCCGAGGGCACCGAGCTCTGGCGGCGCGCGGCGGGCTACGGCATGGAGGGATTCAAGGTCGACGCCACCGACGTCGAGGCGTGCACCCGCGCCTTCGCCGCGGCGATCGACCAGGTGCGCGCGTCGTCGCGCCCGATCCTGATCGAGGCCCATACGCTTCGTCTCCGCGGACACGCGGCCTACGACACCTGCGATTACATGAAGCCGGGCGAGAGCGAGGGCTATTTCGCCCGCGATCCTCTTCCCCGTTATCGCGCGAAGCTCGCCGCGGCCGGCCACGCCAGGGAACTGGACGCCATCGACGCCGAACTGAACGCCTTCATCGAGGAGTGCGTGAGGGTTTCCCTCGCCGTCCCCAAGCCCGATCCCGCGGGGATGGAAAACGATCTGTTCGCGCCGCCCGCGGCTCCGCTGCCGTGGAAAACCGAACCGGCGGCACCGCTCCAGCTCAACCTCGCGCAGGCCCTCAACGCGGCGCTCCGGAAAATTCTCACCGAGCGTCCCGAATCCATTGTCCTGGGCCAGGACATCGGCGCTTACGGCGGCGCGTTCAAGGTCACCGACAACCTCCTCGCCGAATTCGGCCGTCCGCGCGTGTTCAACACGCCCCTCGCCGAGAGCGCCTGCACCGGCTACGCGATCGGCCTGGCGGTGAACGGCCATCGTCCGATCGAGGAGTTCCAGTTCGCCGACTTCGCGACCGAGGCGGTGACGCAGATCACGCAGAACGCCGCGACCTATTATTTCCGCTCCGGCGCGGCCTGCCCGCTGGTCCTGCGGCTGCCGTGCGGCACCGTGCAGCTCGGCTCATTTCACTCGCAGGAACTCGAGACGATGTTCCTTTCGACCCCCGGGATCAAGGCGCTCTATCCGAGCACGCCCCAGGACGCCTTCGACGCGATGCTCGCCGCCCACGAGGATGGCAATCCGGTCATTCTCTTCGAAAACAAGGCGCTCTATCGGTGCAAGAAACAGCCCGTGCGATGGAATCCGCGGTACCGCGACGTCTGGCTGCCGCGCCAGCTGCGCCAGGGAACCAGCGCGACGCTCGTCGCGTACGGGGAGATCGTGCACACGGCCGAGGAGGTCTGCGACTACTTCGCGGGCGAATACGATTTCGGCTTCGATCTGTTCGACCTGCGTGCACTCTCGCCGCTCCGCCTCGAGCCGATCGAGGCGTCCCTCGCCCGCACGGGCCGGCTGGTGGTCGTCCACGAAGGCCGGCGCACCCACGGATTCGGCGCGGAGCTCGTGGCCCGGCTCACCGAGCGGCATTTTGCCTCGCTCAAGTCCGCGCCCCTCCGCATCGGCGCGCTCGACCTGCCCGTGCCGTTTGCGCCCGAGCTCGAGGAGGCGTTCCTTCCGACCAGGGAAAAGATCATCGAGCGGATCACCGCCTGGATCGGGTGACCCGGGCGAACATTCGATGTTGGACGTTGGAAGGTGAATGTTCGATGTTCGCCCCGTCCTGCTCCCGCCGCCCATGCCGACCCCGAAAAAGCACCCCGTCAGGATCGAGCGCCGGGAATGGTCCCGCGTCCGGCTGTTCGCGATGGACGTCGACGGCGTCCTGACCGACGGCACCATCCGGATCTGCTCGGACGGTTCCGAGACCAAGACCTTCTCCATCCTCGACGGCATGGGCCTCAAGCGGCTCGAACTCGCCGGCATCATCGTCGCCTGGATCAGCGGCCGTCCTTCCGGCGCCACCAGCGTGCGCGGCGGCGAGCTGAAGATCCCGCACATCATCCAGGGCCGCTCCGACAAACTCGCCGCCCTCCAGGAACTCGCGGCGAAACTGGGCCTCGCCCCGGAGCAGTGCGCCTATGTCGGCGACGACGACATCGACGCCGCCGCCATCCGCTGGTGCGGGATCGGCGTCAGCGTGCCGGGCGCCATGCCCGAAGCCCTGAAGGCGGCGCGGTACGTCACGCGGCGCCAGGCGGGCCACGGCGCCATCCGGGAAGTGTGTGAACATCTGCTCGCCGCGCAGGTCGGATCGCAGAGCGGCGCCAAACTGGTGCGAACGAATCCGTGAAACCGCGTCACAGCCTGCTGACTCTCCTCGCCGCCGCCGGCTCCGCGCTCCCGGCGGCCGAACCCGCGCTGCTCGCGCCGGCGAAGAACTGGAGCGCCGCGCTTTTCACCCGTGAAAATTTCCACTCGATGACCCTGCGCGGCAGCGAAGCGCGGTTCGCCGACGCCGAGTCCATCAATGTCGTGGATCTCAACCTGACGGTCTTCGCCGGCGACGCCACCAACCACGTCGAGACCATCCTCCTGAGTTCCGCCGCGACGTTCCTGCCGAAGCAGAACACGGCCCACGGCGCCAAAGGCGTGCGGCTGATCCGCGACGACCTCGAGGCCACCGGCACCCGGTGGACCTACGACCACGCACAGAAAAGAGTTTCGCTGCACGATCGCGTCCGGATAGTTTTCAACGCTGAACTGCAGAGCATCCTGAAATGAAATTCCGCACCCTCCTCCTCTGCTGCGCGCTGGCCGCCGGCATCTCCACTCGCGCGGAGCAGGCTCCCGAGCGCACCACGCTCGACTGCGACAACGCCGACATGTGGAGCGTCGGCAACGAGACCCACGGCGTCTGCACCGGGTCCGTCCGCCTGAACGGGACCAATCTCAAGCTGCAGTGCGACCGCCTGGAGTTCGTGGCGATCGGCGTCGGCGACAAGACCTCGACCGTGCCGACCCTCGAGAAGTTCAAGTATCTGATCGCCACCGGCCACGTGCTCATCGTCCAGGGCGAGCGCGAGGCCACCTGCGGACGCGCCGAAGTCCTGCCGCACGACGACAAGGTCATCCTGACCGAAAGCCCCGTCCTGATCGACCACGGCACCGAGTGGACCAGCGCCGGGGAAAAGATCACGATGCTCCGCGGCGAACGCCGGGTGATCGTCGATAAATCCAGGGTGAGCGGCCCCGCGCTGCGCGACCTCGGTTTCGATTCGCTCAAATCCACCACGCCCGGGGACGGTTCGGCGCGGCCCGCTCCCCCGAAATGACCGTCCACGCGTCCGCAGAAATCCGCACCGAGGGGCTGATCAAGACCTTCGGCAGCAGGAATGTGGTCGACGGCGTGAGCGTCAATTTCCGCGCGGGCGAGGTCGTCGGGCTGCTCGGCCCGAACGGCGCCGGCAAGACCACGACGTTCTACATGATTGTCGGCCTCGTGCCGCCGACCTCGGGGCGCGTTTTCCTCGACGGCACCGACCTCACCCGCCTGCGGATGCACGAGCGCGCGCGCCACGGCATCGGCTACCTGCCGCAGGAGGCGTCGGTGTTCCGGAAGCTGACCGTCGCGGAAAACATCCTCGCCATCGTCGAAACCGCGAAGGTGCCGCGCAAGGAGC
>JAQGON010000113.1 GCA_028293565.1 Verrucomicrobiota bacterium | reverse complement strand
CTCGGGATGATCGGGCATTTCATAAACCAACACGTCCTCCGACTGGGCGGTGCCGATGCGGTGATAATAAATCATGCGGTGCTCAAGCTTGCTGAAGACCTTGCTGTTCCCGCCCGCCGGCTCGGGATAGCGCGAATAAAAGAAACCCTTGCCGTCGTGCGTCCAGCTCATGCCCGTGAACTTCGCCCACTTGACGAGGTCGGGCGCATCCTGGCCCGTCGCGACGTCGCGCACGTGCAGCTCCCGCCAGTCGGAGCCGCCGGTCGCGAGCCCGTAACCGAACCACTTGCCATCGGGCGAAGGCGATGTGACCGCCAGGGCGACCGTGCCCTCCTTCGACAGCGTGTTGGGATCGAGCAGCATGCGCGGCGTGCCGGCGAGCCCGTCCTGCACGTAGAGCGGCGACTGGTTCTGCAGGCCGTCGTTCTTCGTGTAGAAATACCAGTTGGCCTCCTTGAACGGCAGGCCGGTGCGCGAGTAATTCCAGAGCTCGGTCAGCCGCTGCTTCACGAGCGCGCGCTCGGGCATCCTCGCGAGTTCGGCGTCCGTGAAGGCATTCTCCGCGGCGACCCACGCCTTGGTGTCGGCCGAATCGAGTTCCTCCAGCCACCGGTAGGGATCGGAGATTTTGTTGCCGGAGTAGTCGTCGACATGTTCGACGGTCTGGCTGGCCGGATAATGCCAGGCGGCGAGCGCCATCAGGGGCGCCAGCGCCGCCACGAGGGAAAGGCGGACAAATTTAAGCATCCCGCAAAAAAACCGAATCGCACCGCGCGCGCAAGCCAAGTAGCCGAACTCGTGAGAGTTTGGCCGACCCCCCGCGGCGTCACCGCCGCAGCCACTCGGCCCCGTGCAAGCGCGCAATCTTCGACAGCGGGGCCGGTCGATGTAGGTGGGGCTTTACGCCCGACATCTCTGCGGGGCGGCAATGCGTCGGGCATAAAGCCCGACCTACAGACAGACCAACTGCCAATCGGCACAATCGCGGGATTGCGCCCGGTGCGCTCTCGGCTAATTTGTCGGCGTGCGTTCTCCTATCCCGCCCGCCTCGCTGCGCCGCCTCCTTGTTCTTTCGCTCACCCTCGCCCTGCTGCCGGGCGCCCGCGCCAAGCCCGCCGTCTGGGCCGCGGAGATCGACCAGCTGGCCCAGGCCGACAAGGCCCATCCGCCGGCGTCCCACGGCATCGTCTTCGTCGGCAGTTCCTCCATCAAATTCTGGAGCACGCTCGCGAAGGATTTTCCCGGCCGTCCGGTCTACAACCACGGCTTCGGCGGCTCCGAGCTGGCCGACAGTGTCTTCTATGAGGATCAACTGGTGCTGGCCCATCACGCGGACATGGTCGTGCTCTACGCTGGTGAAAATGATCTCGCTGCCGGCAAATCCCCGGAAACGGTGCTCGCCGATTTCCGGGCATTCCGCGCGAAACTCCACGCTGCGCTGCCGGCCACGCGCCTGCTTTTTCTGGCGATCAAGGAAAGCCCGTCACGCGCCCGCATCCGCGAACAGGTCCTGAAAGCCAACGCCTTCATCGCCGCCGATTGCGCGACCGACAAACGATGCCTCTTCGTCGACGTCGCCACGCCGCTGCTCGATGCCGCCGGCCGGACGCGACCCGAACTCTTTCGCGACGACCAGCTGCACCTGCAACCCGCCGGCTATGCCATCTGGACCAAGGTCGTCGCTCCCCTCCTCACCCCATGAAGCCCTTTTCCGCCGAACGGCTCCGCCAGCAGGTCGCCTTCATCACCGAGGTCGACAAACTGAAGGAGGTCTTCCGCCAGACCGTCGTCACGCAAAGCCGCCGCGCCGAGAACAGCGCGGAGCATTCCTGGCACTTCGCGCTCATGGTCATCGTGCTCGCCGAACACTCGAACCACCAGCCCCTCGATGTCCTCCGCATCCTCAAGATGGTTTTGATTCACGACCTCGTGGAAATCGACGCGGGCGATACCTTCGCCTACGACGCGAAAAACATGGCCGACCAGCACGAACGCGAGGCCGTGGCTGCGACACGTATCTTCGGCCTGCTGCCCCCCGACCAGGCGGCGGAATTCCGCGCGCTCTGGGACGAATTCGAGGAGCACAAAACCCCCGAGGCCCGCTTCGCGCTGGCCTGCGATCGCTTTCACCCGATGCTGCTCAACTGCCTCAGCGACGGCCACGCGTGGCGCAAGCACGGCGTCACGCAGGACCGCGTGCTCGCGCGCAACGCCCAGGTCGCCGAGGGCTCCCAGGCCATCTGGGAATACGCCGTCAAGATGATCGACGACGCCGTGGCGAAGGGCCATCTGGCGCCGAAGCCTGGTGGAGCGCGTTGACCCCAACGCGCTTTCCCCTTCTGCCCGTAGCGTGCCGCGAGAGGAGATCGTGACCCGCGGCCCCGCCTGCGCCCCCGCGGAACTCCCGACGAAATGATCCGAAATGGAGGCGGGGCCATTAGGGCGTGTTTTCAAAATCAGAGAATGGTCTCCGAGCCTGTAGCCACAGGCCTCTGTGCCTGTGGGGTGACGGCAAATCGGCAGGCAGAGACGCCTGCCGCTACGGAAACAATCAATTTTGAAGACACGCCCTAGCCCCGCATGAATTGGAGGTGGGCGTCGGTTTCCGCTCGGACGCCGTCGTCGATGAGACAACGACCACCGCGGGACTGATGGTCCCGTCTCCATCCGTGTGACTTGGCATCGGACGTGCTCGTCCCAGTTAGTGCCAATCAGTGGTTTCCCTCCGGAATAACGCCATGCTCCGCTCCGCCACTTCCACCGATGCCGCGGCCATTGCCGCGATCTACAACCATTACGTGCTGACGACCATCATCACGTTTGAGGAG
>JAQGON010000112.1 GCA_028293565.1 Verrucomicrobiota bacterium | reverse complement strand
ATTGCCGTCTTCGCGTTGTCGATGCCGATGATCCGGTCGCTCGCAGCGGGTTGACGCTCCGCCCTCAGCCGTTCGAGGAATTGGCGCAGAGCGGGAAAGAGAGGCACTGAGCGGGCTTCGTGGTTCTTGGTCTTAAGTTCGCCGCCCGTGACGACGAACCGGGAGTTCTCGAAATCCACATCGCCCCACAGGACTGACGTAGCCTCGGCCAGTCTCATCCCGGAGTAACCCAAGAACTCCACCAAGTTGGCCGCCTGGTGGGAACGATCGTCCTGGCTGCGCAGTTTGGCCACGAGCTTCTGAAACTCATCCTTTGATGGAATCACGATGCTCGCCTTGCCCATCTTTCGACGTCGCAAGACGTGCGCCGGGTTATCAATCAGGAGCCCTTCCCGCTTCGCGAAGTTGAGGACGGCAATGATCGTGTCCCGCTCGTTGTTGTAGGTCGAAGCCGAGATCCCGGCCCCGCGCTTGGCGGCCCAGTTTTCGCAGGTGCCCGTGGTCACATTGCGGACAGGAATGGAGCCGAAATAAGGGGCAAGCTGACTGACGCTCGTTTCACGACGCCGCGCGGACGATGCTTTGAGCTGGGGAATGACCGTCGAGAGCCAGTGCTTGGCGACCTCCGCGAACGTGAGGTTATTGCGCGTCTTGGTATGGTCGAGGCGTCCAACTTTCTGCCGGAATTCGGAAAGACTTCGCTCGGCCAGTTTGCGGTCAGTCGTCTTGAGCGAGCGGCGATACTGCTTGCCTGCCCTTTTGACCAACGCGTAATAAACCCCTGATGACCGGCGACGATACAAGCACTCGGCTACCTTCTGAAACGGCTCGTTTTTCGAGTCGTCCGGAGGCGATTTTGGGTGCCGAATCACGCCGAAACCATAGGGTGACTAAACTGGGTTACAAATCAAAATATAGCGTCAGATTTTATACTACTAAGTCAATTATATAGAATTTGTTGCGGTGGTAGCTCAGCTGGATATAGCAGCGGTTTTATAAACAGCCGGTCGGGTGTTCGAGTCACCTCCACCGCGCCATCCTTCGCTCTCGAACAGCTTCGGATGGCACGGCCATCGTTGCTTGCGATGGTGGAGCGGGTTGCCCCAACCCGCTGGACGCCCTGTCCGCGAGCGGTGTCGGTTTTTTTCGGATGGGGCCGGCGCCCGCGAGGCGGAACCCCTACCGCGTTGGGGGCAACGCGCTCCACCTGAAACATTGCGCCCGGACGCAGGACGTGGCCTCTCGTCGGCGGGCAATGTCCTCCACCCTCCGTTTCTGCCTGCTGCTCGTCACGCTCGCCGTGTCGTCGTACTATGTGGTGCTGCACGCGCGCGTGCTCGGGATCGACCACCCGATCACGCCGGACGAACCCGGCTTCGTCGAAATCACGGCGGCGCCCAATCCCTACACCGCCACCGGCGTCGCGACCTGCGGCAATGTCTACGGACCCGTCTACGCCGCCTGGGCGCGTCCGTTCGCCGCGGCGATCTCCAATCCTTACATCGCTCACCGCGTCGCCAGCACCGTCGCGCTGTTTCTCGCCCTCGGAATCCTCGGGTGGACTCTCCGCCGCGAGGGAATCGGCCTGGTCGAAACCGGCGCCGGGCTCGCGATTTTCTACATTCTCAACGTCAGCAGTCACTCCCTCGCCGCCAGCGCCGACCTGACCGGCACCGCCCTCTTCCTCGCGGCCCTGGCGGCCAGCCGGCGGAATTCGTGGCCAAGCCTCGTCGCCGGCCTCGCGTTCAGCGTGCTCGCAACCCTTGCCAAACCCTACTTCGCCCTCGCGTGGCTCATCATCGCCTCGCATCTCCTGCTCACCGCACCCCGCCGGCGTTCGCTCGGATTCCTCGCCCTCTCGGCGGCCTGCGCGCTTCTGCTCGCTGGCGGGCTCCTCGCCGCCGCGCCGTATTATTTTCACTCCACGTTCATCGTCCAGACGGCGGCATCCCAGCGAAGTTCGAGCATCTTCCTGCTCCAGACGGGCGAATTCATCCTGCTCGCCGGCGGCCTGCTCCTGCTCGCTTTCCTGCCGCCGCGCCGCGCGGGAAAAATCGTCGGCTGGTCGCTGCCGCCGCTGCCCCGCGCGATCGACCGGTGGACCTGGTCCGCGCTCGTCGCGGCCCTGGCGCTCCTCACCCTGCTGGCGTGGCACCCGGGCAATTACCTCGTCTATTTCTACCATCTGCTCCTCGGGCCGCTCGTGATCGTGGCCCTGCGCCGGCTGACGGACTGGCCCAAGGCCGGAACATTCCTGGTGGGGGCGAACCTCCTGGTCCTGGGTTATCTCCTGCCGCCCCAGCCGCGCGGCGACAACTGGAACGCGCTGGTCGCCGACGTCACGGCCGTCCGCGGTCCGGTCCTCGGCGATCCGCTCCTCGAGCCGATCGCGCGCGATCACCCGAACGTCAAACTCCTCACCCACGGACAGACCGCCAGCATTCTCCAGTCCCTCGACAACCGCGGCGCCGGCGCGCCTCCGCGTTACGCCGCACTGCACCGCGAACTCCTGCGCCGCGCGGAGCAAACCGCCGCCGAGATCCGCTCCGGAAATTACTCGGCGATCTATCTTTCCTACCAGCTGGTCGGCGCCGCGCCGGTGTGGACCTATGAAGGGCGCCATGTGCTCGACGCCGTCCGCAGCCGGTACCGTATTGTCAGCGAGGTTGTCATCTATCCCTATGCGACGCCCTACTGGGACCGCCTGCAGCACGGCCGGTATGGATATCATCTTGCCCGCTGGGAACCGCGTCCCTGAACGCTTGGTTCCGATCCTTCATTCCTCCGCGCCTCCGCGTTCCATTTCCGGGCGGCCCTTTGTTCAAAGCCGATTCCGGACCGCGGACCATAGCGCCGCCTCACCCGGCAGGCCGTGGTTTTCCAGCTCGGCCTTGATCCGTTCGAGCGTGGGTTCCTCGACGGCGTGTTTGGGATCGCCGGGAAGCTCGGGCCGGATCGCGCGCGCCAGCGCCCAGCAGGCCCAGGCGCGCCAGCGCCGCTGGTCGCAGCGCGGGACCTTCATCCGGCCGGCATAGTGCTGGAAGTGCACCCGTGGATTTCCGAGAAAGACGCCTTCGGGCGTGTTCGCGATCAGCCACGCCATCGCGGCGTAGGGCAGCGGCCAGTCGCGAAGTGCGGACTCATCGCCGCGCAGCTCCGCCCCGAAGGCGCGATCGAGGCAAAGCAGCGATCGCGCCGCAAAGCCGCGTGTCCAGAGCGACTGCCCGTACTCGAGGCACGCGAAATAAAAATCCGCGCCGCGTTCGTCGTCGCGAAACCGGTGCAGCGCCCGCCAGTCGAGCCCGCCGCGGAACGGCGGCAGGTGCGGGCACGGCGGAAAGGCGGACGTCATCCGCGGGTTGCTGACGCGGTTGACCGTCGGCGTCAACCCGCCGCGCCACGCCGGCTGCCACGCCGTCCCATCCCTGCGCGGCGTTTTTCCTTCACCGCTAAGGACGCGAAGAACGCGAAGGCCGGGCGCTGGATCCCCCGGGCATGACCCACGCGAAACAAAAACAGGTGGAGCGCATTGTCGCAGCCCCTGAGCTTGTCGAACGGGCCCTAATGCGCTGGAGGGTTGAGCCCACTTGGGAAGTCTGCGGAGTTCCCAGCGCGTTGGGGGCAACGCGCTCCACCTAATGGTCCCCTTCGGATTTCCAGCCTGGATCGGCCGGTGCTTCGCGACCTTTGCGATCTTTGCGGTGAAAAAGCCTGGTCCCGCTCCGGGATTGCGCGGGGGGAGCAAGACACCAAGCGTCAGCCCGATCCCTTGAACCCACCGAGCGTTCCCTCCTCCACTGCGGCAGAACCGGCGGCCCACGGCATCGGCGGCCTGCGCCGGGCGCTGCTCTGGCCGTTCGCCATCCTGGTCCGCTGGTGGGGGATGTCGCTCCGCTTCGAGACGACGCCGGAGGACGTGCGCAACTACACCAAAAGCGACGTGCCGATCGCGTTTGTGCTCTGGCACAACCGGCTTTTTCTCGCGACGGAGATTTACCGGCGGTGGCGCCGCCCGCGTCCGACGTATGCGCTGATCAGCGCCAGCCGGGATGGCGCGTGGCTGGCGGCGTTTTTCGAGATGGTCGGCGGGATGCGCGCCGCCCGGGGATCGAGCAGCCGCATGGGCCGCGAGGCAGCGACGGTGCTGGTGGAACTGCAGCGCGCGGGAAAGGACATCGGCATCACCCCGGATGGGCCGCGCGGTCCATGCTACGAGGTCAAGCCGGGGGCCGTCATCGTCCCGCGCCGCACCGGTGCGCCGCTGCTGCTGGTCGGCGGCGAGTTTCGCCGCGCGTGGCGGCTGAAAAGCTGGGACCGCTTTTATCTGCCGCTGCCTTTTTCCCGCGTGCGGATGCGCTGCGAAGTGGTGGAGAGCAGCCAGCTTTCCGACCGGGACGCCGGCGTGGCGCTGATCCAGGAGCGGCTGCGGGCCATCAATCCGGATTAGGACGCGGCGCGGGCGGGCTAAAACACCGGCGAGAGCACGACATTTCCGCCCGAGAGGGCGGTGTAGTCCTCGCCGGAGCACCAGATCTCGTCGTTGAGCAGAAACTTGAACACGATCGGCCGGGAGGATTCGGGAAGCGTGACGGTCCAGCGGTCATCGGCGACGCACGCCATCGGCACGCCCTTGTTCCAGCTGAGGCCGGAGCCTTCGCCGCGGATGTAAAGGAGGTTGCCGAAACCGACGTCGACATGCGCCGAAACGAGGGTGGTGATCGTTGCGGGCGCTGTTTTCCGGACTGCGGGTGAAGGCGTCGCCGTCTTGCGCGCGGCTGGCTTCGTTTTCTTCGCTGGGGCGGGCGTCTTCCTGGCCTTGGATTTGGTTTTTTTCATGGCGGAGCGAATCGGGAGGAGGCTCGGTTTTCCCCGTTTAAAAAGCAACTACGAGGCCAATTGCCGGAATATCCCAGAATTCACGCGGCCGTAACCCGCAATCCTGTCGGGTCCTTGGGCATTGCCCGCTAATATGGCGCTGCGGGAGGGTCTAAAGCCCTCCTGCGCCGGCAGCTTCGGAGGACCTCCTTCGTCGGCGTTCCTCCAGCCTTAACGTAATTCGCAGCCTCCGGCCGGCGTGCCATCCGTAGCTTCCAGCGAAGGATGGTGGAGCAGATCGGGATCAAACCGACGACCTCGTCGTTGCGAACGACGCGCTCTATCAACTGAGCTACTGCCCCAACAGGGAGGGAGGTTTTGCGCAATCCCCCGACGCGAGTAAACACCAATTTTTCAGGCAGCGGACAGGAGCTTGGCGAAAATCATTTTTCCGCCGGCGGTCGGGAGCACGCTGATGATCTCCGCCTTGACGCGGCGGCCGATGAAACCCCGCGAGGCGTTCACCACCACCATCGATCCGTCGTCGAGATATCCGACCGCCTGGCCCTCGTCCTTCCCGGCCTTCACCAGCTCCACGTCGAGCGTCTCGCCGAGCATGAACTCGGGCCGCAGCGAACGCGCGAGCTCGTTGAGGTTCAGCCAGGGCACGCCTTGGAACTCGGCCATCTTCGCGAGGTTGTAATCCGTGGTGAGGAGCTTCGCCCGCATGCTCTGCGCGAGGAACACCAGCTTCGCCTCCACGTCCTCCTGCTTGGCCACCTCGCTCTCCGAAATCCGGATGTCGACCCGCTTGATCTTCCGCAGCTCGTTGAGCACCTCCAGCCCGCGCCGCCCGCGGGCCTGCTTGTGCGAATCGGACGAGTCCGCCACGGACTGCAGCTCGTTCAGGACGAAGCGCGGAATGATCAGCGCCGCGTTCAGGAAGCCGGCCTCGCACACCCGCGCGATGCGTCCGTCGATCAGCACGCTCGTGTCGACCACGACCAGCGGCACATCCACGTCGTGCGGCACGAAACGCACATAGGGGATCACGAGGTTGAACTCGTCCTTCCCCCGCAGCGCGATGACGGTGCAGAGGTACGTGCACACCAGGAAAAGCCCGAGCTGCGACAGGTAGATGATCTGGGGGTCGCCGAACCGGAACAGCGGCGAGGTGCTGATGAAGTAGGCGATCAGCGTGCCCATCCCGAGGCCGAACGTGATCGCGGAAAGCCCGCGCAGCGAAAAACCCTTGAGCAGGACGTCGACGAGGATCACGAGCGCCCCGAGCAGGAGCCCGATCATGACCGCGAGCTTGCGGTGCGAGTCCCATTCCTCGATCGCGTAGCAGACCAGCCAGCCGCAGGCGCCGCAGAGCAGGAAAAAAACGACGCGGATCGCGGTCAGGTTCTTGTTCATCGGCGGACCAGGCAGAACAGGGCGAACGGCAGCAGCGTGCCCGCCAGCATGAGGAAGTAAATAATCCGGAGGTCCCGGCTGGCTTTTGCCTTTTCAGAGCGATCCTCGTGCATTTCAGTGCGAGCGCACCAAAGCGCCCTTCGCATGACAACCCAATACTGGCTCGTTAAATCGGAACCCGAGGCTTACGCGTGGACCGACCTGGTCCGCGATGGCCGCGCCGACTGGACCGGCGTGAGAAATTACCAGGCCCGCATTCACCTCAACACGATGCAACGCGGCGACCGCGTCATGTTCTACGAGAGCGTTTCCACCAAGGCCGTGGTCGGCCTCGCGGAAGTGACGAAGCCGGCGTTCCCCGACGCCACCGCCGACGAACCCGCCTGGGTCGCCGTCGAGCTGAAACCCATCGCGCCCCTCGCCCGCGCCGTCACGCTCGCCCAGGTCAAAGCCGAGCCGTCCCTCGCCAAGACCGCCCTCCTCCGCAACAGCCGGCTGTCGGTGCAGCCGCTGACCAAGGCCGAGTACGAGCGGATCGTGAAACTCGGAAGCTGACGCGTCCCGCGGGTGGAACGCGTTGCCCTCAACGCGTTGGACGCTCCGTCGACCATCAAGGTCCGCTCGCACCGCCAGCGCATTGAGGGCAATGCGCTCCACCCCACGGTCGGCAATCCGAAATCCGCAGCCGGGGAAACCGAACCCGTGCTGGACAGCTTCGGCGGTTTGGCATTTCCAAGAGGCCGTGCCGGTTCATCTCACCATCCTCGCGCCCGGGCTGCTCGGCGGTTCCGTGGCGCGGGCGGCGCGGACCCACGGCACCGCCTCGCGCATCGTGCTGTGGGCGCGGCGGCCGGAAGTCCGGCTGAAACTGCGCGAGCAGCCGTGGTGCGATGCGGTCGCGGACACGCCGGAGGAGGCCGTGCGCGGCGCGGATCTCGTCGTCATCGCCGCCCCGGTGGACCGCATTGTCCCGCTCGTGCAGCAGATCGCGCCCCGGATCGCCGACGGTGCGATCGTCACCGATGTCGGCAGCGTCAAGGGCGAGATCGCCCGCCTGGGACACGCCACGCTGCGCGAGCGGGCGCACTTCATCGGCTCGCATCCGATGGCCGGCTCCGAGAAGACCGGCTGGGAACACAGCAGCGCCGAGCTGTTTTCGCGGCGCACCTGCTTCGTGACTCCGCTGGCCGAAAGCAGCGAGCCGGCGGTCGAGACCGTCGTCCGTTTCTGGCGCGGGCTGGGAGGCGAGCCGGTGACGATTTCGCCCGACCAGCACGACGAAATCGTGGCCCACATCAGCCATCTTCCGCAGCTGCTGGCGTCGGGCCTCTGCGCGTTTCTCGCGCGGAAAAATCCAGCCTGGCGGAATTTCGCGGGCGGCGGCCTGCGCGACACCACGCGCATCGCGGCGAGCGATCCCCCGCTCTGGCGCACGATTCTCGACCAGAACCGCGACGAGGTCCTGCGGGCGCTCCGGGAGTATCAGGACGAACTGCAGCTGCTGCACGCCGCGATCTCCAACCGCGACTGGCTTGAGGTCGTCTCGCACCTCGAACGCGGCAAAGCCTACCGCGACCAGTTCCGGCCCTGATCTTCGACCTTCCGATTTTGAACAGAAGCGAACGAAGGCAACGAAGCGCCGTCCGTTCGCTGCCTCGGGGTTGCAGGCGAGGTGCTAGGGATTTTTTTGATTCCGAACCCTCCTCCGCCTGCAACCCGGACTCCGCACATCAGACGGCGCTTCGTTGCCATCGTTCGCTTCTGTTCAA
>JAQGON010000144.1 GCA_028293565.1 Verrucomicrobiota bacterium | reverse complement strand
ATTTTGCGCGGACGCCGGCGGCGAACCTGGCGAGCGCCCGGCTTCCAGCGCCGCGCTGGTCGGTGCGATGATGCTCACCTGCGAACCGGGCACGAGCCGCAGTTGCCCGTTCGTCACCACGATTTCGCCGGGCTGCACGCCGCTTTGGATGATCGTCTCCTGCGCGACCGAGCGGCCCGTTTTCACCGTGCGCTGATCGACCGTGCCGTCGCTTTTCACGACGAAAACCTGCGGCCCTTTCTGCCCCACCGTGACCGCGCTCGACGGGACCACGGTCACGCCCGCCTCCGTATCGAGCCGCAGAAACACATCGACGAACGCGCCGGGCCAGAGCGCGCGGTCCTCATTCGCAAAGCTCGCCTTCAGCGTGATCGTGCCGGTCGTCATGTCGACCGCGTTCGCGACGAAGGAGAGCGCGCCGGTGGCCAGCGTTTCGCCGTTTTGCGGATCGTACGCGGTGACGGTGAGCGCGCGGTTCGCCATGTTTTTGCGGATGGTGGCGAGGTGCATCTCCGGCACCGCAAAGGTGACGTAGATCGGCGCGAGCTGCTTGATCGTGGTCATCGGCGGCGTCGAGTGATCCTTGATGATGTTCCCGCGCTGCACGTTGAGCGTGCCCGTGCGTCCGTCGATCGGCGACTTGATGGTGGCGAACGAAAGCTGCACCTGCGCGATCACGAGCATCGCTTCGTCGCCATGCACCGTGGCCGCGGCGCCTTCCGCGGCGGAGCGCGTCTGCTCGAGTTGCTCTCGCGAGACCGCGCCCTTGGCCGAGAGCTCCACCGCGCGCGTCGCCTCGCGTTGCGCGTTGGCCGCGGCCGCGCGATCGCGCGCCAGATTGGCTTCCGCCTGCGCGAGCTGCGTCGCGTAAAGCTTCGGCTGGATCGAAAAGAGCAGGTCGCCCTTTTTCACGTCCTGCCCTTCCTGAAAACCGACCTCGATCAGCTCGCCGGAAACCTGCGCCGTGATTTCGACCGTCGCGATGGATTCGACATTCCCGATCGCGCGGAGATCGAGTGGCACGTCTTTCTTCACGGCGGTGCCGACGTTGACCGGCACCGGCCCGGCGCCTTTCGCGGCTGCGGGCGGAGTGGGCCGGCAGCCGGTGAATGGGATGAGCGCGAGCAGCAGCAGGAGAACGACGTGGGAGCCGAGGAGGGAGTTCGGTTTCATGAGTTGGGCAAAGGGCGGCGCTCTTCGTCGGGGGCGTTGGCAAAGACGCGGTGAAGGGTTTGCATGGCGGAAAAGACCGCGTCGCGATCGGGCGCCGCCAGGTGCTGCATTTCGCCGGCGAGGAACTTGCGCGCCGACCGCAGCACCGCGCCATAGCGGCGATTCCCGGCGGCGGTCAGCTCGAGCGAAACCCGGCGGCGATCGCGTGCATGCTCGCGCCGGCTGACCAGCCCGGAGGCGAGCAGACCGTCCACGAGTTTCGAGGCGGCGGGGTGCGTGAGGTCGAGGAAGCGGGCGAGGTCCGAGAGCATCGCGCAGCTATTCCGCCCGAGAAACGCCAGCGCGCGAAATTGCGCGATCGAAAGCTCCGCGCCCGTCTTGGCGCGGACATGCGTGCGGATGACGCGCATGAGCAGCGGCACCGTCTCCAGCAACTCGTCCGCGCAGGCATCGGCGGTCGTGGTATGGTTGAGTAAGGAAATAATGTCGGAAGTTACGCATTTCCCGTCTCCGCGCCAGCCCGGAGTGCGGCGGAGTCCGGAGGGAGGACCATGAGACAATCCAGATCAGGGCGATTCCTTCAGCATTTCCCACTTTGCACGCCGCGCGGCGCCGGATACTTTGCGCGGCCTATGACTCGGACGACTTTATACGCCCTGGCTGCCGTGGCCGTGCTCGGGACGGCCGCCTGTGAGCGCCATTCCGCGAGCGAATTGGCCGGTGAATCCACGGCTCCGATCCATCTGCCCGCGGAAGTTCCGCAGAACCCGGCCGGGGCCGGTCCGATCTCGCCGGAAGACAAGCACGGTGCACCCGGCAGCCAGAAGCACGGAGACGAAAAGGACGCAGCCCCCGCCGCGCTGGGCGCGACGCCGGCGCCGAAGGGTTCGTCATTCTTCCCGGGCAACAAGTAAGCCCGCGGCCATGACGCGCGAGGAGTATCGGGCCAAACAGCGGCGGCCCATGCGTCTCGTCGCGTTTCGCGATGCCTTCAACGGCTTGCGCGTCCTCTGCGGCACGCAGCCGAATGCGCGCTTTCACCTGCTGGCCACCGGCTGCGCGCTCGGGGCGGGCGTGTGGTTTCGGCTGGCGAGGTGGGAATGGGTGGCGCTGGTGTTGGCCGTTATCGTGGTCTGGGCCGTCGAGGCGCTGAATACGGCGATCGAGTTCACGGTCGATCTCTTGTCGCCCGAGCCGCATTTCCTCGCGGGCTGGGCGAAGGATGTCGCGGCGGGCGCGGTGCTCGTGGCATCGGTGGGCGCGGTCGTCGTGGGGTGTCTGGTCTTCGGGCCGCATCTGGGGGTCGGGTGAGCGAAGCGACTCGTCTTCTTCTTCCTCCCAACCCGGCGGAGCCGGATGCAAAGTGCAGTTGGCCCGGAGGGCCTGACGGAGATTAGCCGGTGGCGTCAGCCACCGGGAGACGTCCACCCAGGGGTCCGCCCCGGAGGCGGCGGCGGAACGCTTCGGCTCAAGAAGAACGTGCGTGTCTTTGAGACGTTCCGGCGCACCCTCCG
>JAQGON010000040.1 GCA_028293565.1 Verrucomicrobiota bacterium | reverse complement strand
GATGCTCCCAGCCGTCGCAATGGGGACAATGATACACGCCGCGGCCGAAAAACTCGCGGAATCCCGGCTGCTCGGGGAGCACGTCCTCGCGTCCGGTGGAAAAGAGCACGAAGCGCGCTTCGACCTGGTGCCCGTCCTCGAGCAAGAGCGTGAACCGCCCGTCGTGCCGTTTCACGTCGGCGACCTTCTGGTCGCGCAGCTTCACCGTGGAATACGAATGAAGTTGCTCGCGGCCGAGCCGCCGCAGTTCGTGCGGATTGATTCCGTCGCGGGTCAGAAAACCGTGAAGGCCGCGCGACGCGCCGTTGCGGGGACGTCCCGAGTCGATAACCAGCACCCGCCGCTGGCACCGCCCTAGTACGAGGGCCGCGCTGAGTCCGGCCGGTCCGCCGCCGATGATCGCCACGTCCAGCATGGCGGGATTGTCGCTGGGGCCCACGTCAGCCTGTCGCTCAAGCGCCTTCGCCGGCCGCGCGGCCGGGCGGTGGCTCCGCCGCGCGCCGGTCGCGTTCGGTGCTCGAGACCTGGTTGTTGTCGCCGTATTCCCGGCTCCGCATTTTTGGTTTTCCGAGGGAGGGGCCGCGGCGCTCCGACTCGGAGCCGTACGATTGACGTGTTTCGCGCCCGCCCGGTCCTGAGCTGCGCGGGTCGATGCCGGTGGCTTGGGACCGTCCGTCGCCACGCTGCTGCGAGGCCTTCCAGCTCGTTTCCGGACGCGCCGATGGGCCGGACGACGCCTTCCCGGTCATGTCGGCCCGAACGCCCCCCTGGTTGGATTGGGCGCGCCGCGACCGGTCGCCCGCGCCTGGTCCGCTGCCGAGCCGCTCGTTCGTGTCCTGGAGGCGGGACATTTCGCGGTCGTCGGGCGACGCGTCGCCATTCCTGCTGGCACGCCGTGGCGGAAAACCGGGAGCGGAAGATGAGGGTTTTTTCATCGCGAAGAGGGGAGTGATTCTTCGGACAAATGACCGCCTTCGACCGCCGCGGTGTCGCAATCCGTTCCATGCGAGACGGCACGGTAAAATCACCGCGGCAGCCGTCGGAAATCTTCCTTGGGCGATTTGCCCCAAGGAAAAATAATCCCCAAACCCCGGGACGGCGCCGGTGTCCAAGGCGTTTAGCCTCGTGGAAAAGCGGAGGGTCGCTTACTGGTCCGCCATGACTCCGGCCGCAAGGATTCATCGGCGGGCCCGCGATTAGCGGAGGCATTGACCATGACATCCCGCGCCCAGCTTCTCCCCGACTCCGAGGGCCGGATGCACGAGGACAAGACGAGATTCCGCCGGAGGCTGCGCGAGGCGACCGCGACGCTGGCACTCGCCCTTGCGGTGCCGATCGTCGTGCTGGTCGCCGTCGTGGCGTTTCTTTACCGCTCCGCCGGGTGGGTCGATCACTCCGACCGGGTGATTTCCGAGGCATACCAGATGGAAAAACTTGCGACGACGATGCAGAATGGTTTTCGCGGCTACCGTCTCGCGGGGGACCCGCGGGAGCTCGAGCCGTTTTCGGCCGCGCGGGCGGCGATCGCGCCGCGGATGCGGGAGCTGGAGGCATTGACCGTCGACAATCCGAGCCAGGTCCGGGCGCTCGAGGAGCTGCGTGCGCAGATCGACGCCTGCCTGCGGGTGATCGATGGCGAACTCGAAGGGATCGGCACCGGCCGCAGGGAGGTCCGCGATGCCGGATTCATGCGCCTCACGGCCCCCCTCTTCCGGGCGATCCAAACCACTCTGGACCAGATGATCTTTCGCGAGGAGATGCTGCGCAACGTGCGCGAGCGGAACCTCGAGCGGCTCGTGATCGCCGTGGCGCTGCTGTTCGCCTTCGCCGCGCTGGCCGGCGTGCCGCTGCTCGCGAGCTGGCTTCGCCGTGAACTGCGGGGTGTGACGAAGGCGTACCAGGATGCGCTCATCGCGGCCGAACGCAGGGCGGGCGAACTCCAGGTGACGCTGCGCTCGATCGGCGACGCCGTGATCGCCACCGACGCGGAGGGCCGCGTCGAGTTCATCAATCCGGTCGCGGAGCATCTGACGGGGTGGTCGACGTCCGACGCGAAAGGCCGGCTGCTCCCCGAAATCTTCGACATCTTCGACGAGCACGCCGGCGCGCGCGCCGAAAATCCGGCGGAGCGGGTCCTGCGCGACCGGGTGATTGCCGGCCTCGCGAATCACACCGTGCTGCGCGCGCGCAACGGGACGCGGCGGACGATCGAGGATTCGGCGGCCCCGATCCGGGGGCATGCCGGCGAAATCCGCGGAGTGATCCTGGTGTTTCACGATGTCTCCACGAAGCGCGAGAAGGAGAGGCTGCTGGAGGAGAGCGAGGAGCGTTTCCGGGTGCTGAGCGCCTTTGGCGACGCGACCAGGCCGTTGCTCGATCCGGCGGAAATCATGATCATCGCGACCCGGCTGCTGGGCTCGCACCTGAACGTGACCCGGTGCGGCTACGCGGAAGTCGAGCCCGACGGGGAGCATTTCCACATCCTGCATGACTACACCAACGGCTGTCCGTCGACGGTGGGAAGCTACCGGCTGTCGCGTTTCGGCAAGCATGCAGCCCGCGAACTGCGGGCGGGCCGGACGCTGGTGCTCCACGACGTCGCCGTGGAGCTGGGAGCGGAAGCCCGCCTGCCGCTCGCGATCGGCATGCGGGCGATCATCTGCTTTCCGCTGATCAAGGCCGGCGCGCTCCGGGCGATGGTCGCGGTGCAGCAATCGACGCCGCGCCGCTGGCTGCCGGCGGAATTGCGGCTCCTGTCGGAATTCGTCGAGCGCCTGTGGTCGACCGTCGAGCGGGCGCGCGCGGAGCAGTCGACCAAGGAGGCGGCCCACCGGGCCGAGGAGTCGGCGCGGCACGAGGCCGAGGTCGCCGAGCGGTTTCGCCTCGTGGCGCAGATGGTCGCGCTGCAGGTGTGGACGGCCAACGTCGAAGGCGGGCTGGAGTATGCGAATCAGGAGTGCGCCCTCTATTTCGGCACCGACGTGCAGCAGGAAATTCTGGGCCGGACGTGGCGGAGACTGGTCCACGCGGATGACCAGGAACTCGTCGCGACGGCGTGGAGGGCGTCGCTCGCCACCGGCGACCGTTTCGAAATGGAATTCCGGCTCCGGCGGCACGACGGGGAGTTCCGGTGGTTCCTCGCCCGGGCGCAGGCGCTGCGGGATCCCGGCGGCCGGATTGTCCGCTGGTTCGGGACCAACACCGAGATCGACGCCCTGAAACGCGCGCAGGCCGAGGCGGAGCGCGCGAGCCGCTCGAAGGACAATTTCATCGCGACGCTTTCCCACGAGCTGCGCACGCCGCTGACGCCCGTGCTGATGACGGCGGCGGCGCTGCGCGACGACGAGCAGTTGCCGGCGGAGACCCGCAGCCAGCTGGGGATGATCGAGCGCAACATCGCCCTCGAGGCGCGGCTGATCGACGACCTGCTCGACATGACGACGATCACGAAGGGGAAAATGCGGCTGCGCGCGCAGCTCAGCGACATCCATGCGCTGATCGGGCTGGCGGTTGAAATCGTGCGCGACGAAGCGAACGCGAAGGAGGTGACGATCGATCGCCGGATGGACGCGGCGCGCAGCGGACTGCGGGTGGATCCCGCGCGCTTTCAGCAGGTGATCTGGAACCTGCTGCGGAACGCGGTGAAATTCACCCCGCGCGGCGGGCGGATTTCGGTGGAGACGCGCGACGTGGACGGCGCCGACGGAAGTCCGTGGCTCGCGGTGGAAATCTGCGACACGGGCATCGGGATCAATCCGACGGAGGTCGAGCGGATTTTCGAGCCCTTTGAACAGGGTGGCAGGACGGGCGATCATCGTTTCGGCGGACTGGGGCTCGGCCTCGCGATCGCCCGCGCGATCGTGACGCTGCACGGCGGCCGCATCCGGGCGCGGAGCGAAGGCCAGAACACGGGCGCCGCCTTCCTGATCGAGCTCCCGGGCGCGGTGGAAGCGCCGAAGGGACAGATGGTCCGCAGCGACAGCAACTCGCCGCTGCCGGAAACGACGCCGGCCCCCGGCGCGGGGGCCCGGCGCGAGCCCGCGCTGCGCCTCCTGCTGGTGGAGGATCACGACGCAACGCTGCAGGTGCTCGCGCGGCTGCTCGGCGGAATCGGACACCGGGTGACGTCGGCGCGTTCGCTGGCCGAAGCGCTCGAGGCCGCCGGCAAGGACAGGTTCGACCTCGTTATTTCCGACCTGGGCCTCCCGGATGGAACGGGCGACGAGCTGATGATGAAACTGCGGGAACTCTACGGGCTCAAGGGCGTCGCCCTCAGCGGCTACGGGATGGAAGACGACCTCGTGCGCTCGCGCGAAGCGGGATTTGTCGCGCATCTGATAAAACCGGTGGACTTTGGACAGCTGCGGCGCGTGATTGCGGATGCCATCAATCCCCGCGGCTGAGCGGGGAGGGAGGGCGGTTTTTTTCGCCCATTCGAACGCGCCAATGCCGCACGTGCAGATTTTCACCATCGGTTTCACGCGGAAGTCGGCGCGGAAATTTTTCGGGCTGCTCAAGCGTTCCGGGACGAAGCGCATCGTCGACGTGCGGCTGAACAATGTGTCGCAGCTCGCCGGCTTCGCGAAACGGGAGGACCTGCAGTATTTTGCCGAGACGATCTGCGGGATTGGCTATGTGCACGTGCCGGAGCTGGCGCCCACCCAGCCGATGCTCGACGCCTATCGGAACGAGGGCGGCGGCTGGCCGGGTTTTGAACGCGAATTCATCCAGCTGATGCGGCGGCGGAAAGTGGAGGAGTCGGTGCCGAAGTCGCTGATCAACGGCGGATGCCTGCTTTGCAGCGAGGACCAGCCCCATCAGTGTCACCGTCGGCTCGTGGCGGAGTATCTGACGGAAAAATGGGGCGGCGACGTGGCGGTGGAGCATCTGGGCGGCTCGGCGTCTCCGACCGGCGAATGAGCGTGGGAGGGAGTTCCGGCAGCGCTCGTCGCGAATGATTAGGTGGAGCGCATGGGCGCGGACCCTGAGATTGTCGAAGGGCCTCAATGCGCTGGCGGTGCGAGCGGACTTTGGTTGTCGGCGGAGCGTCCAACGCGATGAGGGCAACGCGTTCCACCTTGAGAGCCCGGCGCCGGCGTAGCGCAGTCATCTTGCCTGCCCCCGGCCTCGCCGGCTCCTAGTCTTCAATCAGAGCCCCGAGACACGAAAGCAGGCAAGGCGACTGCGCTACGCGGCGTTTCCCTGGCGGAGGCGGATCACTTCCTGGATTTCCCGCGCCGCCGATTTCCAGAGTCCGTTGATGAAAATGGGCTGGCTCCCGCCGGAGGTCTCGACGTTCACGTTCGAAAGAAAAATTCCATTCTTGATCCGAAAGGAGGCGATGGCGCGGTAACTGATGTGTTCTTCATTCGAACCGAACAGCGCCCCCTTGCGGAAAACGATTCCATCGTTGGCAATGGTGAGACGGTCGGGAAAGAAGAGGTTGCCTGATGACCAGCGGCTGGAGCGGTAGGTCTTTTCCTTGATCCGCACGGCCGCGGGCGCAGCCGAGGTCGGCGCGAAGGACTCCGGCGCGGGCGGCGGCCGGCCCTCCTGCGCGAGCAGCTGGGCTTTCGCGTTGGTGAACTCCGCGTCCGTGAGCTGGCCCCGCTGGTGGAGTTCGGAAAGGTTTCGAAGCTCGTCGGTCAGATTCATCGCGCCCCGCCTTCCGAAGGAGCCTCGGGCACCGCCGGTCCGGGCATCTTGAGGCTGGACGGTTCGGCCGGCGGCGGCGTTTCCGCGCGACGCGCTTCCCGGTAAATTTTTTCCGCATTCCCGACATAGAAATGCCGCTCGCTGATCCAGCCGCGAAACCGGGGCGGCGCCAGTTCGTCGTGGTCCGCGTACATTTGATCGGCTTCCGCAATGTTGCCGCCGGAAACGATCCGGCCGCAGTCGCCGGCAATGAAGGCTCCGAGCGGAATCGCGACAATCGCGAGCAGGCGTCTGGATTCGGACATCATGGTTTCAAAATCAAGCGGACCGTTCAGGCATTGAACGGAGAATCACGCGACGGTTCCGCCCCGGCGTTTTCCCGGGCGGCCAGACCGCCGGGCCGTGCAAATCGCGGTAAACCGCCCGATGCGGCGGACCGGAAACTACCCGGCTGGCGGGAACCGCCGAATGCGATTAGACTAACCGCGTTATGAAAACGCACCCTCATCTCGTACGTTCGTTGTTTGCCGGCATGCTCCTTACGGGAGCCGTGGCCGTTACTTCCATGACTGCCGGCTGCGCTGGCGGACCCACCAAGGCCAGCACCGGAGAATTCATCGACGACAGCGTCGTCACCACGCGCATCAAGGCCGCGCTCGTCAAGGATGACACCACGCCGGCCCATGCCATCAAGGTCGACACCTTCAAAGGCACCGTTCAGCTGAGTGGTTTCGTCGACACGGCGGAACAGAAGCGTCGCGCCGGCGAGATCGCCCGCGGGACCGACGGCGTCCGCGAAGTGATCAACAACATCACCGTCAAGTAACCGACGGGCAGCACCCGTTTCCTGAGCCAGCGCGGCCGGTCCGCGCTGGTTTTTTTGGCGGTTTTTCCGTTGCAGCCGCTGCGCTCCTTGCGGCGGGTGAATCGGACCGCTTTTTTGTTTTTACCGCCAAGAACGCGAAGGTCGCGAAGGATTCTCTTCGGAATCTGAATCTCTTTCGCGGCTCATCTTCCACCATCCGGTAGCCGATGCTGGATTCGGTTTTCAGATGACGCGGCCGATGTGGCACGGGTCTCCGGCCCGTGAAGCGGGAGACGCGAAAAATCTGAACCCGGTGCTGCGGCAGGGACGCGGCTGCTGCTTGCGTCCAACTCCACGGGTCGGAGACCCGTGCTACTCCGACCGCAGGCGGTCGAGAAACACCGCCGGCTCGAATTCTCGAAAGGGTGGGTTGACGGCAGTCGACCTCGGAATGCGTTGACAGGATTGTCCACGAAGCATCTCTATCTCGGATAGGGGCCGATGGAGGTGGCGTTAAGTGTCCGGGCGAGAGGGATTTCTAACTCGCCGACAGCAAACGTTGTCGAGCCCGAGTGGGGCGTTCCTTAGTTCGATGACACCAACCAACATTTCCCCCGCGCACACGGATCCCTCCGATGCCATTGCAGTTGAGTCCGTGGTGGAGTTGAGCCGCCGGTTGGCGATTCTCAAGGCGGGGGCGTTGCAGAACGCGATTTTAAACAGCACGAATTTTTCGAGCATCGCGACGGATGCGCAAGGCGTGATCCAGATTTTTAACGTCGGGGCGGAGCGGATGCTCGGGTAT
>JAQGON010000036.1 GCA_028293565.1 Verrucomicrobiota bacterium | reverse complement strand
GCCCACACTCCCGCCATTCGGCCGCTCCTCTCATAAATCCGGCGCGCTCGTCCCTATTTTGACTGCGAGGTACGCTGCCATTTTACCCGTTCGTTCACGGCGAACTGGGCCGGGCCATCGGGTTGATCGGAAATCATCGACAGGGTTTCTTGATCCGGCGGCCCGTCCGCGTGCAAATGGAGTTCATACCATCCGCGGCTGTGTAGGAAGACGGTGCGGTCCATGCCGGATGAGCGCGGAGGTGCCAGGAAGGTCACCTCCGCCCGGTCAGTCATCTCCGGCATTCGGTAGTACTTGTCGTCAACACGCGCGAGATCGCCCAAGACATCCTCCCCGTGGGTGGTGCGGGCGGACTTCATCGCGACCGTGGCAAACGGCACCGTGGCGTCCGGGCCATAGGCAGCGCCGAAGGAATTGAACGCCCAGAACCCGACCGGGGGACGCATGCGTAGCTCGATGGCAGGGCCTGCAACCCGGCTGATATCGAGGGGAATCATTCGGTCCTCGGCCAAAAATGGACCGCTCCCGATGAGGGCGCCACGCACCTCCCAGCCGGTCGGCTCCTTCACTTCAATTCGCAGGACGTAGGTTTCCTCGCGGGCGGCCCAGGCATGCACCGCCTTGACCGCCTCCGGATCGCGATCGATGGCAGCCAGGAATTTCCCGGCCTCCGACCCTCGCAGTTCCGTCATTTTCTTGATCATGTAGGACCCCCACAGTCCCGTCGCGGCATTCGCGATCAGGTTTACCTGCGTGGCGCCGGGCGGCTTGGCAAACGTCAGCTGGAGTTCCTGGCGCAGGCTTCCGTCCGGCCCCGGTACACTTTCCGGTTCCCAAATCTTCTTGTCCGTCGTCGCGAGCCACGGCAGCAAATCCTTGCCGTACCGGTCCCGCGCGGCCGTCGGGCGCTCGATCTGTTTGAAGGCGTGGAGTCCGCCCCGTTGGTCCGCGACCACTCGCGAGCCGGGAGCATGATCGACGACCCACAGCTCCATCAGGTTCGTGTGTTGCGTTTCATCGACTTCATTGGTGAGCAACAAGCGATACTCTCCGTCCTGCTCGCGCAGGTGCGATAACTCGGAAAAATCATCCTTCTCCAAACCGCGCGTGATGGCGCCGCCATAGGGCTCGGCATCGAACACATAATGCGTGCCATCCCAGGAATACACGAACGGGCACGACTGCTTCATCGCCAGCGCCACGAGTAATCCCCCGCCCAATACCCCCACCACCAAGCCGAGGGTGCGGACGGCGGATATTTCCCGCCGCTCGACCCAGAGGCGCTGCAGGTCGGCGAGGGAAACGCTATAGGGCACGCCCTTGACGTTCGCCTCCACCCGATCTCCGCGCAGGATTGCACCCGCCGGATCGAACGCGACCTCGGTCCCGTCCTTGAGGGTCACTCCCAGGATTCGTTCCTGAGCGGGCTGCGCAACCTGCGCCATGGGGAGCTGCTTCGTCACCGGCACGGTGCAGGACGAAAAAGCGAGCGCGACCGATAGAAGCACGCCGATGGTCACGCGGAAGCGGGGAGCCGATGCGATCCCGGGGTAGTGATGGGCTGGAGTTGTTTTCATTTTGGGTAACTAAAGAAGGCAGAAGCCGCCATCCGCCACGAGGGTGTGGCCATAGATCCAGCGCGCGGCCGGGCTGAGCAGGAACAGGATGGCGTCAGCAATCTCTTCGGCCGTGCCGATCCGGCCGGCCGGGGTGCGCCGGATGCTCTCTTCCCGCCGCTTTTCCGCGTCGGGAAATTTCTGGATTGAAATCGTATCGACCAAACCTCCCGTGACGGCATTTACCCGGATTCCGCGAGTGGCGAGTTCGACGGCGAGTTGGCGGACCACGGCTTCCAAGGCCGCCTTGGTGGGGCCCATGGCTCCATAATTGGGAATGGCGCGCGTACTCCCAAGGCTCGATACCGCCACCATGGCTCCGCCTTGCATCAGCCGTGCGGCGTGTTGGGCGCAGAGCAGGAAACCGCGCGCATTGATGTTCATGGTGAGGTCCCACTGGTTTGGCCGCGTGTCGAGCAACGGTTTGAACGCCCCGAGCGCGGCACAATGAACGAAGTAGTCGAGGCGTGGATGCGACGCTGCGACGGTGGCGAAGAGCCGGTCGATCTCGTCCGGGGACGCGAGATTGGCTTTCACCAAGTCGCTGCGCGCAGACCGAGATTCGAGTTCCCGCTGGGTGCTCGCCGCCGAAGCCTCGTCCTGGAGGTAATTCAGGATCACCGTGTCGACCCCGGCCGCCGCGAGTGCCAGGGAAACCGCCCGCCCTATGCCGCGCGTACCGCCCGTCACAAGCGCCACCGAGCCTTTTGCTCCGAATGTCATCGGGTGACTTCCCCGCGCAGCCGCCTATCCACATAACTCGCCAGCGCGACGACCGTCAGTTCCTCGCGGACCACGCTGGCGGGAACGGCTTCGCCCAGGCTCAGCGCCAGCGCATTTTGCTCAATCGCTAAACCGAAGGCGTGCTCCATCCGAAATCGGATATCCAGCATGTCGATCGACT
>JAQGON010000019.1 GCA_028293565.1 Verrucomicrobiota bacterium | reverse complement strand
GTACCCGTCTCCGAGATCTATCGTCCCGAGATCAGCCTGGTCATCACCGGCGAATCGGGCACCACGCGCGTACCGCAACGTCCGAAGCTCGACCCGATCGCCGCCGAAGACACCGGCGCGAATGGCCTGCCTTCCCGCATGATATGCGGGTCGGCCGACGGCTCCGACCTGTGCTGCATGCCCTCGCGTCCGAAATTCGCCGCGGTCGAAGCCACGAATCCAAATCACATGCCGTCCCGGCCGAAACTTGGTGAGAGCGGTAACGATCGGACGCCCCGCCTCAACCGCGCCGAATTCGTCACGGCCAAAAGTCGTCCGAAAGTGCGGGGCGCTGCGGTCATGACGCTCTGACCGACGATCTCTTGCGCGTTCCCATTCAAAGCGCTCGAGCCGAGGCCTCTCCACGCCGCGGCTTGCTGGCTAAATGAATCCCGTCGCCCACGACGGGTTTATCGGCTGAAATTCGCTCCGCCATCTCCGGCATCGGATAAGCCCGGCCCTCGTGATTTAACTCACTGCAACTCATGAAAACTCGCCTTTCCCGACCGCCCATTCTCGTCGCTCTCCACAACGGGTCGCTGACCGCCGCCGGTCCTTAGCCCGCGACAGTTTACCAAGTAAGTGCTATCGGAAAACACACCCAGTATCGCACCCATCGTTGCCGAACTTGTTTATGAAACGCTCCGATTCCGACGACGACGCCTTCCTCGCGCGGCTGCTCGAACTCCCCCGGGAAGAACGGCTCGCTGCGTTGCAGCGGCAATGCGCCCTGGACTTCCCTCGGTATGAAGCGCTCCGAGGGCGACTGGCCCTCGCTGAAGAGACGTCGGGGCATCCGCGGGAAAATGCGGCGGCCGACCTGCTGCGCCTCGCCCTCACGACGGAAAACGAGTCGGTGACGGGTGCCCGGGTGGGAAACTACAAGCTGCTGCAAAAAATCGGGGAAGGGGGATTTGGGGTGGTGTGGATGGCAGAGCAAATCGAGCCGATTCGGCGCCGGGTGGCCGTGAAGATCATCAAGCTGGGAATGGACACCGAGGAAGTGATCGCGCGCTTCGAAGCGGAGCGTCAGGCACTCGCGCTGATGGAGCATATGAACATCGCGCGCGTCTTCGAAGCGGGCACAACCCCCAGCGGCCGCCCGTTTTTCGCCATGGAACTGGTGCGCGGGGTCGCAATCACGCGCTACTGCGACGAAAACCGCCTCCCTGCCGCCGCCCGCCTCGAGTTGTTTATCGCCGTCTGTCAGGCCGTGCAGCACGCCCACCAGAAAGGCGTGATCCATCGCGACCTCAAGCCGTCGAACATTCTCGTCACGCTGCACGACGGTTTGCCCGTGCCGAAGATCATCGACTTCGGCATCGCGAAGGCCACCAGCGCGCACCTGACGGACAAGACGCTTTTCACTCAATTCCACTCGTTCATCGGCACTCCGGCCTACACGAGCCCGGAGCAAATGGAGATGAGTGGTCTCGATGTTGATACGCGGTCGGATATCTATTCGCTCGGCGTGCTGCTCTACGAATTGCTGACGGGCCGACAGCCCTTCGACTCAGCCACGCTCCTGAAGTCCGGTCTTGAGGCGATGCGCCGCACCATCCGCAACATCGATCCGCCGCGCCCGTCGGCGCGCTTCGGCACGTTGTCCGACGCGGACCGGTCCTCGATCGCACAGCAGCGCGGCACGGACGCCGGAAAACTCACGGTCCTCGTGCGCGGCGACCTCGACTGGATCGCCATGCACTGCCTGGAGAAAGACCGGACGCGGCGCTACGAAACGGCGAACGGTCTCGCGCGCGACATCCAGCGCTATCTCGCCAGCGAACCCGTGAGCGCGTGCCCGCCGAGCAGCCTCTACCGGATCCAGAAACTCGTCCGCCGGCACAAACTTGCCTTCGCCGCGGCGCTGGCCGTGACCGCTGCGCTCATCGCGGGCCTGATCGCCTCGTCGATTCTCCTCGTGCGCGAACGCGCCGCCCGCGCGCGCGCGGTCGTCGCCGAGCAGGCCGAGGGAAAACTGCGCCAGCAGGCGGAAGTCGCGCGCCAGGACGAGGCGATCCGCGCCAGCCGCACGGCGCGTGATCTCGCCGGCCAGTTTCTGGCGGACGGTCGCACCACGGACGGGCTCGCCTATCTCGTGCACGCCGCGCGCAAGAATCCGCGCGACACGACGATTGCACCGCGGCTGGCCTCCTTGCTGGTGTCGCGCAATTATCTCCTGCCGGTCGGCGCACCGTTGCGGTTTCCCTCGCGCGTGACCCACCTCGAATATACGGAGGCAGGAAAAAAGATCGTGGTTTTTTGCGACGACGGAACCCTCGGTTCCATTGATGTCGCCACCGGCAGACATACGCGCACCAAATTAGCCGGTGGTCTGGACGGTGCAGGCGATTTCCTCTCCGGTCTGGACAAAGGCGTAATGCTCTCGGGTCGCGTGATGGTCGTGCTCGGCCACGACGGGGTGATCCGGGTGGTCCAGCCGGAAACCGGACGCGTCGACCGCACGTTCGACTTCGGGAAAAAGATCTCCCGGATTTCGGCCAAGAATGAAACCGCACCCGTGGTGATTGTGGTGCTCGAAGATCGTTCCGTGGTCCGGGCCGACGTCCTGACTGGCCACACCTGGATCATGCCGGGAAAACTTCCCCCCAACGCGGACGTGCACCTCAGCCCCGATGGCCGGTGGCTGTTACGCAGTGATGGTCCTGGCAGCGCCCTGCAGTTTTGGAACCTCACCGCCGGGAAACTGGAGGCGGAAGTCCGTCTGCCCGGCCCTTTCCAGGTCGCCCGATTCAATTCGGACGGCACTCGCGTGCTGGTCACCTACATCGCCGGCCCCCATCGTTCCGGTTTTCAGCTTTTATCGCTGCCGGGCCTGCAGCCCGTCATCGAGACCGGGTTGATCGAGCACACGTCGACGAACTTGATCCTCGTGCTGAACTTCAGTCCGGACGGGCGGTACTTCAGTATCTTGTCGTCCCGCGGACTGCAGATTTACGCCTCCGGTACGGGGGCGAAGCTCGGGCCGGCGTTCTCGCCTACGGCCCAAACCTACCTCGTCACCACGGAACGGGCCCACTTGTTAAAATCGCTGGATTTCGACCCCTCGCGCACCAACACCCCCATTCTCTTTGGGGGGCCGCCTGATCACGCCTGGATGATTGCACCCACCACCCCGACCGACGGCCGGGCGGGTATGCTAGTTGTGCGCGATGTCGCCACGGGGCAACCCGTGCTGCCCCCTCTGATCCATTCGGCTCCGATTGGCAGCATGAAGCTGAGCGGCGACGGCGGCACGTTGTATACGGCGAGCGTCGACGGGACGGCGCGTCTGTGGGATCTCCGCACGGGGGATCTCCGCGCCGAGGCGACCCACTCTCACTACGACTCCGTGACAGCCCTCTCGCCCGATGGCTCGGAACTGATCGTCGGGCGCTCCGATGGAACCGTGCAGCGGTTGCGCGTCAGTTTTGGCATCGCGCGGCCGTTGATCCTCCCGCGCTCCCGGGAGCGAACCATGCCGGCACCTTTTCTGGAGAGCGCTCCCTCGCGGGTGCTCTGGCTGGAGGATGACCGCGCCCGTGTGTTGGAGGTGGAATCCGGGCGCGAAGTCGCCGGCGGATTTTCGTTTCCCGAGCCGATCCGAGGCATTCCCCCGCGGGGGAGCGGTAGCACGCTCCGACCGGACCTGCGGTTCATGGTCGTCCAAACTCGGAAGGGTGCCTGGCAGTCGTGGGCGCTCGGGCCCGGTGGAGTCACCCAGGTGGTGCCGCTCGAAAATGCCCCGACGGGTGAGGCGTGGGTCTACCTCAGCTCCACGGGCGAAGTCGTGGCCATGTCCCCCAATGAGGACCGCCAGACCTTTCACTTGTGGGACCTTCGCTCGGGTCGATCCCTGAACCGGCCGCTGGGGGTGGTGAAACCGGGTCCGGCCGAAAGTTACACGCCGAAGGGCTACGGCGGCTGGGGGTATTATCGGCGCCCGGGAGGCTTCAGCACGGACGGCCGCCGATTCGCCACCGGCTCCTGGGAGGGCGTCTCGCAAATTTGGGAAACCGTCAGCGGACAGTCGTCGATCACCCTCAAGCCGATGCGCGACTGGCCACTCTATCAGGCTGAATTCAACTTCGATGGAACGCGCATCGCCACGAACAACGCCGCAGGTGAATCCCGGCTCTGGGACGCCAACGGCCAGCCCGTCGGCCCATTGCTGGTGGAGAGCGGTATGGCGGGTGGAGTCCGGTTTTCGCCCGCCGGGGACCAACTGCTCACCTGGGCGCGCGATGGAATCGCCCGTCTGTGGGATTCCCCCACCGGCGCGCCGGCGAGCGGACGAATGACGCATCCGGGGTCATCCGCCCTCCGCTCGGCTGCATTCAGTTCCGATGGACGACGGATCAGCACGATCGACGAAAACCGCCGGGCGCTCGTGTGGGACGCGCGCATCGGTCAGCCGATCATCGAGCCATTGGTCCACGATGTGAGTGTGACGACCTGCGGGTTCAGTCCGGATGGTCGCTTTCTGCGCACGGAGCTGGCGGCGACCCCCGGCGAAGCCCCGAAGTTTGCGCTCTGGTCATTGCCGCCGGATACCGGTGACGCTTCGACGCCGGAGTGGCTGCTGCAACTCGCCACCATCTGCGCCGCCGGCGTCGTCAACGATGCCGGACAATACGAACACGTGCCCGTCGTGCTCGCACAGTTGGACGATGTTCGCCAGCAGCTCGCCGCGCTGCCCCCCGGCGCACCGTTTGCGGAATGGGGGCGGTGGTTTTTGAACGATCACGCGGATCGGCCCATCGCACCGGGCTTCACCCTCACGCCGGCGGAAGCGGAAGCGCTGACGGCGAAACTGGCCGCGCCGACCGTCCCTGCCCGGCTTGCCCCATGAGCACCGACGAATCCGGCTTCACCCGCGCTCGCGTCCCTGTCCCGCGCCTTCCTCCGCGCCCGCGCGTCCGCCGCAGTCTGGGCCGGCCCGTGGCGGACCCACCAACACGCGTCGAGGGGGAACCGCTCGCCGTACGGACGTTTCCGGAGCCGACGGTGAGCGAGCTCAACCTGACCGAAGATGCCGTGGGCGTGCTGCGCGTCGCGCTCGATTTGAGTTCGGGGCCACCGGAAAAACCCGCCGTCTCCACGACAAAACTCACCGACGCCGCGATCAGCGCGCGGTGAGACCGATTCAGGGCGTCATGGAAAATTCCCCCGAAGACCAGCCACCCGCCGCACCGGCCGTTGCCGATCCGTTCCGGCCGGCACCGAACGAAAGCGCGTTCCCCGCCACGCAGTGGTCGATGATCGTTCGAGCGGGCGGTCCGGACACGTCGGAAGCGCGCTCCGCGCTCGAACACCTTTGCCGGCAATACTGGTTTCCGCTCTACAGCTTTGTCCGCCGTCAGGGGCGCTCCCATCACGAGGCGGAGGATTGCACCCAGGAGTTCCTGGCCCGGCTCCTCGCCGCCGAGGGCGTGGGCCGCGCGCGCCGGGAACAAGGAAGGTTCCGGACCTTCCTGCTCGCCGGCCTGCGAAATTTTCTCACGAACGAGTGGCATCGCTCGCAGGCGGCCAAGCGCGGCGGGGGCCACGTCCTGCTCTCCCTCGAATTCACGGCGGCGGAAGAAACGTACAGCCGCGAGCCCGCCGATCCCGGGCTCACTCCCGAACAGATCTTCGACCGTGCGTGGGCGTTGGGGATGATCGAACGTGCCATCGGCGGTCTGAAGAAAGACTATGAAAACAGCGGACGCGGCGTCTTGTTCGACGCGATCGTTCCCCTGGTGTGGGGCGACAAGTCCGAAGCGCTGGCAGCGACCGCGGCGCGACTGGGCATGAACACGCACGCTTTTACCGTGGCGCTCGCCCGCTTGCGTCAGCGCGTTGCCCAGCGCCTGCGCGCGGATGTCGTCGCGACCGTCGCGAATAGCGCCGATGTCGACGGCGAGTTGCGCCACCTCATCGCCGCGGTGAGCGCGCGTGAGAAATCGCCTTGATTTTTCGCGCCGAAATAACCGGCGCCGACCGCCCGAAAAAATCTTCGCGGGGCTGTGATATTCCGCGGGGAAAGCTGTAGCAGGGAGCAAGGAGCCGTGCGCCCGCCGGCCGCGCGACCCTTGTCATCCTCCCTCTGCCGGCAATCGAAAGTCCTCCTCGTCATGAAATCCTCGTCTCCCGTCTCAAATCATGTCTCTCGGTTCATTCGGCGCGTCTGGTTCGCGCTCGTCATCGGCGGCGCGGCGCACAGCGCCTCCGCGGATGTTGTCACCGATTGGAATGCCACGCTGGAAGCGGCGTTGCGCAATCCCACGGCCTCTCCCTTCGTTGAAGCGCACGCCGCGGCGATCGTCCACGTCGCGATCTACGATGCCGTGAACGGCCTCGTGAAAAATTACCAGCCGCTCCGGGTGGCGGCCCCCGCTCCCGCAGGCGCGATGCCGGAAGCAGCCGCCATCCAGGCGGCCTATACCACGCTGGCCAGCCTCTTCCCGGCCAAACGCGCGGCGTTCGATACCCAGCTCGCGGCGTCGCTGGCCAAAATCTCCGGCAATCCCGCCGACGCGCCCGCGATCGCCCTCGGCCGGACCTGGGGAGAATCCGTGGCCCAGGAAATTCTGACCTGGCGGGCCAATGACGGATTCTCCTCCACGCCCACGTACACCGGCAGCAGCGCCCCCGGCCAATGGCGCCACACGCCCAACGCGGCCGCTCCGGCCGCCGGTCTTAACATGACCGTGACCGCTCCGTTCGCATTGAGCAATCCCTCCGCCTTCGACCCGGGCCCGCCCTACGGCCAGAGCGATCGCAATGCCGCCATGGCGACCGCCGCTTATGCCGCGGACGTCAACGAACTCAAAGTCCATGGCGGCGCGGTCAGCGCGGTGCGCACCCAGGCTCAGGCCGATCTCGCGCTCCTCATCAACATCGCCGACTTCGCCGACACGTTTGCGCTCGTGCGTCGTTCGGTCCCGCCGACTGCGCGGCTCGTCGACAACGCCCGCCTGTTTGCGCTGATGGGCATCGCCGCCAACGACGCCGCGATCGTCACCTTTCAGGTAAAATATAAATACGGGATGTGGCGTCCCATCCAGGCGATCAATTTCGCCGACGAGGATGGCAATGCCGCGACGTCGCCGGATTCCTCCTGGACCTCGCTTGCGCCCACTCCGAGCCACCCGGAATATGTCGCGGCGCACGTTGCGATTGACTCAGCCATTCTCGGCGTCGCGGCCGCGATCCTGGGTGAGGCGACCCCGTTCACCTTCTCGACCACCAATGCGGGCGCCCCGGCGATCACGCCCACCTTCGCCAATTTCAGAGCCTATTCCGATGCGATCATCGAGGGGCGCGTCAACGCAGGTTTTCATTTCCGCACGAGCTGCACGGTGGGTCAGACGATGGGCTACGCCATCGCCGACCAGCTCATGCACAGTGTTCTCCTTCCGCTGGCCAACAGCGGGGTCGTGGGCGCTTCTGCGCGTGGAACCGTCGGCACGGGCAACGACACCCTCATCCTCGGTTTCGTGATTGGCGCCGGCACGCGGCAGGTCTTGGTGCGCGGCGTCGGTCCCGCGCTCGTTCAGTTTGGCCTGAGCAACGCCCTCTCCGACCCGAAGGTCGCGCTGTACGACAACACGGGACGCCTCATCGCCGAGAACGACAACTGGTCGACCTCTGCCACCACCGTCACCGCGCTTACTGAAGCGTGGGGCAAAACCGGAGCTTTCCCGCTTTCGGCCGGCTCGAAGGACGCCGCGCTCCTCGCCACGCTGCCACCGGGCGCCTACACCGCGCACGTCACCGGAGTCGCTGGCTCCATCGGCCCCGCGCTGCTCGAAGTCTACCAACTGCCGTAGCGCGCCTGCTACCAGGTAGTCTTGGTTTTTTTAACCGCTCTCTAAAGAGAGCGGTTTTATTTTAGTTCCAGCGACGGATTCGTACGCACAAAGCTACAGCCTCGAGTGTTCGAAGCGACTAATGCGCGATGACGGCGCCCTGCACGAGGCGGCTCTTACGACTCACTGCGAGGGCATCGCGTCATGACTCAGCGCCCGCTCTAAATGCCCGACAAACAGGCGCACCAAAGGCGACCGCTTACCTTTGGCTTGAAGCGTTCGCCCATAGCTGCTCCGTTCCGCGCGTCCGTGACCCCGCCCCATTCCGACCACGAACGCTGGTTCTCCGAGGAAGTGCACCCGCACCGCGGTGCGCTGCGCTCCTATGTCCAGCGCTCGTTTCCCGGGGTACGCGATGTCGACGATGTCGTGCAGGATTCCCTGCTGCGCATCTGGACCGCCCGGGCCAGCCGGCAGATTGGCTGTGCCCGCGCCTTTCTTTTCAAGATCGCCCGGCATCGGGCCCTCGACCTGCTGCGCCACGACCGGGCCTCGCCGCTCGTGGGCGTAAGGGACTTGTCCGCGCTGTCCGTGGCAGAGGGTGACCCTTCTCCCGCCGATGCGCTCTCCACCGCGGAAAAAATCGAATGGGTGGCGGAAGCCATCGCCGCCCTGCCCGACCGTTGCCGGGAGATCGTCGTGCTCCGCAAGCTCCAGGGCCTCTCGCAACGCGAGGTCGCCACGCACCTCGGTCTTTCCGAGCGCACCGTCGAGGTCCAGGTCGCCCGAGGGGTCCGCCGCTGCGCCGAATATCTCCGCCGCCGCGGGCTGACCGCGACCGACGACTGTCTCTGACGCCATGGACGACGACGCACCCACTCCTCCGCTGACCCCCGACCACGCCCTCGACTGGCCGGGCCGCACCGCGACCGCCGAGGCCGTGATCGCAGCCGTCAACTGCCGCGTCCAGCACCGCCGCCGCCTGCGCCGCCGGGCCACTGCGCTCGTCGCCTCGCTCGCGCTGGTCGTGCTGGCGGGCGTCATCTGGCTTCGTCCCGGGCCTGCCTCGCCGGGCGCCGCCGCCGTGGCCACCGCCACGCTGGCACAGCCTTCACGGCAGCTCCTCGCGGACGGCTCCCAGGTCGAGCTCAACGGCGATTCGCAGGTCCGCGTCGAGTTTTCGCCCGCAGTGCGTCGCGTCGTGATCGTCCGCGGCGAGGCCCACTTCGAACTCGCACACGATGCCGCGCGGCCGTTCGTCGTCGTGGCGGGCGCCGTCTCCGTGCGCGCCGTCGGCACCGCGTTCGCCGTGCGGCTCGCGGCTGGCGCGGTCAATGTCGTGGTGACCGACGGACGCGTGGCGGTGGACCGCGCCACGGTCGATCCCGTCCCCGCACCGCGGCAACCCCTCGCCTTTGTCTCGAAGGGGGCGCGCGTCGAGGTCGGCCCCGGCGATCTTGCGCCCAATGCCGCTGCCCCCGCCGTCCTACCGGTTTCCGCCGCCGAACTCGCCGAGCGGCTGGCGTGGCGCGTGCCCCGCTTTGAGTTCAACGACACCCCGCTGCGCGACGCCGTCGCCCTGTTCAACCGCCATGGCAGCGTGCACCTGACGCTCGCCGCCCCGGCGCTCGGCGAATTGCGCGTGAGCGGCGTCGTGCGCGCCGACAACGCCACCGCCCTGCTCCAGCTGCTCCAGGCGGACTACAGCGTCCAGGCGCTGCGGCGCGCCGACGGCGAGTGGATCCTCAGTCTCCCGTAGAGATCGCGGCCCGCCGCGATACCGCGGCGAAGCGTCCCGTGCGATTTCTGTAAGGGATTTTTCGGCTTCGTCCGTGGATACTGCCGACGACGCCTGGCGTCCGCCGCTTTCCTCATGACCCGACTGACGAACCCCTTTCGCCTGCTTTGGCTCCTGGCGCTGTTCTGCGCCACGATGCTTCGAGCCTCTTCCGCCGACGCGGGCCGGCGCACGTTTAACCTGCCGGCTGACGAGGCGGAGAAGTCCCTCCGTCTTTTCGCCGCCCAGTCCGGCCTCGAGGTGCTCTTCTCCCGCGCCTCCGCCTCCGGCGTGCGCACCAACCCGCTACGGGGCGACTACCCGCCGTTCGACGCCATCACCCGCCTCCTCGCCGGCACCCGGCTCGTCGCCACGCAGGAGCCCGGGACGGGCGCCATCGTCGTCTCCCGCGCGCCGCCAGCCCCCGAAAATCCGCCCGCCCCATCTTTGCCACCACGCAAGACCACCATGAAGAAAACCCTCCCCACCCGGCTCACGGCGGCGCTCGCCGCCCTGACCACGTCCGTTCTCACCGCGCAGACCAGCCCGACCACGGCTGATGGCGCCAGTCCGCCCGAGGAGGCGGTCACGCTCTCGCCCTTCAGCGTCATCTCGTCCAAGGACAACGGATACACTGCCGCCAACTCACTGGCCGGCGGCCGTCTCGCCTCGCCGCTCCAGGAGATGGCCAGCTCCGTCTCCGTGCTCACGCGCGAGTTTCTCGACGACATCGCCGCCACCGATCTGCTGGGCGCCTCCAACTATTTCCCCAATTCCGTGCCCGGAAATCCTGGCGGCATGAACGACTACAGCGTGAGTCTCCGCGGCTTTCCCGCGGGTTTTCTGTACCGTAATTTTTTTATCAGCTACGTGAATCCCGACAGCTATGTCACCGAGCGGCTCGACTCCGCCAGGGGTCCGAATGCCCTCGTCTTCGGCGACACCAAGGCCGGTGGCACGTTGAACCTCTCCACGAAGCAGGCCAAGTTCCGCAACTTCGGCCAAGTCTCCTACCGCTACAACAGCGAAGGCGGCTTCGGCCGTACGACCTTGGACGCCAACTACAAGCTCAGCGATCATGTCGCCATCCGTGGCGGCGGGCTGTATCAGGATGAAAACGACTGGGCCGATTTCACCTACACGCGGCGCAAGGGCGGCTACCTGACCGGCACCTGGACGCCCTTTCCAAAGACCACCATCCGGATCGAAGGCGAGCGCTACAACCAACGCCAGTCGTCCCCCTGGCTCGGCTCCGTGCTCCGTGACAGCACCGGCGCGTGGGATGGCACGACGAGCTACACCGCGGCCAACCAGCCCGTCGTCACTGGCTCCGGCACCTCGCGGATCGGCGCCAACTACAAGGTCTTCGCCCCCGGGACGAATCTCGGCATCGTGGACTGGACCGGCTTCGGCCAGACTTCCGGCACGGGCTACCAGCTCGATGTCTACCGTCCCGGTTACCTCCCGGCCTCGACACCCGTGCTCCCCTACCGCGGCTACAACATCCGCCTGGGCGACGATTCCGACGTGCAGCTCAACTACCGCACGCTCGCGGCGTTTTTCGAACAACAGGTCGGCGATCACCTCTACCTCGAGATCGCCGGGAACTTTGCCCGCCAGTTGCGCGAACAGTTCCAGCAGGCCACCGAGGGCATGCTCACCGACGTCAACCGCAACCTGCCCGGCGGCGCGCCGAACCCCAACTTCGGCAAGCGCTACACCGAAACCGGCCAGCTTAGTTTCACGACGCAGCAGAATACCCTCTACGAAGCCCGGGCCTCCGCCGCCTACCTCACCCGGGTTGGCAACTGGTCCGAGCACCGCTTTCTGCTGGGCGCCGGGTATCGCCGCGACCAATACCGCGACTACACCAAGCAGGTGATGGCGGATGTGCCCGGCGCCCGCTTCCAAAACGCGTTCATCAACCCCAACGCCGTCCGCATGCGCGTCTACGAGGACCAGCGCGGCGTGGACCAGCAGACGCCCGCCGGCCTCAAGTCCGGCATTTGGAATTTCTTTCCCGGCGAGGACAAGGACCTCTACTCCGCGCAGTTTGCCGCATCCTCGAAGTGGTTTGCCGACGGCCGGCTCGTGACGCTCGTCGGTATCCGGCGCGACCAGCTCCGCAAGTATGCCACCGTGGCGAATGTCGACCCCGTCACCGGTGAATTCACCTCCTTCCGTGAGCGGTACACCGGCCCGGCCCTGCCCGGTCTATCCGGCGGCGGCAGCCTCCAGAAGTTCAATCCTGTCACCACCCGGACCGCCGGCGCCGTTTATAAACTCTTTCCCTGGCTCTCGCCCTACGCGGCCTACTCCGAGGGCTACGACACCGCCAATGTCGGCCTGCTCCTCGACCCCGCCACCGGCCTCTCCACGGTCCCACTGCTCGCCAAGGAATCGAAGGGCCACGAGTTCGGCCTGAAGTTCAACCTCCTCGGCAACCGCCTGGTCGGCTCCGTCGGCTACTACGAGAACGAACAAACCAACGACTCCAACACGGGCATCGCTTTTCCCCGCACCGAGATCAACGCCCTGTGGAACGTCGTCGACAACGTCGCCACCAGCCCCCGGCAGCTGCCGACCGCCCCCAGCGAGATCATCGACTACAAGGGCACGGGCGTCGAATTTGAACTCACCGCGAACCTCACGAAGAACTGGCGCGCGATGTTCAATCTCGCCTTCCCCGAAACCGAGCGACAGGGCGGCTTCTCGCGCACCATCGCCTACTACAACCTGAACCGGCCCGAGTGGCAGCGCACCCTCGACTCGCTCACCGCCGCCGGCGACGCCCGCGCGACCGCGTTCCGCAACAACCTCCAGGTGATCGACAGCCGTATCGCGTCCGTCGCCAACGGCCTGCCGCTCACAGGCAGCGTCAAGTACACCGCCAATCTGTTCACAAATTATGAGTTCTCTACCGGCTCGCTGAAGGGCTTCCGCCTCGGCGGCGGGGCCAACCTTCGCGGCGCCCGCTTCGTCGGCTACCAGCAGCTCATCCCGAACGACCCAAAGTCATTCCAGCGCATCGAGACCAAGGGCACCATGCTCTTCGCCTTCACCGCTGGCTATCGGACCAAGCTCTTTGGCCGGCCGGTGAACTACCAGCTGAACGTCGAGAACGTGTTCGACGAGCAGTTCAAGCGCTACACCGCCTTCAACACGATCACGACACCCACCGGAAGCGTCGTGTTCAACGGCAACAGCTACGGGCTGCAGGCGCCGCGCCGTTTCATCCTCTCGACGGACGTTCGTTTCTAGTCCCTGGCGAAACGGCGCGCGGCGAGGCCCGCACGCCGTTTCGCACGGTCCGCCACGTCCCGTCGGGGGGAGGCACGACCCACGCCATCGCGAGCCTCATCGGGAAGAACCGCGGCGAGTCTCATTGTATAATGCACAGTTTAATCACTCGGAGCTAAGTGTACAGAAAGGCGCAACCCTTCATCTTTGACTTGAAGCATTCGCGCATTGCTGCTCCGTTCCGCCCGTCCGTGACCCCACCCCATTCCGACCACGAGCGCTGGTTCGCCGAGGAAGTGCAGCCGCATGATGCCTCGCTGCGCTCCTATGTGCGCGGCGCATTTCCCACCGTGCGCGATGTGGAGGATGTCGTGCAAGAGTCCTACCTGCGGATCTGGCGCGCCCGGCTCGAGCGCCCGATCAACACGACCAAGTCGTTTCTTTTTCAAATCGCCCGGCATCTCGCGATCGACTTCGTGCGGCGCGAGCGGATTTCGCCACTCCGGTCCCTGCCCGATTCGGTGGTGGAAACCGTGTGCGATGACCGGCGGCCGGGAGTCGCCGAAGCCGTCTGCACGCACGATGAGCTCGCGTGGCTGGCCCGGGCGCTCGACGCGCTCCCGGCCCGGTGTCGCGAGGTCATGATCCTCCGTCAGATCGAAGGGGTTTCGCAGAAAGAAATCGCCGTCCGGCTCGGCCTTTCCGAGCTTACCGTGCAGACTCATGTCGTGCAGGGACTGCGACGGCTCGAAGCCTATTTCAGCCGGCAGGGCCTCGGCCCCACGCAACGATGAAACGCACCGGTTCCTCCTCCGAACTCGTCGACACCACCGCCGCGCAATGGATCGCCCGTCGCGATGCGGGCCTGACCGCCACGGAAACCGCCGAACTGTCCCGGTGGCTGGAGCAGGACGACAGCCACGCTGCGGCCTTTGCCCGCTTCGAGGCGACGTGGTCCGCCGTGGGCCGGCCGCGTCGCACCGGTGCCGCCGTCGCTCTGGCCGGTGAACTTGCCGGGCGGCAACGCCGGCGCCGCTCGCGTGGGCTCGGTGCCGCCAGCGCGCTGGCGGTCGTGATGCTGGTGGCCGGATATCTCTGGAACTCAAAAATCAGCCGCGACTCCGAGTCCCGGCAGAGTCAGACCGTGTTGCTGACCCCGGAAATCCGGACGCTCTCGGACGGCTCGATCGTCGAGTTGAAGCGCGGCGCGGAAATTTCCGTTGAGTTCACTCCCGCCTTGCGCCGGGTCCAACTGGTGCGCGGCGAGGCCCATTTCGCGGTCGCGAAAAATCCGGCCTGGCCGTTCGTCGTCGCCTCCGCCGGGATCGAGGTGCGCGCAGTGGGGACGGCTTTTTTGGTCAATCGCCGCGCCAACTCGGTCGGACTGATTGTCACCGAGGGTCGCGTTGCGGTGGAGCGCCCGCCGGCTGAAGCCGCCGCCGCCCACGCACCGCAAACCGGGGCCAAGACCGAGGTTGTCCCGCTCGCCTTCGTCGAGGCCGGGAATCAGGTCGAAATCGAATCGATCGCGGCGGCATCTTCTGAGCCGCTGCGTGTTACGGCCATCTCGGCCTCGGATCTCGCGGAGCGCCTGGCGTGGCGGGCCCCGCGGGCCGAGTTCTCGGGCACCCCGCTCGCCGAAGTCGTGTCGATCATGAACCGGCACGGGCCCGGACGCTTTGTCATCGAAGATCCGGCGCTCGCGCGGGTGCCGCTGAGCGGACTGATCTGGCTCGAAGATCGGGCGGCTTTCCTGCGGTTGATGGAGACGGGATTTGGCGTGCAGGCGGATAAGCGCGACGACGGCGTGATCGTCCTGAGAAAGAGCGAGCGCTAGGGGCTCGTCCGACGGTTTTTCGAATTGGCCACAGAGCCGAGCCGGAGGGCAAACCGAGAGGGCACGGAGGAAATGCAGATCGCAATTTCACGAGGCTTGATTCGCTCCGTGCCCTCCGTGTCGGAACTCTGTACCCTCTGTGACGCAAATGCGCTCAACTTGAGCGAGAGGTCCGTAGTTTTAATGGTTACTGACTGCTAGTCTCGCGCCGGAGCATCTCGGAAATTTCCAAAATTGGGCTACCTGATTTTAGCGCCGGCTTCGTCTTGAGGATTAGCGGACGCATCGTGCGACCGTCGCTACCCCATCATGTCCCCGCTGGCTTTCCCCTCCGTCTCCCGACGTCGCCTCGTCCTGATTTTTCTGCTCGCGCTGGTCGGCGGGCTGCACGCGAGCGAGGACGCGACCAAAGTGTTCGACGTACCGGCGGGCGCCGCAGAAAAGACCCTCACCCTCTTCTCGGCGCAGTCCGGGCTGCCCGTGTTATTTCCGACCGAAATCACCAAGGGGATCCGCACCCCGGCGGTGCAGGGGCGGCTGCCCGTGGGGGTGGCGCTCGACCGCCTGCTCGCCGGCACCGGACTGACGGCGATTCGCGACGAGAAATCAGGGCCCTTCACGGTGCGAAAAGCACCCTCTCCGCCCCACCCTACCCACGCGACGGAGCGCGCTGACCCCGCTCCGTCGCCATCCCGTCCCGAATCCTCCGCAGCGGCCTATCCTTCCTCCACCATGAAAAAACCCCGCACCCTGATTACCGCTCTCGCCAGCTGGCTGGCCCTGAGTCCTTCGGCCCAGACCAACGCCGCCGAAAGCACTCAAACCAGCCCGGCCAAAGCCGATGAGACGATCGCGCTTTCTCCCTTCGAGGTCCGCAGCGACAAGGACAACGGCTATATCGCGACCAATACGCTCGCCGGCAGCCGCCTCAATACCCGGCTCATGGACACGCCCGCCTCCATTTCCGTCATGACCAAGGATTTTCTCGACGATATCGGCGCGATCGGAGTCACCAAGGCCATGGAGTACGCGTTGAGCGCCGGCAACGACATCGGCGGTGGCGGCTCCCAAGTGGGCGCCTCGACCGGCAACGGTCTCATCGGCAATGCGTACAACTTCCAGATCCGCGGCTACCGCAGCGCGACGCTCACGCGGAATTATTTCCCCACCCTGCTCAACGCCGATGCATTTAACATCGAACGCATCGAGGTCGCCCGCGGACCCAACTCGCTCCTGTTTGGCATCGGCGGCCCCGGCGGCATCGTCAATACCACCCCGAAAACCGCCGATCCCAATCGCACGTTCGGCTCCGTGGGCCTGCGGATCGGCAGTTGGGCGAATCGCCGGGCCACGATCGATCTGAACCAAAGCCTGGTGCAAGGAAAGCTCGCGGCGCGCGTCAACCTGCTCGACCAGGAGGCCGACGGCTATCACGACTTCGAAACCGACAACCAACGCCGCGGCGCGCTCGCCCTTACGTGGCGGCCAACGTCGTCGACAACGGTCCGGTTCGACGGCGAGCTCGGCCACCTGCATCAAAACCGCGTCCGCCCCTGGGGTGCGAGCGAAGGCTACAGCAAGTGGGCCGCCAACGGCCGGCGGATGTTCGCGTTCGGCACCCCGGAATCTCCCGCGGGAAACCTGGCGAATCCCCCGGGCACGGCCGACCAGAATTACTCCCAGGTCTACGCCTCGACCGGCTCGGGCGCGCCCGACAACGGGCTCAACGCCCGGGCTGATCTCGACGGCATTCTCGGCGCCGAGCAGCGCACGGGCAATACGGGCAGC
>JAQGON010000226.1 GCA_028293565.1 Verrucomicrobiota bacterium | reverse complement strand
GCCCAGAAAGATGACGGATGCGAGGGGTAAAAAAAAGGACTTCACCGGAAGAATCTATTGTATTCGAAGCAAGGCCGCCGCAATTTTATCTACAAGCAGAATTCGCCGGGCGGCGGAGCACACTCGACGCCGTCCCGACTTCCGCCATCGTCGCAGCGCCCCCCGCTTCATGTTCGCAGACCTCTCGCGCAAGCTCCTCGAAAACCCCATCCAATTCGCCGGCTGGGTGATCGTCGTCGGCCTCCTGCTGCAGGTCGCGCTGATGCTGGTCGGAAGCGCGCGCCGCGCGCATTTCGAGAAGCGTCGCGCCTGGCTGGAGCGCGAGCGGCTGGCGCTCGAGATCCGCGCCGCGCGCAAGCGGATCCAGACGGTCGAGCAGGCCAAGGCGGCGTGGAACGGCATCCGGAAATTCAAGGTCGCGCGCAAGGTCCCGGAGTGCGCCGACACCTTCTCGTTCTACCTGCGGCCGCACGACGGCAAGGCGCTGCCGCCGTTCAAGCCGGGGCAGTACCTGACCTTCCAGCTGAACCTGCCCGGGCGGACGAAGCCGGTGGTCCGCTGCTACTCGCTGTCCGACTGCGCGCGGGCCGACTATTACCGCGTGACGATCAAGCGCTGTCCGCCTCCGGCGGATACGGAGCACCCGGCGGGCGTCGGGTCCTCGTTTTTCTGCGACGCGGTGAAGGAGGGCGACATCCTCGACGTCAAGGCGCCGAACGGCCATTTCTACCTCGACCTCGAGAAGGAGCGGCCGGCGGTGCTGATCGCGGGCGGCGTCGGCATCACGCCGATGGTGGCGATGGCCAACGCGCTCTTCGACGCGAAATCGAGCCGCGAGGTCTGGTTCTTCTTCGGCGCGCGGAACCGCGGCGAGCACATGCTCAAGCAGGAGATCGACGAGCTCGCGGCGAAGTTCAAGAACCTCCGCCTGCACGTCTGCTACAGCCGTCCGGGACCGGATGACCTCAAGGACCGGGACTTCCACCACGAGGGCCGCGTGACGGTGGACCTGATGAAGCGGCTGCTGCCCTCGAACAACTACGAGTATTTCCTCTGCGGGCCGGGGGCGTTCATGGAGTCGATCACCGACGACCTCCGCGCGTGGGGCGTGCCCGACGCATGGGTGCACTTCGAGGCGTTCGGGCCGGCGAGCGTCAAGCGCGCGGCGTCGCCCGCGGTCAAGGCCTCGCTCACCCAGGCGCCGTTCATCGGCATGGAGGTGACGTTCGCGAAGTCGGGAAAAAAGGTCTGGTGGGACCAGGCGTTCTCGTCGCTGCTCGAGCTGGCCGAGTCGAAGGGCGTCAAGATCGACGCCGGCTGCCGCGCCGGCAACTGCGGGTCGTGCCTCGTGGCGGTCAAGTCGGGGACCGTCGAATACCTCGGCGGCCACGGCGCCGACGCCGAGACCGGCTCCTGCCTGACCTGCATCTGCAAGCCGAAGGGCAACCTCGTCATCGACGCCTAATGAGCCTTTCGACCGCTCCAGGCCTGCAGCGCCCCAAGCGCTGGGACTCGCCGTTCAGCGAGGACATCACCGACGCCGACGTCCAGCGGCTGCTGCGGCTGGCGCCGTTCAAGGACATGCGGCCGGAGAATTTTCCGCGCAACGCGTCGCTCGCGGAAATCCTGCGGAACGACGGCCGGCTGAAGCTTTACAAGGACGGCGAGATCATCGTGCGCCAGGGCGACTACGGCACGTCGGCGTTCATGGTGCTGTCCGGGTCGGCGGAGGTCGTGCTGCACCCCGACCTGCCGCCGTCGGTGGTCGGCCGGCGCGAGCCCTCGCGGCGCGGGATCTTCCGCGCGATTGCGCAGCTCTGGAGCAACGCGAAGGAGGACGAGATGGAGCGGGCGCGAAACCGCCGGGGCGCGGGCGAGGAGGACCGGAGCGTTTTCCTCCAGGACATCCCCGTCCTCCTGAACCGGCACAAGACCGCGACGATCCACGCGGGAAGCTTCTTCGGCGAGATCGCGGCGCTCTCGCGGATGCCGCGGACGTCGACCATCTTCGCGCGCGGGCCGTCGACCGAGCTCCTCGAGGTGCGCTGGCAGGGGCTGCGGGACCTGATGCGGAACGATTCGCGCGTGCGCGAGTACATCGACGGGATTTACCGGGAGCGCGCGCTGTCGACCTACCTCGCGGAAATCCCGTTCATGAAATACCTCTCGGAGGACGCGAAGCAGCAGGTGATGGCCGCGACGCAGTTCGAGACCTACGGCGATTACGACTGGTCGGGGGAGTACAAGAAGCTCGCGCAGGCCGGCACCGCGGCGATCGGGAAGGAGCAGGTGGTGGCGACCGAGGGCGATTATCCGAACAGCGTCGTCATGATCCGCGCCGGGTTCGCGCGGATGACGCAGCGCGTCGGCGACGGCCACCGCACCCTGAACTACCTGGGATCCGGGCGCACCTACGGGTTCGAGGAGATCGCGCACAACTGGCGCAAGCCCGAGAACCCGGTGCCGCTGCAGTATTCGCTCCGCGTGCTGGGCTACACGCACGTGCTCGTGATTCCGGCGGCGGTGATCGAGCAGGTCGTGCTCCCGGCGATCCCGGCGGGCCAGCTGCCGCCGCTGATCGAGACGGACAGCCAGGACACCTCGGCGCCGTTCGCGCTGCCGGAAATGCCGCAGGACGGGGAAACCGCCCCGCGCGTCAACGCGGACCTAATGGAGTTCCTCACGCAGAACCGTTTTTTCAACGGCACCGAGACGATGGTGATCGACATGGACCGCTGCACGCGGTGCGACGACTGCGTGCGGGCCTGCGCGAGCACGCACGACAACAACCCGCGGTTCCTGCGCGCCGGGCCGACCCACGACAACATCATGGTGGCGCAGGCCTGCATGCACTGCGCCGATCCCGTGTGCATGGTCGGCTGCCCGACCGGCGCGATCCACCGTGACGCGTTCGAAGGCGAGGTCGTGATCAATCCCGCGACCTGCATCGGCTGCACCACCTGCGCGACGAACTGCCCGTACGAGGCGATCCGGATGGTCGAGCAGCGCGCGACCGACGGCGAGATCCTCGTCGCCAGCGATTTCAAGCCGATCCTCAAGGCGACGAAATGCGACCTCTGCATCGACCAGTACGGCGGGCCCGCGTGCGAACGCGCATGTCCGCACGATGCGCTGAAGCGGATGAACCTGAACACCCTCGACGAACTCGTGGGCTGGCTGCAGCGATGAGGCACCGGCTCGCGCTGCGTCGTGCGGTCCTGGTCACCCTGCTCGTGGCGGCCTCGGCCGCAGCGGCCTGGAAGTTCGGCCAGGTCCGGCTGCTCTATCCGCGGCTGGCCTACCTCACCGGCTGGATCCTCCTCGGCCTGATGCTGCTCCTGACGCTGTACAACTCGCGGAAGAAGCTGCCGTTCCTTCCGCTGCTGAGCTCGCGCCTCTGGCTGCAGGCGCACGCCTACGTCGGGCTGTTCACCGCGGTGGTGTTTCTCCTGCACCTCAACGGGCGCGCGCCGTCCGGATGGTTCGAGGGCGTGCTGGCGTGGCTGTTCGTCAGCGTGACGGCCAGCGGGATTTTCGGCTGGTGGATTTCGCGCGTGCTGCCGAAGCGCATGACGACCGCGGGAGGCGAGGTGCTCTTCGAGCGGATTCCGATCGTCCGCCGCGACCTGCGGCTGCAGGCGGAGGCGCTCGCGCTGAAGGCGATCCCGGAGGCGCGGGCGACGACGCTTGCGGACTTTTATACGCGGGAAGTCAGCGCCTTTTTCGCGGAGCCGCAGGGATTCTGGTCGAGCCTCGCCGGCTCCCGCCGCCGCCTCACGGCGCTGCTCGGGTCCCTCGCGGAAACGAAGCGTTACCTGACGGCGGCGGAAATCAGCAGCGCGGACCGGCTGGCCGAGCTGATCCGGCAGAAGGACGCCGTGGACTTCCAGCGCTCGGCGCAACTGGTCCTGAAGGGCTGGCTCTTTGTCCATATTCCGCTCACGTACGGGCTGCTGATCTTCAGCCTCGTCCACGTGATGCTCGTGCATGCGTTCGCCGGAGGTGCGCGATGAGCGACGCCAGCGTCCCGCCGCCGGATTTCGACCACTCGCGTTACGAGCGGCCGAACAAGGACTGGATCTGCGGAAACACCGCCGACGGCTGTCCCTGCCGGATTGGTCCGAGCCCCAGGGGCGAGTGCCGGGCGACGACCGAATGCAAGCCGCAGCTCATCCTCCAGGAAGGCGAGGAAAAGGGCACGTGGAAGTGCACGCGTCCCAAGGAATGGGGCGGGGCCTGCGCCCAGGGCCCGCAGCCCGACGGCACGTGCTGCAACGCCATCCCGAAATGCCGGCCGTCGCGCAGCCTGCGCAACCGCCGCGGGCTGGTGGTCCGCGCCGTCATTGCCGCCTCGGTGGGAGGCCTGATCATCGCGCTCACGGGCGCGCAGCGCGACCGCTTCATCAATCCCGCGCCGCTTTCGGCCCGGCACACCGGCCCCGAATTCGTGCGGATGGCGGCGGGACTCCCAGGCCCGACCGGCGAAGGCTGCGTCGCGTGCCACCGCGAGATCAATTCCGGCGTGTCGCGCTGGGGGAAGGATGCGATCAGGGCGGGCCGGACGTCGCTCCGGTTCGCGAATCTTGTCAGCACGCATCCCAAGGATTTTTCGCAGATCGACCCGTCGTGCCTGAGCTGTCACCGCGCCAGTTCCTTCCACCAGCCCGACATCGCCCGTGAGATTTCCTGCTCGGGGTGTCATCTCGAGCACCAGGGTCCCGGCCCGATGCCGCGGGTGGCGATGGAGCGCTGCGCCGACTGCCATGGCGACGCGGAACAGATGGCGGCCGCGGCGGCGAGGGGCCGGGCGATGCCCGCGGCCCGGTTCGCGAAGGCCGCGATGCCCGGCGTGGTCCTGTTCCCGCGCGAGCGGCCGGCGGAGGGCTTCACGCGGGTGATTCATTCCTTCGCGACCGATCACCCGGAGTTCCGCGTCAACCAGCCGGGGATGCGCGACCGGAATCCGCTCCTGTTCAATCACGCGGTGCACCTCGCCGGGGACATTCCGCTGCTGAACGGCAAGCCGCTCGAGTGCGCGTCGTGCCACCAGCCCGACACCTCGGGCGCGTTCATGCAGCGCGTGACCTTCGAGCAGAACTGCCGCGCCTGTCACTCGCTGCAATTCGACGAGCGCAATCCCGGCATGCAGCTCCCGCACGGCGATTCGGCGTACGTGCGCGCCTACCTGCGGAGCCTCCCGGCGCAGTATGCCGATTACGCTGCGGCGAAACTGGGGATCACCGGGCGGACGGAGCAGCAGAAATTCGTCGACCAGCAGATGCGCTCGCTGCGCGAGAAGACCCGTTCCGGCGAGCTCCTGGAGGAGCAGGTTTTCTTCAGCGACGCCAAGCAGGGCCCGGTGTCGGGCGTGGCCGGGCTCGACCGGTCGGGCCGCGCGAAGTTCGCGGGCTGCGCCTATTGTCACGAGGTCACGGCGCGCGGCAGCGCGGCGCCGGAGATCACGCCGCCGGTGATGCCCGACCGCTGGCTGCCCCACGCGCAGTTCAATCATTCGGCGCACACCCAGGTTCACTGCACGACCTGCCATGCGGCGGCGCGCAGCCAGGCGACCTCCGACATCATCATGCCGACGCAGCAGAGCTGCGTGGAGTGCCACGGGCCGAAGGGCGGGGTGAATGCGGGCTGTTCCGAGTGTCATTCCTACCACAACCCGCCGCCGGCCGGCTGGCGCCCCCCGACGACGCAATGAGCCGTGCCTTGCCCCTTGCGCTCCTCGCGCTCTTCGCGTCGGTGCCCGGCTTGGCCCAGACTCCGGCGCCCGCTCCCGGCGAGCGGGAAATCCCGCCGGACGGGGCGCGACGAAACCAGCGCGTCGACCAGACCGCGCCGCCCAAAACCCCCGCCGACGCCAATCCCGACGCCGGCGCGGCGCTCCCTCCGCCGAAAACGAGACCGCCGGCGCCGGTGCTGAAATTCCGGCGCGTCCGCGACACGGGTGCGCCCGCGCAATCTCCCGCGGAATTCAACCCCGATCCCGGCGCGGACAAGAAACCCGCGGCCAAGGAACCGGACCCGTTCTTCCAGGCGGACCGCACCGCGGCTCCGCCCGGGCCGGAAAGCCAGCCGGTTCCCCGGGAACTCGCGCTCCCGCGCGGGCCGCTCGAGCAGACCACCCAGGAAACCGACTCCACGCCGGTCGCCTCGCCCAAGGCGGGCCTGGAGCCGATTCCGGAAAATCTGCAGCTGCCCCGGACCGGCACGCGCGAAAATCGGTTCATTTCCAGCTCGTGGCACGCACCGGAAGGAGGTTCTTCACCGGGTCCAAACGGCATGCCGGTTCCGGCGGGTGCGCGGCCGGTGACGGATCGCTGGCGGCAGGCGCCGTTTTATTCGTGGCGGCGCTACACCAGCGGAGATCCGGACGAGCTGCCGTACTACCGGACGAAGCCGGAGCTGTGGCACTATTACCGGCAGAGTGTGTTGAAGGGCGACGTGCCGATCCGCGGACAGGATCTTTTCCTGAACCTGACGGCGGGCGCGGACCTGCTGTACGAGGACCGGAAGATCACGCTGCCGAGCAACGTCAGCTCCTCGCGTCCGAACAGCTTCGATTTCTTCGGCGAGAGCCGCTCGAAGATCTTCGTGACGAACTTCGCGGTGCAGGCGGACCTGTTTCGCGGCGAGACCGTCTTCAAGCCGGTCGAGTGGCTGGTGCGGGTAAAACCGGTGTTCAACTTCAACCGCATCGACCTGCGCGAGACGCTCGTCTCGCCCGATCCCCGCGGAAGCGTCAGCAGCGGAGTGGGCTCGCCGCCGAGCAACGGGGGCGTGCAGAACCCCGGCGACATCGACGTCATCCTGAACCCGGGCCTGTCGACGCCGGCGAGGATCGACTCGGACGCCACGCACCGGAACAAGGACTACGTGGCGCTGCAGGAGGCGTTCGTGGAGATTCACCTGAAGGACCTGTCCCCCAATTACGATTTTGTCGCGGTGAAGATCGGAAACCAGTCGTTCAACAGCGATTTTCGCGGATTCATTTTCAACGACACGAATCTCGGCGTGCGCGTGTTCGGCAATGCGGACAACAACCAGTGGCAGTATAATCTCGCCTACTTCGAGATGCGCGAGAAGGACACGAACTCCGAGCTGAACACCTTCAACCAGCGGCACCAGCGGATCCTGATCGCGAATGTTTACCGGCAGGATTTTCTCGTGCGCGGCTACACCGGCGAGGCGAGCGTGCATTTCAATTTTGACGACGGCGGCACGTACTACGACACGAACGGAATGATCGCCCGGCCCGCGCCGATCGGGACCGTCCGGCCGCACCGCGTGAACGTCGGTTATCTCGGCTGGGCGGGCGACGGGCATGTGGGACGATGGAACGTGTCGCATGCCGCGTACCTCGCGCTGGGGCGCGACGACTTCAACGGCATCGCGGGCCGGCCGGCGGAGATTCGCGCCGGGATGGCCGCGGTCGAGGTGAGTTACGATCGCGACTGGGTGCGCTACAAGGCGTCGCTCTTCTGGGCGTCCGGCGACGGCGACGCGAAGGATGGCAAAGCCACGGGGTTCGATTCGATTGTGGACAACACCAATTTCGTCGGCGGGCCGTTCAGTTATTTCGTGCGGCAGGGCTTCAATCTGGCGGGCACGGCGCTGAACGTGAAGCAGCGCTTCAGCCTCCTGCCCAACATCCGCACGAGCAAGACGGAGGGGCAGTCGAACTTCGTGAACCCGGGATTGCGGATGGGCGGGGTGGGCGCGGACCTCGACGTGACGCCGAAACTGCGCGCGTTCCTGAATGCGAATTATGTTTTCTTCGACGACGTCGACTCGATCCAGCGCGTGCTCCTGACCAACCAGATTGGCCGTGCGTTCGGGACGGACTTGAGCGTCGGCGTGCAATGGCGTCCGCTGCTCAAGGACAATGTCGTGATCTCGGCCGGGTTGGGCGCATTGCTGCCGGGACGCGGGTTTCGCGACATTTATCGCACCGTCCAGCCGGCGGTGCCCGGTTTCACGCCCGCAGGCTTGAGTCCGAAGGTGGACAACTGGCTTTATAGCGCGGTCCTGGCGATCACGCTGACCTACTGATGACAGAGCCGACTAAAGTGTCCTGGAGTGGCACGGGTCTCCCGACCCGTGATGGCGGACTCCGCATCCTGAGAACCGCATTTAGCAATCTCGACCCGGTTCGTACGCTCGAGTCCGCCCGAACGGGTCGGGAGACCCGTGCCACCCCATGAACTCCGGACGCATCTTCGGCTGGGCGATGCCGCTGGTGGCGGCTTGGGGCGTCGGGGTCGTCGCGCTGGTGATGCTCGGCCAGCAGGAGTCTTCCCCGGCGGTTTCTCCGGCGGATTCCATCGCCGGCCCCGCGATCGCCGTGCCACGGGCGGTTTCTCCGGCGGAGTCGTCGTCCCAGCCGCGCACGCTCGCCGACCAGACCCGCGAGGACGCGCAGCGCAAGAGCGCGGGCTGCGTGGAATGCCATCAGGGGATCGAGGACATGCACGCCTCGCCGGGCGTGGTGCTGGGCTGCACGGATTGCCATGGCGGCAACGCGACGCCGGGACTGACGATGACGAAGGCGCACGTCGCCCCGCTCAACCCGGCCTTCTGGGAAAGTTCGGCGAACCCCAGCAACTCGTCGGTGCTGCTCAACCACGAATCCGCCGAGTTCATCCAGTTCGTGAACCCGGGCGACCTGCGCGTCGCGGACCGGGCCTGTGGCGCGTGTCACGGCGACATCAACCAAGCCGTCGGCCACAGCATGATGAACCACGGCGCGATGCTCTGGGGCGCGGCGCTCTATAACAACGGTGCAATGCCGTCGAAGGACTACCGCTATGGCCAGGCTTACGGCGCGGGCGGCGCCCCGCTGCGGCTGGAGAGCCCGATTCCCGTGACGGAGGAGATGACCCGGCGTCACGGCATCCTGCCGTATCTCGATCCGCTGCCCCGCTTCGCGCTCGGCCAGCCGAGCAACATCCTGCGGATTTTCGAGCAGGGCGGCGAGCGCCAGACGGAGCTGGGGAATCCCAACGCCTTCGAGGCGCCGGGCCGGCCGGCGCGGCGGCTGAGCGAGCGCGGGCTCGGCACCCTGAACCGGATCGATCCGGTCTATCTCAACCTGCAGAAAACGCGGCTGCACGATCCGCTGCTCGGCTTCATGGGTTCGAACAACCACCCGGGCGACTACCGGTCGTCGGGCTGCACGGCCTGCCACGTGGTTTACGCGAACGACCGCTCGCCCACCAACTCCGGGTGGTGGTCGAAATACGGGCATCAGGGCCTGAGCTTCAGCGCCGACCCGATGATCTCGAAGAAGGAGCGCGGCCATCCGATCAAGCACCAGTTCACCCGCAGCATTCCGTCGAGCCAGTGCATGAACTGCCACATGCACCAGGGGAATCTCTTCGTGAATCCGTTTCTCGGGTACACGTGGTGGGACCAGGAAAGCGACGGCGAGTTCATGTATCCGAAGCAGCAGAAAAATCCGACGGAGCAGGAGCGCGCGGACGCGCTGCAGCGCAACCCGGAGGGCGCCGCCGTGCGCGGGCTCTGGAGCGACCCGGAATTCCTCGAGAAGGTCGCCGAGCTCAACCCGCAGCTGAAGCAGACCCAGTTCGCCGACTACCACGGGCATGGCTGGGTGTTCCGCGCGGTGTTCAAGAAGGATCGCGAAGGAAACCTGCTGACCCTGGACGACGAGGTGATCGACCACGCCGACCCGGAGAAGTTCGCGAAGGCCGTTCACCTGAAGGACGTCCACCTCGCGCGCGGCATGCAGTGCGTCGACTGTCACTTCACGACGGATGTCCACGGCAACGGCCTGCTCTACGGCGAGCCGCGCGCGGCGACGGCGATCGAGTGCATCGACTGCCACGGGACGGTCGACCGGCGCCCGACGCTCCGGACGAGCGGCAACGGCGGCCAGCTCGAGAAGGGCCAGGTCTTGCCGAACGATCTCGCCGCCGGCAGCACGCCATGGGGGCCGCGGTTCTACTGGCAGGGCACGCGCCTTTTCCAGCGCTCGATGATGCAGGCCGACCGGGTGTGGGAGGTGCCGCAGACGCGCGACACCGTCGATCCGCAGTCCGAGCATTACAACCCACTCTCCGCCTACGCGAAGACGCTTCGCCGCGATGGCAAGACCTGGGGCAGCCTGCCCGCGAAGGATCCGGGCGCTACGGACCGTTCCACCGGCGCGGCCAACCTCGATCCGCACGCGGGCCTCGCGCACAGCAACTCGAATGTCGGCTGCCAGATCTGCCACACCTCCTGGGCCACGAGCTGTTTCGGCTGTCATCTTCCGATGCGCGCGAACAAGAAGACGGCCGCGGACAAGTTCGAGGGCACGACCACGCGCAACTACACGAGCTACAATCCGCAGGTGGTGCGCGACGACGTCTTCATGCTCGGGCGCGACGCGACCTACAAGGATCACCGCCTGGCCGTGCTCCGGTCCTCGAGCGCGGTCATCGTCGGCTCGCAGAACAGCAACCGCGAGTGGGTTTATTCGCAGCAGCAGACCGTCTCGGCGGAGGGCTACAGCGGCCAGGCCTTCAACCCGCATTTCCCGCACACGACCAGCAGCGTCGGCACGACCAAGGGATGCACGGACTGCCACCTTTCGGCCGCGGGTGACAACAATGCGTGGATGACGCAGCTGCTCGGATTCGGGACGGGCACGGTGAATTTCTTCGGGCGCTACGCGTACGTCGGAACCGGGAAGGACGGGCTGGACGCCGTCGTCTGGACCGAGGACGACGAACCGCAGGCCGCGCTGGGCAGCCATCTGCAGCACCTGGCTTACCCGGACAATTATCGCCGGCACGTCGAGACGAACCACGGCGCGTTGCAGGAGGCGCATCATCACGACGGCCACGAGATCCTCGATCTGGCGCTGCGCGGCGAGTACCTCTACACCGCCAACGGGGCGGAGGGCTTTGAGGTGTTCGACGTCGCGAACATCGACAACAAGGGATTTTCGGAGCGCATCGTCAGCGCGCCCGTTTCCCCGCTCGGGCAGCGCACCTGGATCAGGACCCGGTACGCGACCAGCGTGGTGCTGCCCAGCACGCTGGGGATCGATCCGCTGCGCACGCATCTGCCGGAGAACGAGGAGCAGCCGGTCAATCCGATTTACGGCGACGTGTTTGTCACGGACCGCGAGGAGGGGCTCGTCATCGTGCCGGTGGGGACGCTGGTCGACGGAAACCCGGCGAACAATTTTCTCTCCGAGCAGGACACGATCCGGTTCAACCCCGAAAACGCGCTGGCCGGCGCCTCGCACGGCTACATGGCCGGCACCCGCCTCTACGTGGTGTGCACCGCGGGAGTGGTGGTGGTCGACATTACCGATCCGGCCAGGCCGCGGATTGCCGGGCAGACGCCGGCGGGTTTCCTCCGGAATCCGCGCCGGATCGCGGTGCAGTTCCAGTATGCCTTTGTCACGGATGAGGACGGCGTGAAGGTGCTCGACCTCTCCGATCCGCTCGCGCCGAAGCCGGTCCCGACGGCGACGGTCGCGCTGAAGGACGCCCAGGGGTTGTATGCGGCGCGCACGTATCTTTATGTCGCCAATGGAGCGGAGGGGCTGGCGATCGTGGACATCAAGCACCCGAACGCGCCGCGGCTTTTTTCGATGTACAACGCGGAGGGCGCGCTGAACGACACCCGGGCCGTGCAGGTCGGGGCGGTGAACGCGTCGATGTTCGCGCTGGTCGCCGATGGCCGCAACGGGCTCCGGGTGGTGCAGCTGATCTCGCCGGAGAACGTGCCGGGCTACATGGGCTTCAGCCCGCCGCCGAATCCGAAGCTGATCGCAAGTTACGCCACGCGCGGGCCGGCGGTGGCGGTGGCGCGCGGGCTCGACCGCGACCGGGTGATCGATGAATCCGGAAATCAAACCGTCGTGTTTGGCCGGCGCGGATCGCGTCCGTTCACCGAGGCGGAAGTCAATGCCTTCATCCGCCACGACGGCGGGAAGGGCGAGATCTTCCGGGTGGACCACGTCAAGGCGGGCGATGGAAAGCTGCGGACGGCGGACGGCGCCGAATTGAAACCCACCGAGGCGTTCGCCACCGAGCCCGAGAAGCCCGCCGTGCGCGCCCGCCGCGAGCGCCTGGAGCGCCGCCCAGAGTAGCACGGGTCTCCGACCCGTGAGGGTGGGGTCAAATCCGCGAATACCCGCCCGCCGAAGGAAAAGCTGCGACCGAGTTTTCGAGGATTCTCGCGAGTCGCCCCATCACGGGTCTCCGACCCGTGAGGGTGGAGCCAAGTCCGCGAATACCCGCCGGCCGAAGGGAAAGCTGCGGCTGAGTTTTTTTGGTTTTTCTCGAGTCCCCCATCACGGGTCGGAGACCCGTGCCACCGTTTCCCCGTCGCTTTTAAGAATCGTCCTCGCCCAGCCGGGCCTTCAGATTCGCGCCATGAAAATCGCCTCGCTTGGTTTCGCCCTTTTGGGGCTCATGGCTGCACCCGCCGCGCTGATGGCCGGCACCCAGGCCGACACGGCCTTTGAGGACATCGCGCATCGCTACATCGAGGACTACCTCCGCCTCAACCCCGAGGACGCGACCGAACTGGGGGATCACCGCTACGACGGCCGGCTCAGCGATTACAGCGCCGCCGGGCTCAAGGCCGTTGTTGATCTCACCCGCAGCTACCTCGCGCAGCTCGGCGCGATCGACCCGGCCCAGCTCACGGGCGCCAACCGCATCGATGTCCAGATCCTGCGCTCGAACCTGGAATATCAGATCTTCACCCTCGAGCAGCTCCGGCCCCAGGAGAACAACCCACGGTCCTACAACGGCAGCCTCGCGGACGGGATTTATGTGCTGACCGCCCGCGAGACGTTGCCGGCCGCCGAGCGGCTGCGGAGTCTGGCGTCACGCCTCGCCGGCATCCCGGCGGTGATCGGGCAGGCCAAGGCGAATCTGCGGACGCCCGCGCGGGTTTACACCGAGACCGCGATCGACCAGACGGGGGGCGCCATCAACCTGGTTCGCGACGACCTCGAGCCCCTGCTCAAGCAGGCTCCGGAAATGCGCGCCGAACTGGCGCCGATCCAGGAAAAGGCCATCGCCGCGCTGACGGCGTACAAGACGTGGCTGAAGGATGACCTGCTGCCGCGATCGACCGGCGACTTCCGCCTCGGCGAAAAACTCTACCGGCAAAAACTGCGTTTCGCGCTCAACTCCGACCTGACGCCCGAGCAGATCCTCGCGCGGGCGGAAGCCGGGCTGGCGAAGACCACGGATGAAATCTACGCCACCGCCAAGCCGCTCTATCTGGCATCCCGGGGAGCGGGTGCCAAGGCCGCCGACGTCGACAACCGCCCGCTGGTGATCAAAACCGTCCTGAACCGGCTGTCGGAGAAGAGCCTCACGGATGTCACGATCGTGACCCGGGCGCAGGAGATCCTGAAGGACGCCACGGAATTTGTGCGCAGCCATCAGCTCGTCACCGTCCCGGAGACGCCGGTCCGCGTGATCGTCGCGCCCGAGTTCAACCGCGGCGCCTCGGTGGCGTATTGCCAGTCGCCGGGCGCGCTCGAGCCGCAGGGGGAAACGTTCTTCGCGATCGCGCCGACGCCCACGGACTGGCCCGAGGCGCGGAAGCGCTCCTTTTACCGGGAGTACAACGACTACATGCTGCACGACCTGACGGTGCATGAGGCGATGCCGGGACACTACCTGCAGCTGGCGCATTCCAACCAGTTCAAGGCGCCGACGCTGGTGCGCGCGCTGTTTTCGAGCGGCACGTTTGTCGAGGGCTGGGCCGTCTACACCGAGCGCGTCATGGCCGAGACGGGCTTCGGCGGGCCGGAAGTCCGGATGCAGCAGCTGAAGATGCGCCTTCGCGCGATCATCAACGCGATCATCGACCAGAAAATCCACATGGGCACGATGACGGAGAAGGAGGCGATCGATCTCATGATGCAGCAGGGCTTCCAGGAGGAGGGCGAGGCGGTCGGCAAATGGAAGCGCGCGCGGCTGACCTCGACGCAGCTGTCCACTTATTTTGTCGGCGCGACCGAGCACGACGACCTGCGCGCCGCGGCCGAAGCGAAGTGGGGTGCCAGGTTCGACCTGAAGAAGTACCACGACACGGTCATTTCATTCGGCAGCCCGCCGGTGAAGTTCGTGCGGCAGGAGATGGGGCTGGAGTAAAAACGCGGACGCGTTTCGCAGTTCGGAGATCGCTGTTCGAAATTCGAAGGACCACCCGGCAGCCCGGCGATCACGACACCCACTTGGGAAAGAGCCCGAACAGCGAATTCCGATGTATTCCCTGCGTCCCATCCGCGAGTCGGACCTGGCGGGGCTTGTCGCCCTGGCGAAGTCGATCGACGGCAGCCTGACCACGCTTCCGCCGGATCCGGAATTTCTGGCGGAAAAAATCGAGACCAGCCTGCGCGCGTTCCGTCCGCGGGTGCGCCGGCCGGGCGACGAGTATTATCTCTTCGTCCTCGAGGACATGGCGACGGGCCGCATCGCGGGGACCTCGGCGATCGCCGCGCGGCTCGGCGGCTTCGATCCGTGGTACAGCTACGAGATCCGCCACGAGAAATTCGTCCATGCGCCGCTCAAGATCGAAAAGACCATGCCGGTCCTGCATCTGAAAAAAGTGCACCGCGGCCCGTCGGAAATCTGCTCGCTCTTCCTCCAGGCCGACGCCCGCCGTCACGGCGTCGGGCGGCTGCTTTCGCTGGGGCGTTTTCTTTTCATGGGCGCTTTTCCCGAACGGTTCGACAAGACTGTGCTGGCCGAGATGCGCGGGTTCGTCGACCAGACGGGCAAGTCGCCGTTCTGGGAGGCGGTGGGCCGCCATTTCTTCGAATTCGATTTTTACGCCGCCGACTTCCTGAGCGGGCTGGGCGACAAGCAGTTCATCGAGGACCTGATGCCGAGCCATCCGCTGTACCTGAACCTGCTGGCGCCGGAAGTGCAGGCGGTCGTCGGCAAGGTGCATCACCAGACCGAGCCCGCGCTCGCGTTGCTGCTCGCGGAAGGGTTCACCCAGACCGCGGAGGTCGACATCTTCGACGCCGGACCGCTGGTGCAGGCCAGGACGCCGGACGTCCGCACGATCCGGAAATCCCGGCGGGCGCGCATTCGATCGGCCGCGGCGAAAGTTCCGCCGGACACGACGGTCGAGCTGCTGGCCAACGGGGCGCTGGATTTCCGGGCCGCGCTCGGGGGCGCGCTCGCGCATGAGGACGGCTCGGTTTCGATCGCGCGGGCCGTTTCCGAGGCGCTCGAAGTGGAGGCGGGTGATTCGATCTGGATCTCGCCGGTGCGATGAGCGCTTTTTCTTCCATCAACCCGGCGACGGGCGAGACGATCTGGACCGGCGAGGCGGCGACGGCGGCCGGGATTGGCCGGTGCGTGATGCAGGCACGGACGGCGTTTGGCCGGTGGTCACGGGTTTCCCTGCGGGAACGGGAGGACGTCCTTCGCGCCTTCGCCGCGCGGCTGTCGGCGGAAAAGGAGCCGATGGCCGAGGCGATCTCGCGCGAGGTCGGAAAGCCGCATTGGGAGGCGCTGACCGAGGTCCAGTCGATGATCGGGAAAATCGACCTCTCGATCGAAGCGCACGCGAAGCGCTGCGGCGAATTCCGCTCGGCGGTCGGAGTGACGCGCTTCAAGCCGCACGGAGTGGTCGCGGTGCTCGGGCCTTTCAATTTCCCGGGACATCTGCCGAACGGGCACATCGCGCCGGCGCTGCTGGCGGGCAACGCGGTGATCTTCAAACCCAGCGAGCACGCGCCCGCGGTCGCCGCGCGGATGGCGGCGCTGTGGGAAGCGGCGGGCCTGCCGGCGCAGGTTCTCCAAGTGGTCCAGGGCGGGCGCGAGACAGGCGCGGCGCTCGCGGCGGAGCGCAACATCGACGGGCTGTTCTTCACGGGCAGCGCCCGCGCGGGGCTGGCCCTGGGCGCGGCGTTCGCGGCGACGCCGGAGCGAATTCTCGCGCTCGAGATGGGTGGGAACAATCCGCTCGTGGTGCACGCCGCGCGCAACCGGACGGCGGCGGCGCTGATGACGGTTCAGTCCGCCTATCTCACCGCCGGTCAGCGCTGCACCTGCGCGCGCCGGCTGATCGTTCCGGCCGGCGCGGGCGGCGACGGGTTCATCGACGAGCTCGTTCGCCTCACGCGCGGAATCCGTGTCGGCCCGGCGCTGGACCGTCCCGAACCCTTCATGGGTCCCGTGATCTCGGAAGCCGCGGCGCGGCATCTGCTCGAGGCGCAGGCCGCGCTGGCGGCTGCAGGCGCCAGGTCTCTGGTCGAGATGCGCCACCTGCGGGAAGGAACGGGGCTGGTGTCTCCCGGATTGATCGACGTGACCGCGGTCGCTCATCGCCCCGACGAGGAATTTTTCGGGCCCCTGCTCCAGCTGATCCGGGTGCCCGATTTTCCTGCGGCGATCGAGGAGGCGAACCGAACCGCCTACGGCCTCGCCGCCGGATTGATTTCTGACGATGCGGCGCACTACGAGGCGTTTTACCACGGGGTGCGCGCCGGCTTGATCAACTGGAACCAGCAGCTCACGGGCGCCAGCAGCGCGGCGCCGTTCGGCGGAGTGGGTCGCAGCGGCAACCATCGGCCGAGCGCCTATTTTGCGGCCGACTACTGCTCCTATCCGGTGGCGTCGGTCGAAATTCCGGAAGTCGGCATGCCGCGACAGCTGCCGCCCGGCCTGGGCGAGGAATGAAAGCCTTCGAAGTCAATTTCGACGGACTCGTGGGACCGACGCACAATTACGCCGGGCTGTCGCGCGGAAACGTGGCTTCGATGGCCCATCGCGGCCGGGCGTCAAATCCCCGCGCGGCCGCGCTGCAGGGCTTGGCCAAGATGAAATTCCTGGCCGACCTGGGATTGAAGCAGGCGGTGCTTCCGCCGCACGAGCGGCCGTCGATCCCGGCGCTGCGGGATTTTGGGTTTGGCGGACGTGACGAAGCCGTGTTGCGCGCCGCCGCGCGCTCCGCGCCGGAGCTTTTGGTCGCCTGCTCGTCGGCCTCGGCCATGTGGGTGGCGAACGCCGCGACGGTTGCGCCTTCCAGCGACACCGTCGACGGACGGGTGCATTTCACGCCGGCGAACCTCGTGTCCAAGCTGCATCGCTCGATCGAAGCGGACCAGACGGCGCGGACGCTTCGCTCGATATTTCACGACGCGAATCGCTTCGTGGTCCACGCTCCGGTTGCCGGCGGGCAGGGGATGGGTGACGAAGGGGCGGCGAATCACTCCCGGCTCTGTGGCGGGCATGGAAAACCCGGGCTGCACTTTTTCGTCTATGGCCACCGGGTTTTCGGATCGGAGCGGACGCTCCCGGGAAAATTCCCGTCACGCCAGGCCCGCGAAGCGTCGGAAGCGGTGGTGCGGCTGCACGGGCTTTCCGGCGGACACGCGGTGCTGGCGCAGCAGTCGCCCGTCGCGATCGACGCGGGCGTGTTTCATCACGACGTGATCGGGGTAGCCAACGAGAACGTCCTTCTCTTTCACGAAAACGCCTACGCTGACGGGCCCGCCGTGATCGCCGAGCTGGCGCGCGGGTATCGGCGGGTCGACCGCGGCGGGGAGTTTTTTCCGATCCGGGTCCCGGCGAAACAGGTGCCGCTGGCGGCCGCGGTGAGCGCCTACCTTTTCAACAGCCAGCTGGTGACGCTGGCTCCGGGAAAAATGGCGCTGATCGCGCCGGTGCAGTGCGCGCAGCACGCGAAGGTTCGCGGGTGGATCGAGCAACGGCTGGAGCGGAAGGACACGCCGATCCGCGAGGCGCATTTCCTGGATCTCCGTCAGAGCATGCGGAACGGCGGCGGCCCGGCCTGCCTGAGGTTGAGAGTGGTGCTGACGGAAGCGGAACTGGCGGCGCTGCCCGCCGGCGTGCGGTTCGACGACGGACTCCATGCGGCCCTGGTGAACTGGGTGGGCCGGCATTACCGCGATTCGCTCAAACCCTCCGAGCTGGCCGATCCGAAGCTTCTGGCCGAATCGCGCGCGGCCCTCGACGAGCTGACGCAGATTCTCGGTCTCGGATCGATCTATCCGTTCCAGCGGTAAGCCGACAAACCGGGACTCGGTCGTGTAGCACGGGTCTCCGACCGTGAAGGTGGACTCGAGCTCAACGGGTGTGCTCGACGTTCTCCGTTGGCAGAGTCCGCCCATACGGGTCGGGAGACCCGTGCTACCCGCTTTTTTTATTGAAGCCCG
>JAQGON010000191.1 GCA_028293565.1 Verrucomicrobiota bacterium | reverse complement strand
TAAGAGTCAACTGCTCTACCATTGAGCTAGGAAGCCAAAACCGAAGGGCGAAAAACTCATGAAGCCACAGGTGAAGTCAACTGTGATTTCGGCGCGCCGGCCGCGCCACTTTACGATGGCATGTTTCTGCGGAAAAGGACGATGCTGAACCGCGCGCCCAGTCCGAACTTTCGCCGGTTGCACCCACCATTTCACACCCGCTCGAGGCCGGGGATTCGCGGAAAGCGAATCCCCCGACCGCGTGCGCCCGGCTTGCCCGGCAGCCGGGGGTTCAGGACTCTGTCCCTGGCTTGGATTCTGGCGCTGGCGCTGACGGGGTTCGCGGACGCGACACCGGTCACGGTCCTCCCGGTCGCCGGAAAGCATGGCATGGTGGTGGCAGGCCATCCCCAGGCCACCGCGGCCGGCCTGGCGGTGCTGAAATCCGGTGGAAACGCTGTCGACGCTGCCATCGCGACCTCGTTGTCGCTCGGCGTCGCGGAGCCTTACGGTTCAGGGCTCGGCGGAAAACTGGTCATGGTCTACTACGAGGCGGCGACCGGCCGCACCGAGGTGATCGATGCGATGGATGCGGCGGGATCGCTCGACGTCGCGGCCTATCTCAAGCGGCCGGAAGGCGATCACTCGTACGGCTACCCGTCGGCCTGCGTCCCGGGCCTGGCGGCCGGGCTCTGGCTGGCGCACCAAAAATGGGGCTGGCATTCGTGGGCGGACGACGTCCAGCCCGCGATCGATCTCGCCCGCGAGGGGTTTCGCATCCTGCCGAAGACGCGGGATTTTTTCGAGGAGCAGACGAAAAAACTTCACCGCGGCGACAAGGAGCTGGCGCGGCTTTACCTTCCCGGCGGGCAACTGCCGGAGATCGGGGCGACGCTCGCCAATCCCGACCTCGCCCGCACGCTGACCCTGCTCGCGAAGCACGGGCGCGATGGATTTTATCGCGGCGAGATCGCGGCGTCGATCGCCTCGGCGTCCCGCGAGGGCGGAGGCGAGATCACCGCGGGAGACCTTGCGGCGTACGAGGCGCGGATCGTGGATCCGGTGGGCATCGATTTTCACGGCTATCGCATCGAAAGCGCGCCGCCGCCGGCGAGCGGGGCGGCGATGTTTCTGCCGGCGTTGAAGGCGCTCGAGGACCAGGCGTTTGGCAGAGGTCCGCTGCGCTCGGCGGCGAACCTCGACGAACTCGGCCGCGTGTGGCGCCTGGTCGAGCCGGAGGCGTACCGCGTGATCGGAGACGCCGTGGGCTCGCGCTTCGCGTTCGAAAAACTTGTCGCCCCCGATTCAATCCAGGCGCTCCGGACCAAGGCCGGGCTCACCGCCCCTGCCGAGGCCAGGGCGGCCTGGAGCGGCGGGCCGTTTGACGAAAGCGAGATGGCGGCCACGACGCATTTCATCGTGGTGGACCGCCATGGCAACGTGGTCTGCGCGACCCAGTCGCTCAGCCTGCACTTCGGCGCGGGAGTGATTCCGCGCGGCACCGGCGTCGTGTTGAACGACTCGATGAGCAATTTCGACTATTCCGATCCGGCGCATCCGAACTTTGTGGCGCCGGGGCGGCGTCCCCGGAGCACGATCGCGCCGACGCTGGTCATGCACCGGAACCGTCCGGTGATCGCGCTGGGAATCCCGGGCGCGGCCCGCATTCCGACGGCCATGCTTCAAGTCCTGATCGACCGCCTGGTGTTGAACCGGCCGCTGGGCGAATCGATCGGCGACAGCCGTTTCCATTTTTCGATTCCCTGGCGGACCGGCGAGGCGGAGACATTCGAAGCCGAGGCATCGTTCCCACCGGCTGAAGCGGATGCCTTGAAGGCACTTGGCTGGACCACGGTGCTCGCCGAGCCGGCGGGGCGGGGAAGAAAGTTCGGCGGGGTGAACGCCGTCGAATTCAATGCCGACGGCTCGCTCACCGGCTACGCGGACCCCCGGCGGACCAATCTGGCGGAAGGCTATTGAACCGTCGGCGCACTGCTTTGCGGAGTGTTGATCTCAACAACACAGAAGGCCTATCGGGTTGATCCCGAGAAATCCTTCCTGCGCTTTCCGGGCAGCGTGAGGCGATTCGGCCTTCGTTCGCCCGTTGCTTCTGTCCAAAAGCCGGCGACGCGACGTTGGGCCCGCAAGTTTACCCTTTACAGAGGGCGCGGTGTTCTCTGTTTTCGAACGCTTCCTCCATGCAAAAGACCAAAAAATCCGTTGCCAAGCGCTTCAAGCTGACCGCCACCGGCAAGTTGCTGCACCGTTCGCCGGGAACCCGGCATATGGCCAGCACCAAGTCGTCGAAGCAAAAGCGCCGCCTGGGCAAGGCCAAGGTTCTTTCCCAGACCCACACGCCTCCGCTCCTGCGGTGCCTGCCGCACGGTTTGTAACGTCCCGCGCATCCACTCCACTTCGTCTGGCGGGTGATCATTAAGCCGACCCGCCGGCGACCAACCTCCTAAAGGAACTCCTCAACATGGCTCGTGCAACCAACTCCCCCGCGTCGCGCAAACGACGCAAGAAAGTGCTGAAATACGCCAAGGGCTATTTCGGCAACAAATCCAAGCTCTTCCGCTACGCGAAAGAAGCCGTCCAGCATGCCTGGCAATATTCCTACGCCGCGCGCCGCAAGAAAAAAGGCGACCGCCGCAGCCTGTGGATCGTGCGCCTGAATGCCGCGTGCCGGAGTGCCGGCATCAGCTACAGCCGCTTCATGGAAGGCCTCAAGGCCGCGAACATCGGCCTCGACCGCAAGGTTCTTTCGGACCTTGCGATCCGTGACGAAGTGGCCTTCAACGGCCTCGTCCAGCAGGCCCGGGACGCGTTGAAGACCAAGGCCGCCAAAACGGCCTGAGTTTTCGAAAACGCGAGCCGGGCCAAGCTCGCCTCCCTGTCTGATTCTCCGGAGGACGGGCCTCGATCGAGGCGCCGTCCTCTTTGTTTTTCTTCGCTTCGCCTCCGCCGCTCTGGTTAAGAAAGCCAACCGTCCATGCAAGCCACCCTGACCGCGCTCGTCGCCAAGGCCCAGACCGACCTCGCCGCGTTGAAGACGCGTCCCGAATTCGAAGCCGCCAAGGCGCGGCTCGTCGGCCCCAACGGCGAACTGACGCTGCTGATGAAGCAGATGGGAGCCGTGCCCAAGGAGGACCGCCCGGCGCTCGGCAAGCTCATCAACGAAACGAAGGGCCGCCTCCAGGGCCTGCTCGACTCGGCCCTGCGCTCGATCGCCGCCCGCGAACTCCAGGCGCAGCTCGGCCCGGAGGTCGATCCGACGCTGCCCTCGCCCGACGCCGGCCCCGGCACCTACCATCCGCTCACGCTCGTGCGCGAGGAGATGTGCCGCATCCTGCGCAAGGTGGGATTCATCGTGGCCGACGGACCCGAGGTCGAATCGGAATACTACTGTTTCGATGCGCTGAACACGCCCGCGGACCATCCGGCGCGCGACGCCCAGGATACGTTCTACTTTCCCGAGACGGCGCGGTTTGGAAACGTGTCGAAGAAAACGCCGGAGGAGAAATACCTGCTGCGCACCCACACCTCCTCGGTGCAGATCCGCACCATGCTGAAAGGGCCGCCGCCGATCCGCATCGTCTCGCCCGGGCGCACCTATCGCCGCGACACCACCGACGCCACGCATTCGGCGAATTTCCACCAGCTGGAGTGCCTCTGCGTCGACAAGAACGTCACCGTCCGCGACCTCAAGGCGCTGCTCGATTATATTTTTGCTTCGCTCCTGGGACGGGAAACGAAGACGCGGTTCCGTCCCCATTATTTCAGCTACACCGAACCCAGCTTCGAGGTCGACCTGAGCGCGAAGCATCTTCCGAAGGTGAGGAAGGAATGGATCGAGATCGGCGGCTGCGGGATGGTGGATCCGGTGGTGTTCGCCGGCGTCGGCTACGATCCCGAGGTGTGGAGCGGTTACGCTTTCGGCATGGGCCTCGAGCGTCTGGCGATGCTGCTCTACGGCATCGATGACATCCGCCATTTCTACCAGAACGACCTCCGCTTCCTGAAACAATTCGCCTGAGGTTTTCGGCCTGATGAAAATTTCCCTTAATTGGCTGCGTGACTACGTCGCTCTCGATGCTCCGGTCGAAGAGATCAGCCGCGCCATCACCTTCCTCGGTTTCGAGGTCGAGAATGTGATCCGCACCGGCGCGCCGGCGCTGCGCGACGTCGTCGTGGGCGAGGTGCTCGCGCGCGACAAGCATCCCAATGCGGACAAGCTCTCCGTCTGCCAGGTCGATGTCGGGCCCGCCGGCGGGGTGAAGACGATCGTGTGCGGCGCCCAGAACTACCAGGTGGGCGATCGCGTGCCCGTCGCGCTGCCCGGTGCCGTGCTCCCCGGGGATTTCGTGATCAAGCAGTCGAAGATCCGCGGGCAGTCCTCCGATGGCATGATGTGCTCCGCCAAGGAACTCGGCGTCGCCGAGGACGCCGCCGGCCTGCTGATCCTCGGCGGGCGCCCGGCGATCGGAACCCCGATCAACCAGGTCCTTCCGCCCGGCGACGTCGTCTTCGACATCGAGATCACGCCCAACCGGCCCGACTGCCTTTCCCATCTCGGAATTGCCCGCGAGCTTTCCGCGTGGTTCAAGCTGCCGCTGATTTATCCGCAGGAAAAATTCCGCGGCGATCTCGACGACGCCCCGGACCCTTCGGCGTTGCGCAACGTGTCGGTGCTCTCGCCCGAGGACTGCCCGCTCTACACGGCGCACATCATCAAGGGGGTGAAGATCGGCCCCAGCCCCGAATGGCTGCAGCGGCGCCTTGCCGCGGTCGGGCTCCGTCCGATCAACAACGTCGTCGACGTCGGAAACTACGTGATGCTCGAGACCGGCCAGCCGCTGCATGCCTTCGATGCCCGCAAACTTGGCGGCGGGGAAATCGTCGTCCGCCGCGCGGCCGACGGGGAGAAAATCGTGACGCTCGACGGCAAGGAGCGGGTGCTCACGAGCCGGATGCTGGTGATCGCCGACGGACATCGGCCGGTCGTCATCGCGGGCATCATGGGCGGGGAAAATTCCGGGGTCGGCGACGACACGGTCGACCTCGTGCTGGAGTGCGCGATTTTCAGGCGCCAGTCGATCCGGTGGACCTCGCGGCGGCTCGGCCTCAGCTCCGACTCGTGCTACCGCTACGAGCGCGGGGTCGACCCGCACACCGCCCTGGAAGCGGCGTATCGGGCGATCGACCTGATCCTCGAAATCGCGGGCGGACGGGTTTCAGGCCCCGCATATCGCGTTGGCAGCGACGTGCCGTGGAGGCGCGAGATCGTGGTCACGCATGACTATATTTGCGAGAAGCTGGGGTTCGATATTCCCGCCGACGAAATGCGTGCGGGGCTCGAGGGGCTCGAGCTCAGCATCGAGCGCGAGGAATTGACGGAGGCTCGCGGCCCGGCGTGGACGGTCACGATTCCCAGCTGGCGCGACGATCTCGATCGTCCGATCGACCTGGTGGAGGAGGTGCTGCGGCTGCACGGGACGGACAAGATCCCGGCGGCCGTCGTGACCGCGCCCGGGCTGATTGCGGACGACGACCCGGTCGTGCTGTTCAACCGCCGCGCGACGGATTATCTCGTCGGGCACGATTTCCACGAGTGTCTGAACTACACCCTGCGTTCGGCACGCGAGATCGGCACGTGGGTTTCCGAAACCGCCGCGGTGGAGCTGGCGCTGGCCAATCCCTTCGTCGACGACCAGTCCCACCTGCGTCCCTCGCTGATCATGGGGCTGCTGGAGTCGCTCAAGCTGAACCAGTCGCGCGGCGTGCCGGCTTCGCGGCTGTGCGAGACCGGGCGGGTCTTCATCGAGCGCAACGGCCAGAACTTCGAGTGCGCGGCGGCGGGATTCCTCATCGCCGAGCCGATCGGCGAAAAGGCGTGGCTGAAACGCCCCGCCGCGGATTTCTATACGGCGAAAAAATACATCGGCGCACTCGCCGCGATGGCGGGCGTGGATCTCGTGCGCCAGGCGCTGTCCCCGATCGCCGGGCCGTATTACGGCTGGCAGGAGGGACAATCCGCGACCGCCGGGGAGATGGCGCAGGGCTGGACCGCGCGGTTCGGCCTCCTGAGCCTGCCGATGGTGACCTCGATGGGCGTCGAGGGAAAGGTGTACGCCGGGATTTTCGCGATCCTGCCGGAGAAGCTGACCGCCGAGACTACGCGCCGGCGATATGTGGAGTTCAGCCTCCAGCCTGCCGCGTTCCGCGATCTCGCGCTGGTCGTCGACGCCGCGGTGCACGCGGACGAGGTCCGAAAGGGCCTGGCGAAAATCACGCGGACGGCCGTGGGGGGCGCATTTGTGCTCGAAAGCGTCGAGGCTTTTGACGTCTACCAGGGCCAGGGCTTGCCCGAGGGGAAAAAGAGCCTGGCTTTCTCCCTGGTGTTTCGCTCGCCGGAACGAACGTTGACGGACGACGAGGTCAACGTCGTCTTCCAGAAAATCCAGGACGAGGTCGCGAAGACGACATCGTGGCAGATCCGGAAATAGCCATGTCGTCCGCGCCCGACCTCGATCTCGATCACGTCGCGAAGCTCGCCCGCCTGACGCTCACGCCGGCGGAGCGCGCGCTGTTCGCGCGGCAGCTGGGCGACGTGCTGCATCATATCGAGCAACTCGGGAAAGTGGATGTGACCGGCGTGGTTCCGACGGCGCATGCGTTTCCGGTCGTGAATGTCTGGGCGGACGACGCGGCCGCGCCGGGATTGCCGGTGGAGGAAGCGCTGCGGAACGCGCCGGCGCAGCGCGAGCACATGATCGTCGTGCCGAAGGTCGTCGAGTGAGCGTGGCACGGCGCGACGACGAGCGGTGAGCGGCAACTGTTTCCCGTGTCCTCGGAATTACACTTCAAATCCATCGCCGACCTTTCCGGCCTGCTGGAGAACCGGCAGGTCAGTTCGGTCGAGCTGACGACGGCGGTCATTGGACGGACGAAGGCCGTCGACGCCCGCGTCAGGGCGTTCAATTCGTTCGACGAGAGCGGGGCGCTGGCGCAGGCCGCGGCGTCCGACGCGCGGCGTGGAGCGGGGAAGGCGAGGGGGCCGCTCGATGGCATCCCGGTGGGCCTGAAGGACGTGATCGCAGTGGCAAACCAGCCATTGACCGCGTCGAGCCGGATGCTCGCGAATTTCGTGTCGCCCTACGACGCCACCGTCACGGTGAGGCTCAAGGACGCGGGTGCGGTGTTGTGGGGGCGATTGAACTGTGACGAGTTCGCGATGGGTTCCTCGACCGAGAACTCGGCGTTCGGCCCGACGGCGAATCCGTGGGATCTTTCGCGGGTTCCGGGAGGATCGTCCGGCGGGAGCTCCGCGGCGCTCGCGGCGGGAGAGGCGATCGCGACGCTGGGTTCGGACACGGGCGGCTCGATCCGCCAGCCGGCCGCGCTGTGCGGCGTGGTTGGGCTGAAGCCGACGTATGGCCTGGTCTCGCGGTACGGTCTCGTGGCGTTTGCCTCGTCGCTGGACCAGATCGGACCATTCGCGCGCACGGTTGAGGATGCGGCGATCGTGCTTTCGACGATCGCGGGGCACGATCCGCATGACTCGACGTCGTTCAAGGCCGCGGTCCCGGACTATCGCGCCGAGCTGAAGCAGCGCCGCGGTCCCTGGCGGCTGGGAATCCCGCAGGAGTATTTCGGTGCCGGCCTGGATCCGGAGGTCAACGCGGCGGTGCAGCGCGCCATCGCGTTTTATGAGGCGCGGGGCTGCACGATCAAGGAAGTCTCGCTGCCGCACACGCAGTACTGCCTCGACACCTATTACATCATCGCGACGGCGGAGGCCTCGTCGAACCTCGCGCGGTTCGACGGCGTGCGTTACGGGCACCGGTCGAAGGACGCGAAGGACGCCGTGGATCTCTATTTCAAGTCCCGCTCGGAGGGCTTCGGCGCGGAGGTGAAGCGCCGGATCATTCTGGGGACGTACGTGCTTTCAAGCGGGTACTACGACGCGTATTATCTGCGCGCCCAGAAGGTGCGCACGCTGATCCGCCAGGATTTTCTCAACGCCTATCGCGAGGTCGATGCGCTGCTGACGCCCACGTCGCCGGCGCCGGCGTTCAAGCTCGGCGAGAAATCCGACCCCCTCGCATTGTACCTGTGCGACATCTATACGATCGGCGTGAATCTCGCGGGCCTGCCGGCGGTGAGCGTCCCGTGCGGCTTCACCGGCGGTGGACTGCCGATCGGGCTGCAGCTGATCGGGCAGCCTTTCCAGGAGGCGGAACTGCTGGCGATCGCGCGAGGTTATGAGGAAGGGCACGAGTGGGGCCAGAGGCATCCGGTGCTCTGATTTTTTTCGCCGCGACGAAGTGGAGATCAAAACCCGGGGTTGCACGGCAGGCCGCCGCATGCTGTCTTGCCCAGCGGCTCCAGTGCCTCCTCAGTGAACTCCGTGACGAAAGAAACCATTCACGGTTACGAAGCGGTCATCGGGCTCGAGGTTCACGTCCAGATCAAGACGCGTTCGAAGATTTTCACCCGCGTCGCGGCCGGGTACGGATTTCCGCCGAACAGCCTGACCGACCCGGTGGTGCTGGCGCTGCCGGGGACGTTGCCGGTGATGAACAAGGCGGCGCTCGACGCGATCATCAAGGCGGGACTCCTCCTTGGGTGCGAGATCGCGCCGGTCTGCAAGTGGGACCGGAAGAATTATTTTTATCCCGACTCGCCGAAGAACTACCAGATCACCCAGTACGACCAGCCGATCTGCGTGGGCGGACAGGTCGAGATCGAATTGCCCGGGCCCGCCCGCAACGTCATGGGCGAACACAAAAAGGTTCCGCTCACCCGCATCCACCTCGAGGAGGACGTCGGCAAGCTGAACCACGGCGCGACCGACTCGCTCGTCGACTACAACCGCGCCGGCACGCCGCTGATGGAAATCGTGTCCGAGCCGGCGATGCATTCCGCCGAGGAAGCGTTCGCCTACCTGACCTCGCTCCGGGCCACGATGATCTTCGGCGGCATCTCGGATTGCGACATGGAGAAGGGCCAGCTGAGGTGCGATGCGAACATTTCGATCCGGCCGGCGGGCGAGACGAAGCTGGGGACGAAGGTGGAACTGAAAAACCTCAACTCCATCTCGTTCGTGCGCGATGGAATCGCCCACGAGATCAAACGGCAGGTGGGCGTGCTCGAGCGCGGCGGCGCCCTCGTCCAGGAGACGCGCGACTACGATGGACACGCCGGAACCTCGCAGTCGCTGCGCTCGAAGGAAATGGCTCACGATTACCGGTATTTTCCGGATCCGGACCTCATGCCCGTCGAGGTCGACGACGCCTGGAAAGCGAAGCTGCGGGCCGAATGTCCGGAGCTGCCCTTCGCGAAGCAGCGGCGGTTCGTCGACGCGTACCAGCTTCCGTACTCGCTGACCTCGGTGCTGGCGTGGGATCGCGGGCTCGCGGACTATTTCGAGCAAGCGGTGCGCGCCGCCGGCCCCGACCGCGCCGTGGCGGTGGGCAACTGGATCGTGAATTTTTTCCTGCGCGAGGTCGGCGAGCGGAAAGGATCGATCGAGGCGCTGGCCGCACGGGTTCCGCCGGCCGCGGCCGCGGAACTCGTGGGGATGGTGCAGTCCGGGGAACTGCTGGGCAACGCCGTCGCCCAGGTTTCCTCCGCGATGTTCTCGGACGGCGCCCCGCCGCGGGAGGTGGTCGAGCGCGAAGGTTTGTCGGCGCGGAGCGACGCGGGTGAGCTCGAGCAGTGGTGCCGCGACGCCATCGCGGCAAACGCGAAGGCCCTCGCCGAGTTCAAAGGCGGGAAGGAAAGCGCGATCAACGCCTTCAAGGGGCCGGTGATGAAAGCCGGCAAGGGGAAAGCCGACCCGAAGCGGGTGGACGCCATGCTGCGAAAGCTGCTGGCGGAATAAATCGAGCCAGCCTGGAGCGGCATCAATCGGTTTAACGGCGGCAACGAAGCAGCACGGAGGGCCGTTCGCCGGCCCAGGGTGGATTGACAAGCGATTCCCCGCGATTGCGGGAATGTTTGCCTGCGGATTTGCGGCTCCCTACGGTGCATGGCCTATGAAAGACATGACTCGACAGACGAATGGACTTTCGCGGCGCGAAGCTCTCAAGACGCTTGGGACGGGCGCCGCTCTGGCAGGACTGGGATTCATTTCGGCGAAGGCGATCGGAGCGGACGTCGCGACCTCCGCGCCGCCGCCGGTCCCCACGAGTCCAGGGAAACAGCCCTTCGCGTTGCCGAAACTCGACTACGGCTTCGACGCGCTGGAGCCGCACATCGACGCGCGCACGATGGAGATTCATTACACCAAGCACCACCAGGCCTACGTCACCAACGCGAACAAGGCGCTCGCCGATTACCCGGACCTGCAGAATCTTTCGGCCGAGGAGATTCTGAAAACCCTCGGGTCGATGCCCGAAAAAATCCGGACGGCGCTGCGCAACAACGTTGGCGGACACGCGAATCATTCCTTGTTCTGGAAGGTCATCGGCCCGCGAAGCGCCGCCACGCCGGGCGCGGAATTGGTCGCGGCGATCAGCAAGTCATTCGGCTCCGTCGATTCCTTCAAGACGCAGTTCGCGGACGCGGCGATGAAACGATTCGGCAGCGGCTGGGCGTGGCTCAGCCTCAAGGCCGGAACGCTGGGCATCCAGCCCACCGCCAATCAGGATTCCCCGTTAAGCGACGGCGCCGTGCCCCTGTTGGGCTTGGACGTCTGGGAACACGCTTACTACCTGCACTACCAAAATCGCCGCGCGGATTACGTCGCTGCGTTTTGGAACGTCGTGAACTGGACCGAAGTGGAAGCGCGTTATCGCCAGGCCGCGGCGGTTTGAGCGGAACTTTGAAAAAATGGGAGTGAGATGCAGCCCCGGGCGTCTTTCGGCGCACAAAAAATCCGCGGACGAATGCGTCCGCGGATAATAAACTGAAACGATCTGCCGCCAATCAGTGGCGAGTGGGCGGCACTGAAGATTCTGTCGCAGGATGCGGAGCTTGCGCTCCCTGGGGTGCTCGTCCGAAAAATTCGACCATGTGCGTCACATCCGTGTAACCGCGATTTTTCAATAACTCCTCAATCTGCAGCACGCAGCGCCGCACTTCGGCGGTGGTGTCGGCGTCAATTTCCTCGACGCGATTTGTTTCCTTGCAGACGAAATGATAACTTTTGGTTTCGCCGAGGTTGAACGTGTAGAGGCTGGTGCCGTTGTGATAGAATGAGCGCCTCACCAATCCGATTTCTTCAAACGCAGCCAAACAGCGATAAACGGTAACCAAATCGCAGGAACCTTCAGTGAGGTCGCCATGAATCTGTTCGATGCTCGTCGGCTGGCCGCGTTTGATCAGGGCGGTGAGAATCGCAATCCGGGGCTGCGTGATGCGAAGCCCGGCGCGCTTAAGGTGAGTGCAGGCAAGTGTGATCGGCGACTGCGTCGGAACGCTGGATTTGGCGCCAACCAAGGGGTGATTTGTCTGAGTTGAAGCGATCATGTGCATTGGAGAATGCATCGGCCCACCGGAACTTGCGAGGGAATTTAGCCTATCCTTTGGTACAGGTCACGCTCAACCTTTCGTCAGGCGGGGGTTGCGGGTTGCGCGGTCCAACAGCCTGTGCTTAATCTGTCCTTCACGAAATCATGCAAGACCCGGATTTTGCCGAAATTGTCGGCCTTATTTGCAAGGAAGACGTCCGCTTTGACCGAAAAGCGTACGATTTCATCCGCCTGGGGCTCGACCACGCCGTCAAGGAGCTGAAGAAAAAGGACGCCGGCCGGGCCATAAAGTCGCGGCATGTCTCTGGGCCGGAATTACTTGAAGGGCTGCGCGTCTACGCTCTCGAGCAATACGGACCGCTCGCGAAGACCGTGCTCAATTCATGGGGCGTCAAGCGCTGTTCCGACTTCGGCGACATTGTTTTTAACCTGATTGAGTACAACGTTTTCAGCAAAACGGAGAATGATCGACGCGAGGACTTTTCCGACCTGTATTCCTTTGAAGACGCATTTGTGAAGCCGTTCCTCCCGACCAAGGCCCGCCCGGGTCCGTCGAGCGCTGAAGCCGTGGGGTCGGTTTGAACATTCGCCGCTGATCCGCCCATGGCCAAATCCTATTCCGCTTCCACCGACCTGCTCCTGCTCAGCCCTTTCTGGCGCGAGTCGGTTGAGCGCACCGTCCTGCCCAACGGCCTGACCCTGATCCTGAAGCCGGACCATTCCGCCGCCCTCGCCTCGGTGCAGGTGTGGGTGAAGACGGGCAGCATTCACGAGGGCGAACACCTCGGCGCCGGCCTCTCGCATTATCTGGAGCACATGCTCTTCAAGGGAACGTCGCGGCGCGCGGGTCGTGACATTTCGGCGACGGTGCAGGCGCACGGCGGCTACATCAACGCGTACACCACCTTTGACCGCACGGTTTATTACATCGATCTGCCGAGCGAACATACCCACGTTGCGATCGACCTGCTCGCCGATGCCGTGCTGCATTCGACGCTGCCCGTGGACGAAACGGCGAAGGAAAAGGACGTCATCATGCGCGAGATCGCGATGACGAAGGACGATCCGGACAACCGGCTCTGGGACACGCTTTTTTCCACCGCCTTTCGCGACCACCCCTACCGCCAGCCGATCATCGGCTATCGCGACGTCTTCTCGACGGTCAACCATGACGACCTTCTGACGTACTACCGGGCGCGCTACGTGCCCAACAATCTCGTCGTCGTGATCGTGGGCGACATCGACGTCGCCGCCACCCGCGCCGCGGTCGAGGAGCATTTTGGCGGCGCGGTGCGGGCCCGCCTCGCGCCGGTCCTCGTGCCTTCGGAGCCGCTCCAGCTCGCAGCCCGCGCCGACCACCGCTTTGAAACCGTCGAGATCACCCGCGCGGCGCTTGCCTGGCCGATTCCCGGGCTGACGCACGACGACGCGCCCGTGCTCGACCTGCTCGCGATGGTCCTGGGCAGCGGCGACAGCTCCGTCCTCTGGCACGAGATCCGCGAAAAAACCGGGCTCGTTCACACGATCGACGCGTCCAGCTGGAATCCGGGAACGAGCGGGCTTTTCTGCATTTCCTTCACTTCCGATCCAACGCGGCGCCTGGAAGCCACGGCCGCCATCGAAAGAACCCTCGCGCGCTGCGCGGCGCGCGGCTTCACCGTGGCCGACCTGCGCAAGGCGCTGCGGCAGCTGGTCGTCGGCGAGATCAACACCCGCAAGACCATGAGCGGACAGGCCTCCCGCCTCGGCGCGGCCGAGGTCGTCGTGGGCGACCTCGATTTCAGCAAGGCCTATTTCGAGCGCCTGCGGACCGTTACCCCCGCCGAGCTGCGGCGTGTGCTTCAAACTTACCTGGTTCCGTCGCGGCTGACCTCGATTTCATTGAACCCGCTCGCCCCGACGCGCGCGACGGTGCCGTCCGCGACGGCGATCGAGGGGGTTCCGGATTTCGAGGAAACGACCCTGCCGAACGGCGCGCGACTGCTGCTCCAGCCTGACCGCCGCCTCCCGAATCTTCATCTTCGCGTCGTGATGCAGGGCGGCCCGCTGTTCGAGCAGCTGGGCAAGCGCGGCGCGACCTCGCTGCTGGCGACCATGCTGACCAAGGACACCAGCCGGCGCAGTTCCGCCGCGGTGGCGGAATTCATCGAGAAGGTCGGAGGCTCCTTCTTTCCCTTCTCCGGCAACAATTCCTTCGGCGTGGCCGTGGAAGTTCTCCCCCCCGACGCCGACCGCGCGCTCGCCATCCTCGAAGAGGCTGTCTGCACGCCGGCGTTCAAGACGTCGACGTTCCAGCTCGAGCGCGACACGCAGGTGGCGGCGCTGCAGCAGGACGCGGACGATGTGGTGACGCTGGCGCGGAAAAGATTGCGCGCGCGTTTCTTCGGCCACCATCCGCTGGCGCTGGATGCGCAGGGGGATGAGTCGGGAGTCAAAAACATCACACCGGCCGACCTCTTCGCGCTGCATCGCCGGCTCACGGTGGCGCCGAACGTCGTCCTCGCGGTCGCGGGTGATTTCGATCCGCGACGGCTGGCGCCGAAGCTGAAGGCGTTCCTCGCCAGGCTTCCGGCCGGCAAGGCTCCGACCTATTCCGCCAGTTTCGCCGGGCCGGCGGAAATCGGGGACTTCGTCGAGCACCAGCCCCGCGAGCAGGCGGTCGTGCTGCAGGCGTTTCCCGGCACGCGCGTGAACGCCGACGATTTCTTTGTCGGCGAAGTGGCCGACGAGCTTTTCAGCGGCATGGCCTCCCGGTTGTTTGAACGCGTGCGCGAGGAAAAGGGCCTCGCCTATTTCGTCCGCTCGGGCCGCATCGTCGGGCTGGACACCGGCATGTTCTATTTCTTTGCCGGCACCCAGCCGGGCCGCGAGGCCGAGGTCCTCGGCGAAATCGACGCCGAGATCGCGCGCGTGCAGCGCGGCGGCGTCGAGCCGGCGGAACTCGCGCGCTGCCAGGTGCGGTTGAAGGCGGCGCGGCGGCAAGGCATGCAGACCAACGCCTCGCGCGCGATGCAGGCCGCGCTGAACGCGCTGCAGGGCCAGCCGATCAACGACTGGAAGAACTACGACCGGCGCATCGACGCCGTCGGGATCGAGGACCTCGCGCGCTTCGCGAAACGTCACTTCCAGCCCGCACTCCGGACGCAGCTGGTGGTGCGCCCGTGAGCGGGAACGCGCTGCCCCGACGCGCTGGCCGCTCCATCGACGAGTGAAGCCCGCTCGCGCCGCCTGTGCGCTGGGGGCGACGCGCTCCACCTGATTCATCCCCGTGTCATCGCTCGCGGAACTTTTCCCGGAAGGAGACTATCGTTTCCGCCTCACGCTGCGCCGCGGGGAGTCCCGCGGATTTTTCGGCCGCTGGGATTCCACTGGCACGATCCTCGCGGAACGGGCGAAATGGATCGCCGAAAGTCCGGCGCGCTACGCCGCGCTGCTGCCTGAAGGCGAACCGCTGCTCGCCGAGACGGCCGAGCTGGCGGCGCGCGAATGGGGGTCGGAACCGATCGCGTCGGTGCGGGACCTCGCCATGCGGCTCGAGCCTGACGTGCTCCTGCTTTCGCCCGACGCCACCGGCGTGTTTCGCCTGCGAGGCGGCGCGCTCTGCTTTCCCACCGGCTGGGCGCTGGAGGAAAAAATCGGCCACACGCTCGATTTCATTCACGGGGTTGTGCCGGGTCTCAACGCCGCGCTGGGCCCCCCGATCCAGCAGTTCCTCTCACGGCTGAAACCGGGCGCGGTGTTTCACCGGGACAACTGGGGCATTGTCGCATCGGACAAGTTCAATCTCCACCCCGCGCGGGCGATTCCGGCGCCCGAGCCGCTGGCGAAGCTGGAACGCCTCTGGCTGCGGGTCGAATATCAGGCGCTCCTCGCGCTGCCGCGGACGAAGGGGATCGTTTTCGGCATTCGCATCGCGCTGCACCGTCTCGATCAACTCGCGGCGGATCCGGCGGTCGCGGCGCGCTTGCGCCACGCGCTGTCGACTATGCCGCCGGAAATGGCCGAGTACAAGCGACTGTCTGGCATCAGGGAAAAATTAATCGAATGTGTCTGAGACGGGACTGGATTTTATTTTTCCGGCGCGCAGGTTTCGCCGCGCATGAAAACCCCAATCCTGAAACTGATAGTGGTCTCGAGCATGGTTGCCCTTGGCGCCATTCTGCTCGTTCCGTCCGGGCGGGCCGGTGACGACAAGCCCGACACGCCGGCCGAGCGGAAGGCGCGTCGCGAGGCGGAGACGCTTCGAAAGTACGACGCCAATCATGATGGCAAGCTCGACGACACCGAAAAGTCGGCGCGGAAATCGGACCGCGAAAAAGCGCGGGCCGAGCGCGAGGCGAAGAAACGCGAGCACGAGGAAAAGAAGGCGGAGCCGGACGACCGCTGACCCCGGCACCACACCGCGTGAGTTCCAGCCCCGGCGGCAACGCCGGGGCTTTTTTTGCGGGGCGACATGGGCAGGATGCCGGGGTGGAGCGCATTGTCGCAGACCCTGAGCTTGTCGAACGGGCCCTCAATGCGCTGGCGATTTGAGCGGACCTTGGTGGTCGACGGAGCATCCAACGCGTTGAGGGCAACGCGTTCCACCCGTGGCTGCAGGACTCCGCCACGCCCCTTGACCCGCAAACGCGCCAGCTACAGCCCGATCTTCGACGCATCCGCCGCGCCGCCGTTCCACTTGAGCTTCGTGCGCACGACGGAAAAGTGGGAATAGTCCGGCCGCTGCGCGAGGAACAGCTTGCGCCTCGAAATCGAAATCTCGACGGGCGAGCCGATTCCGACCTTCAGGTTCCGCTGGCCGTCGAGCGCCACGAGCAGCCGCGAGTTGTCCGTGCGGTTGAACACCCGGAGCCGCACCTGTTCGCGGAAAATAATCGAGCGGTTGCTCAGCGTGTGCGGACAGATCGGCGTCATTGCGATCACCTCGGCCCCGGGGTGCACCAGCGGTCCGCCAGCGGAGAGATTGTACGCGGTCGATCCGGTCGGGGTCGAAAAGATGAGGCCGTCGCAATAATAGTCGGTCACGAGCTCACCGTCGGCGACGACCTCGAGCCGCACGAGGCGCGAGTTGACCTCGTCCTTGATGAGCACGTCGTTCAGCGCCAGGTCGTGCGGGCCGACGCCGGTGGAGCATTCGAGCATCGCACGTTCCGCGATCTTATAGGCACCGTGCAGGAGGTCGCCAAAATGGGTGCGCGCCTCGTCGGCGGAAAACGTCGTCAGGAAGCCGAGGCTGCCGCGATTCACGCCGATGATCGGCACCTGCTCACGCACGGCCTCGCGCGCCACGCCGAGGAGCGTGCCGTCGCCGCCGATCACACAGCAGGCGTCGACGCCGCGCAGGAACCCGCGCGCGATCGGAAAGCGGGTCGTGAATTTCTGCTTCGCGCCGGCCTGCCGCACAATGCCCATGAGGGTTCGCGCCAGTTCCATCGCCCCGGTCTTGTCCTCGTTCACGACAAACGCGATTTTGCGGAAAGACTTCATGCCCGTCCAACCTACGCACAACCTTCCGGGAGGGAAAACGTATTTTTTTAACCGCAAAGACCGCGAAGGGCGCAAAGCTCGGAATCCAGGGGATCGGGCTTCTCGCGCTCGCGGCCAAATCAGGTGGTTAAGCGGCTTTTCGCAGCGCCAGCAGAAATTCGCGGTTGCCGTCGGCTCCGTGCAGGGGCGAGTCCATCGTTCCGATCAGCTTGGCCCCGGCCAGCTCGGCGAGCGCGAAATCGCGCACGCTGACCAAGGTCGCTTCCTGCACGGCGGAATCGGTGATGACGCCGCGGCCCTTGTCGGCCTCGGCCTTTCCCGCTTCGAACTGGGGCTTCACCAGGGCCACGAGCGTGCCGCCGGCGCGGAGAAACGGCCAGACCGCCGGAAGCACCGATTTCAGCGAGATGAACGACAGGTCCATCACGATCACGTCGAACTCGCGGCGCGGCAGGTCGGCGGGCTTGAGATGGCGCGCATTGATCTTTTCCAGATTCGTCACGCGGGGATCGGCGCGGAGCCGGGCGTGCAGCTGGGCGCGGCCGACATCGACGCAGACGACATCCGCCGCGCCGGCCTGCAGCGCGCAGTCCGTGAACCCGCCGGTGGAGGCGCCGACGTCGAGCACGTGCGCGCCGGCGAGATCGAGCGCGAATTTCCCGAGGGCGCCGGCCAGCTTCTCGCCGCCACGGCTGACGAAGCGCGGCGGTTGTTCGACCGTGACCGCGAAATCGGCGGGGAAATCCTTGCCTGGCTTGTCGAGGCGCTCGGTGCCGTGGCGGACCCGTCCCGCCATGACGAGCGCCTTCGCCTGGGCGCGCGAGGCCGCGAGGCCGCGCGCCACCAGGATTTCATCGAGGCGAATTTTTGCGGCGGGCATGTCCTTACATCGGCACGCCGACCGCATTCAGGAACGCGCGCGCGACGATGGCGTGACCGACGACGTTCGGATGAACCCGGTCCCACGCGATGGCGTTGGCATGCATGTGTCTTAACACCCCGTCGAACGCCGCCTGCGTGTCGATGAAGAGGGCGTCATGTTTTTTGGCGACGTCGCGCACCATGCCGCCGTAGTCGTCCATTCGCGCGCGCATTGCGTCCGCCCGGTTCGGCTCGACGTAAAACGGCGCCATCATCACAAGCCCCTTCACCGTCGGCCGGGTGCGCGCCACAAGCTCATCGAGCGTCCGGGCGTAGACGTTCGGCTGGACATGCATTTCGGTCTGGCGCGGAAGGTCAAACTGCCGCCAGACGTCGTTCACGCCGATCATGATCGAAAGCCAGTCGGGCTTCAGATCCAGCACGTCGGTTTGCCAGCGGTTTTTGAGGTCGAGGACGGTGTTGCCGGAGCTCCCCATGTTCACGATCCGCACGGCATGCGCCGGGTGAATCGCGCCGAGGAGCCCTTCGACGAGGGAGACATACCCTTTGCCGACGGCGCCGAAGAGGCCTTCGCCCACGGGCCGGGCGCGTTCGCAGTCGGTGATGGAGTCGCCGATGAAGACCAGTTTGCTGTGCGGCGCGATTTTCATCGGCGCGGAGCGTAGCAAGACACGGCCGGCTGTCACGTAATCCGTGTTCGGCGCCGGTCGAATCGACGGACGCTCGATGCGTCTCCGGCGAATTGAGACAATGCGCCCCGCCTCCGGAGCGGCCGTTACGGGGTGTACGTGATCGTGCGCGCGCCGCCGACGCCGCCGATGGTGAGGGCCTCGCCCTGCGAAAATCCGGTGGGATACGATTCGTTCGCGAGCACGTTCAAGGTCTTCACGTAATTGCTCGAGCCAACGAGATTGCCGATCGAAACGCTGCTGACGCCGTTCTCGGTGTAGTATTGATCAGCTGCGCTCGACAGCTGGCGGGCGTTGTTGATCACGGCCTTGTCCTGCGACGCGCGCTTGATCTTCTGAAATGCCGGGACCGCCATCGCTGCAAGCAGCCCGATGATCACGACGACAATCATGATTTCCACGAGCGTGAAGCCGCTGCCAAGACGTTTGCTCCGGGGGGTAATGACTGCGACCTTAAGCTTCCGGCGGCACAATGAAAGCCTGAAAGTGGAGCCAAAGCCGGGCCGCCGTTGTGGACCAGCGACTTGACCGCGGGCGAAGACCGGGTTTGACGGCGAATTAACTGAATTCCGTCGGCGAAAGATGCCGTGGTTGACCGGGCTCAGTTCGACACCAGCGGAAACATCTCCGAGTTAAGCTTCTGGCCTGGCTGCAGGTGGAGCGGGTCCGTGACGGGGTGCGCGATTTTCTGATACGTCGTGCCATCCGGCATGTAGATGATCGCGATCGCCTCGCGCATTCCATCCGAGCGGTTCGGCCCGGCATAGTGGAAGGTCATCCCGTTGTGCACCGTGCAGGACCCGGCCTTCAGCTCGCACGTCACCGGCCTGATGCCTTTCGTCCGGGGCGCGACGGTGTGAAGATCCTGCGGGTTGACGAGGTTGACCGGCTCGATGTCGAGCATCTTCTGGGTGCCCGGAATGAACGACATGCAGCCGTTGTGAATCGTCGTGTCCCGCAGGGCGATCCAGATGGTCAGCTGGTGCATCTTCTGCTCGTGCGGCCAGTAGGGCGTGTCCTGATGCCACGGAGTCTTGGCGCCGGTGTGCGGCTCCTTGAACAGCGCGTGATCGTGCCAGAGGCGCACGCTCAGTCCGCTCAGCCGCGAGGCAATTTCACCGAGGCGGCGGTGGAGCACAAACGGTTTCACGGCAGGATACCGGTGCCACAGGTTCACGCACTGGATGAAAATCTGCTCGTAGGTGTTCTTCTGCCGGTTCGGATCCAGCGTCGCCGTGTCCTGTTTCACGGCATCGTTCACGGCGTCGCGGAACGAGATCAGATCGTCGCCGGTGACGACCTCATTCAGTTGAATGTAACCGTCGCGTTGATAGGCGGTGATCTGCTCGGGGGAGAGGGGATATTCAGTGGTCACAGCGGACAAGGTAGCAGGGTTCCGGCTTTTGGGCTTGAACGCGTTGGGCATAAACTTGAACGTTTCCGGCATTACGCCGACGTTTACCATCAACCAGGGGGTCGTGCGGCTGAGTGCGACGCATCCGCTGAACGTGGAGCACGTGGTGCTGCCGCACGCCATCGCGCCGCACGATCATGATTACTATGAGGTCAGCGTGGTGGTCCGCGGACGGTGCCGTCACCACACCGCCGACGGGGCCCAGGAGCTGGAGCCTGGTTCGACGATCGTGATTGCGCCGGGCGGGGTGCATGCGTTTTCGCGGCCGCGGGGAGTGGAATTCATCAACCTCTACTATCTGGCCGAGTGGCTTGCGGTGGGATGGCGGGAGCAATGGGCGGAGCGGGGACTGGTGCCGTTGTTCCTGGCGCAGCTGCTCTTTCGCCGCGAGGGCCGGCCGCGCCCGGCGGTTTTTCGGATCGATGAGAAGGGCGCGGCGGCGGTCGGCGGCGAACTGGACGAGATCGAACGCGAGCTTCACGGACCACGTCCGTCGCCGTTGTTCCTCAAGGCGGCGTTTCTCAAAGTGCTCGTCCGGCTTTCCCGCGCGGCGGATGCGACGGGCGAGGAATTTTCCGCGGGGGTGTGGTCGGTGATGCAGGGGATCGAGGCGAACATCGAGAACGGCCGGCCGTTCGACCAATCGGCGCAGCTCCGCGCCTGGCCGGTCACCGCGGATCATGGCAGCCGCCTCTTTCGGCGCGCGACCGGCCTGGCGCCGCTGGAGTATTACCAGCGCCGCCGGATCCATCACGCGTGCGTGCGTCTGCTCGATCACGAGCGCACCATCACGGAGGTCGCGCTGGAATTGGGATTTGCCGACGCCGCGCACTTCAGCCGGCTCTTCCGAAAGTACGCGGGACTCACGCCGCGCGCGCACCGGGCGAAGTACAAGGTGGGGTCGGTGAAATCCGAAGCTTCAGTCCCCACAGGGTGAACAGTAGCTAACGAAGGGCCGTCCGCTGGCCGAACCTGAGTTTAAAGGCGGAGGCCGCTTCCAATCCTGTCGAACCACTCATCGGCGCTTCATCCTCGCCAAGGCACGTTGGCCAATTCCGGTGGAAGACTTAGAGCTTTTGCCGCATCGGCGACCAGCAGGTGGTGCGGCCTCCGATCTCGGCGTGCGACAGCGCGCCGCCCGTGATCGGGCAGCGGCCGCCCTTTCTCCAGCGATGACGGAACAGCCACGTGCGCGGGATATTCTTGTTCAGGTCGGCCGGCAGCAGCTCGCCCTTCCCGGCAATGGTGTCCAGCGCCAGGCGGCAGACCCGCCGCGATTCCCGCCACAGCGTTCTCACCTCCGCTGGCGTGAGCGATCCCGCCGGCCGTTTCGGGTGAAGCGCCGCGCGCCAGAGGATCTCGTCGGCCATCCAGTTCCCGACCCCGGGAAACCGCTCCTGCATCAGGAGCACGGCCTTGATCGGCGCCCGCGCGCGGCGGCGGAGAAATGCGGCCACTCCCGCGACGGTGAAGTCCTTCGACAGAATCGGCGGAGCGATTCGCGTCCACCAGGGCGGAGCGGCTTTCCCTTCGTGAAACTGCACGCGTCCAAACATCCGCGGATCGGTGAAGACCAGCGCGTGCCCCTTCGTGTCGAGCACGAGGTGGTCGTGTTTTTCGGGGACATAGCCGGCGGGCTTGACCTCCAGCTCCCCGCTCATGCCGAGATGGACTCCCAGCCATGCCTGGCCGCTGAAACGAAACAGCATCTGCTTCGCCTGCGCCTCCGATCCGACCAGTTTCGCTCCGGTCAGCGCGCGAACGATCGCCGCCGGATTGGCCCCGCGAAAAATCCGCGCCGCCGGATGCAGCCGGGCGCGCACGACCCGCTGGCCCGACGCTGCCTGATGCCAGCGCTTGCGAAAAAATTCCACCTCGGCGAGTTCAGGCATGTCACTCGATCCCGACGCTTGCCTTCACCGAATCGAACAGCTTCCGCGAGTCGAACGCGACGCCGTCCTTGAAAACCAGTTCGGTCTTTCTCAGGTCGGCGATTTCCGCCGCGGGGTTTCCCGCCACGACGACCAGATCCGCCGCCTTGCCGACCACGATGCTTCCGGTCTCGCGGTCGATGCCCAGCAAACGCGCACCGTTCGAGGTCGCGACCCGGATCGCTTCCACCGGGGTGAGGCCGGCACTCACGAGCAGTTCGATCGTCCGCCAGCTGCCGTAGCCCGCGACGACGCCGCCATAGCCGGTCGGATCCGTGCCCGCGACGAGCAGGCCGCCGGCCCGGAAGAACCGCAGTTCCAGCTCGAGCAGCTTCGCCCACGCCGCCGCCTCGCTGCCGCGTTTCCTGGCATGCACGGCCGCCCAGGAGGAGAGGTAATTTTCGCGTGCCGGCGCCGACAGGGTCTCCAGCTCCGCGGTGCTCATGATCCGGCATTCGGGTCCGAAGGTCTCGAGAATCGCGAGCGTCGACGTCACCGCCACGTGTTTGTCCACGAGCAGCTGGATCAGGCCCGCGACCGCCGGTGAGTCGGGGTTCATCTCGGCGAACGCCTTCTGGCTCGCGATCGAATTGGGCTGGTCGTTGTCCTTCCAGCCGGGATTGAGGTCCGACATCGCGAAGAATCCGTGCTCGAGATTGTCGATGCCGGATTCCGCCGCGGTGCGATAGCTGACCGCGCCGAGATGGCCGGTCACCTGGAGATGACGCTGGTGCGCGGCAGCAATGACCGCCTTCAGCTCCGCGACCGGCAGATGCATGTAGACCTTGAACGACGTGAAACCTTCGTCGGCCCAATAGTTCACCATTCGCGCCGCGTCCTCGGGACTGTCGACCGCGTCGATCTGCGCGACGGCCGCGGGCTTCCCCTCGAGGTAGGGCGCGGTGAGATGAAGCTTCGGCCCGGGCACCTGTCCGGCATCAATGCGCCGCTTGATCTGGAGGTCCGCATACGGCTCGATGCTTCCGCCGGTCCGCATTGAGGTGATCCCGCACGCAAGGTAGAGTCGCGGAAACGAATATTCCATTTCGTTCAGATGAAACGGCGCGTGCGGCGCGAACACCGAATAATAAAGATGTTCGTGCACCAGCACGAGGCCGGGCAGCACGGTTTTGCCGGCGAGATCGCGCACGGTCGCATCGGCCGGCACGATCACTTCCGCGTCGGGGCCCGCGGCCGCGATGCGTCCGTCGCGGATGATGATCGACTGGTTCTCCCGGGGCGGATGGCCGAGGCCGTCGACGACTCGTGCGTGCAGGAGGGCGATCACGGGCGTCTGGATCGCGATCGACGGATCGCGCGCGGGCTGGGCCGCGAGGGTCAGCGAAACGAGGGCGCCAGCCGAGAAGAGAAGGGTGCGCATGGGAGTTATTAGGGAGAGACCCGGCCTTGGCTGCAAAGCGGATCCTTCAGGCGCACGCGGGATTCGATCCGGAGAAGAGTCAAAAAGGTGGAGCGCGTTGCCCTCAACGCGCTGGCGGGTCGAGCGGGGCTCCAACGATCTACGGAGCGTCCAACGTGTGGGGGCAACGCGTTCCACCCGGTTAAAGTCGGAGGGTCTGCTCGGGGTCTCAGTCCGAATCAAGCCGGCAGCGACGCAGCGAAGGCCGCGAAATCCTCGAACACCGGGATGCGGTGGGCGGCGATCTCGGGCAGCGCCGCCGGATCGAGCTTGCCGGAGCGGACGGCTGCGACGTTGACCTGGGCGCCCAACCCGGCGCCGAGATCGGCGGCGGAATCCCCCACCATCCACGTCTGCGCAGGGTCGAGCCGGTGCTGCTCGATTTTTTCGAGGATGAAGCGGGGCGAAGGCTTCCGGTAGACGACCGGCTGCCCTGGCGCCTCGGGCGCGATGCACACGCCCGCAAACAGCGGCGACCCGAGTCCAAGCAGATCCTCCATCCGCGCGTTCACCCTCAGCGTGTCGTCGAGCGTATGATATCCGCGGCCGATGCCCGACTGGTTCGTGAACAGGAAAAGTTTGTACCCGAGGTCACGGGCGCGCCTCAGGCCGTCCGCCACGCCCGGGATGATTTCCACGCCCGCGGGATCGGCGAGGTAAACCTTGTCGACGATCAGCGTGCCGTCGCGGTCGAGGAAAAGGGCCTTCATCGGAGGAACACGAACATCGAATGTCCGGCATCGGACATCGATCTTTCAACGTCCGGACCCGCTGCTTCGACGTTGGAGGTTCGAGGTTGAATGCGGGAGGTTCGCCCAGGTCATTGGGTCCAGCTAGGCTTCATGCGCCACGTACGCCTTCAGCTCCGCCGGCGTGACCGTGGCCGTGCCGATCTTGCCCACCACGACGCCGGCGGCCGCGTTCGAGAAATGCGCGGCGGTTTCGAGGTCGGCTTTGCCGGCCAGGGCGAGGACCAGCGCCGCGAGCGACGTGTCGCCCGCGCCCGACACATCAAAGACCTCGCGCGCCGCGGTCGGGATCGTCTTGAGAATCCGCCCGCCCTCGCTGAGCAGCATGCCGTCCTCGCCCAGGGTGATGACGACATGCTTGGTGCGGTAACGCTGGTGCAGCCGCGCGCAGACCTCGGCCGCAGGGTAGGGCGCGTGCGGCGCGAGCTCGATGCCGGCGAGCTGGAGCGACTCCTTCTTGTTCGGCGTGATCAGGTCGAGATCGCGAAACGCGAGCTGGCGGCGCGGCTTCGGATCGAGCGCGACGAGCTTGCCCGCGGTCCGCGCCAGGCCGGCGATGCGAAACACCAGGTCGTCGTCGAGGATGCCCTTCGCGTAATCCGAGAGGATCACGGCGTCGGAGGATGCGATCTGCTTGGCGAGCAGGTCGTCCGCGTGGCCCGCGCCGAAACGATACGATCCCGGCGGCGATTCGCGGTCGATCCGGCAGAGCTGCTGGCGCTGGACCATGATCCTGGTCTTGACGATGGTCTGCCCCGTGCCGGGGGTGGCGATCGTGGCGATGCCCTTGTCGGCCAGCGTCTGGGTCAACTTTCGCCCGGCGTCATCGTCGCCGATGAAGCCCGCGACCGTGCAGCGCGCGCCGAGGGCGGCGATGTTCAGGGCGACGTTGCCGGCGCCGCCCGCGGTCCAGGACTCGCGGTCGACGTCGATCACGGGGACCGGCGCCTCGGGCGAGATCCGCGTGGCGTCGCCCCAGATATAGCGGTCGAGCATGATGTCGCCCACGACCAGAATGCGCAGCTTGGCGATGCGCTTCAGGAGCGCAGGCAGGCCTTTCAGCGGAGTTCCCATTCGTAAGGATAGTTGGAAAGCATCCGCGGCGCCCGGTCCGTGACCTGGACCACGTCCTCAATCCGGCATCCGCCCAGCCCGGGATAATACAGCCCGGGCTCGACGGTGACGGTCGTGCCCTTTTTCAGGCTGACGGGAAAGATCGCGTTGAGCCGCGGCGGTTCATGGATCGCGAGCCCGAGCCCGTGGCCGGTGCCATGAAAGAACCCGACCGCGCCGGTCTTCGTCCGCGTCGTCTTGTAGCCAGCCGCGGCAAAGACGTTCGTGACTTCCAGGTGAACCTCGCGCCCGTCGACACCGGTCCGGATCCGGTGCAGCGCGGCCTGCTGCGCGGCGCGAACGGTGGCGACGAGCCGGCGCTGGGCCTCGCTCGCGCGTCCGCGGAGAAACGTCCGGGTCATGTCCCCGAAATAGCCGGTCTTCACGACCCGCGGAAAAATATCCACGACGATCAGATCGTGCGCCCGCAGCGGGCCGGTTCCGCGATCGTGCGGGTCGCAGGCCTGGTCGCCGCCGGCGACGATGGTGTTCAGCGAGAGCCCGCCGGCGCGCAGGATGGCGGTTTCGACCGCGAACTTCACGTCTTCCGACGTCAGCAGCCGGCCGCCATGCAGGAGTTTCCGGCCGCGGGGTTTCGCCGCGCGGAGGATTTTTTCCGCCGCCGCGAGCCCGATCGCGCTGAGGCGGTTGCCCTCGCGGATCGCGGCCGCCTCGGCGGCGGACTTGACCTCGCGCTCGGGAAAGAGGGGTCCGTCGGCCAGCTCGAGCCGGATGCCCAGCGACTTGAGCCGGAGGAACACGGCGGCGGGGAAATCATCCGCCACGCGGAATCCCTTTGCGCCGTACGCCTGGGCCAGGACGGCGATGATCTCGGCGGGCGTGATTTTGCGCCGCGGCCACCGGGCTTCGGCGCGCGCGCGCCATTTTTCGAGGGGGACGAGGATGTCGAACGTCCCTGCTTTTTTGACGCGCCCGAACTCGAGCGCGCTTTGGGCCGTCAATTTTCTGCGGCCGACGCCGAAGGCGATGAACGGGTCGTGGACTTCGACGCCGCTGAAATAAAGCTGATCCGAGCTGGCCGCCGTGTCGGCGTAGAGGAGGGGCGGGAGCGGGGTGCGGGCCACGGGAAGAGAGAGGGATTGAATTGGACGAACGCGGCGATTAGCCAACGAGTCTGTGAAAAACGCAAATCCGGTTTCTCGCCTCCTCCTTGGCCTGGTCCTGCTGTTCCTCTCGGGCGGGTGCACCGCCAGGGAGCCGGCGGCGGCGCCGCCGAAATCGGTGACGGACTTTTTTGCCGTCCGCGTGGGCGACCGGACCGTGCGGATGCAGGTGGCGGTCCTGGGGCCGGAGATGGAGCGCGGACTGATGGGCCGGAAGGACCTCGGGGCGGATGACGGCATGATCTTCGTCTATCGCGCGCCGCAGCGGCTGACCTTTTGGATGCACGACACGCCGACGGCGCTCGACATCGGGTTTTTCAACCCGGACGGGACGCTGGCCGAGGTTTATCCGCTGCTTCCGTTCGACGAGCGGACGGTGGCTTCGCGGAGCGACCGTCTCCAGTTCGCGCTCGAGATGAATCAGAACTGGTACCGCGACAATGGCGTGAGGCCCGGAGCGGGAATCGATCTGGCAGCGCTGAAGGCCGCGCTGAAGGCGCGGGATTTCGATCCGCGCAAATTCGGATTGGATAAATAAAAACGATTTCCGCGGATCGCGCAGGCGGCACCTTTTAACCGTGTCCTTCCGCGTCATCCGAGGGAAAAAACGCCCGGTTATTCCTTCGGGATTTCGTTGTCCGTCCTGAGCATGATCACCGGCACCTTGGTTTTCACCCACAGGTCGGCGTCCTTGAAATGTTTGGCGGGGACATTCTCGAAGGCTTCGCCGACGGTCTTCACCGGCAGCAGGCGGCCTTTTTTCGAGGCGTTGAAATCGTAGGCCGCGCGAAACACCCGGTCGGGCGTCGTCGCCGGGCTGTCGTTTTCGGGCAGCTGGAGGATCCAGCCCACGAAATCGTTCTTCGGCAGGCGGCCTTCCGGATCGGAAATCACGATCACGAACTGTTTCTTCACCGCCGGCGGCTTGTCCTCGGCATTGTCGGGCTGCACCGCAATGTTCATTTCCTCGATGACGCGCCGCAGGAGGGCGGGGTCCACGTGGTTCTTTTTCAGGATCTCGGCGACTTTGCTCACATCAATTTTCGGCATGGTTTTTCCCGTGGGGAGCAACGAATGGACACGATTGGTCGCGAAAGTAAAGGCGGCGCAAAAAACGGGTGGAACGCGTTGGCGGCCGGACGAACATCGAACGTCCAACTTTCAACTTCCAACGTTGAATTCCGGAAGCACACCTGACTACGAGCGGCGGCAGACCATTCGAAGTTGGGCGTTGGACGTTGGAAGTTCGAAGTTCAGCTTCGTGAATGGTGCGATCAGGACATCCTATCCACTATTGTTTCAAGACATCGTATCCAGGTGGTCTTGGGTTTGAGGTGATGTTGCGGATGAGATTAGGCAGCAAGACCAACCGCTTTGGCGGAG
>JAQGON010000182.1 GCA_028293565.1 Verrucomicrobiota bacterium | reverse complement strand
ATCCTGAATGCCGATTTGCAGGTTTTGCGCGAGCAGGATGTGCCGGTAGAGGTTCGACAAATTGGCGAGGGTCAGATTGTCGTCGTTCGCGACGCCCGCGGCCTGGAGCGCAGCGAGGTCGGCGGCGGACACGCGCAAGGCGGCGAGCACGGTCGGCCTGTGCTTGGAAATTTTCGCCTCCGCGGGATTAGCGGCGACGATGGCGAGCTCATTGCCCGCGAGCGCGAAGGCCGAATCGACGGGCGTCAGCACATCGGGATTCTGAAACAGCCGCGCATACAGCGAATCGGCGCCGGCCGACGGGATGGCGGCCCAAAGCGCGATCACCTCAGTGACGCTGATTCCGAAGTTCGACTTCAGCCGCATCACGTGCGAGAGCTTCCAAATGGCGGCGTCGTCGAGCGTGCTTGCGGCGAGGAGAGTGATGACGGCGTCGAGATCTTCCGGATCACCTCCGATTTTGCGCCAGAGCCGGACGAACCTGGTGAGCCGGCCGGCGACACCGGCGGTGAAATTCGTCAGCGTCAGCTTGGCGGTGTCGCAGGTTGCGGGCTCGTTCGGATCGGCCGATTGTATGCGCACCGTGAGGCCGGGATTAACGAAGAGGCAGCCCAGCACGCGCACGAGCTCGTCGTATTGGAGCGCCGAGCGGCGCAGAGTTTCGCGGATCCAGCTCAGCGCCTCCACCCAACCGAGCGACTTGTCGACGAAATCGTTGGTGACGGGATCGAACAGGGTGACGGTGTTCGCATTCTGCTGGAGCCCCCAGAATTCCCACTCTTGACGGACCGGATTCGGCGCTACAACGGCGCCGGTGACATATTGCCGCTCGGCATCGCTGAGCCCCAGGTATTCGGCCGCGATGGCGGTGTTGTCGAGGGCCGCGGAGGGACCGCCCGCGAACAGGTCGGCCATCAACTCGTGACGCCGGCTGCCCAAGTGGGACAGGAAGACGCGGGTCTGTTCGGTGGGCAAATCTAAGGGGAGTACCCACGGGTACATCTCACCACGAAGCACCGTGTAGGCGGCGGGATTCACATGCTCGGGCACGGCCGCGAGGCTCGTGGCGGAGGCTCCGGTCTGCGGCCAGGCGCCGGTTACCGTAATCGCTCCGACGTTCTTGACGATCGAGAAAAGGGTGGAACAGTCGGTGATGGACCAGCGCTTCGAGGCCGAGCCGACGACGACGCGGGCGGCCGGATCGAGGGTGATGTGGTGCGCGGTGAACGCGGTGCGAACGGCGGCGGAGAGGGTTTTGGCGTCGAGTTCGGCTTCGGCCGCGGCGGCGAGATCGAACGCTACGAAAGGCGCGATGCGGCGTTCGAGGATCTCCGTTACGAGGTCGCTGTAGGAAAGCACGGTGTTCGTGTTGGCGCAGGTGAGCTCAACTTCGCCCAGGTCGGGACGGCGGGCGAAAAGAACATCGCGCGCCGAAACTCCGGCCGTCTTGGAGGCGCGATCGCCCAAAAACGCGAGCAGGTCCGCGAAGTAGGCCGCGGCGCCGTGCACAGAGCGGCATTGATCGCACGCGCAGAGATCGAACGTGCCGAACAGCGTTTCAAGATCGGGCGCCTGGACGACGGTGGGGTCGGGAAGAACGCGCGTGGTGAGCTTGTTGAATGCGGGGTTGTATTCGGTGGCCAAGGCGAGCGTCGCGGCGGCGACACGCGCGGCCCGTTCGTAGACGATCATCGAGCGCTCGGCGGTCATAGCGGTTCCGCTCATCTTCTGGACAAATGCGGTCTGTCCCAAGCGCGCCACGGCGAGCGCCGAAGTCAATCCCACCGTGTTCAGCACGGCCTGCTCGTCGTAGTTGGTTGTGAGGTTGAAGAGCCGCTGGGTTCGCTCGAGATTCGAGAACAGCGCCTCCTTGTCGGCGACTCCTTCGACGAGCTTCGGATTTTTGGCGAGATAGGGGCGGATGGGGCCGTGACCGAACTCGAAGCCGGCCACGCCGTCTGTGACGTTTTTCCAGAAGGTTTTGATGGAGGCGGGCTGCGTCGCATCGGCCTGCGCCTTGTACGCAAGCACTCGAGTGGGCATGGTGTCCTTGACGATGCGCCGGAGTGTGGCCGCATACACCTTGGCTCTCTCGTCGGGCGTTCGGCCGGGTATCGAAGCGGGAACACGATCGGCCGCGGCGACGGCGGGATCGTTGATGAGAGCGAGCCAGTCGGCTTCGGAGAGCTGTGCGAGCTCGGTAATGGCGCCGAGTTTCCCGTTTTTGCGGCGCGTGAGCAGCGTATTCATGAGCGGCAAATGGCGTCCGGTCAAGGCGGCGAGCTGAAGCGCGACTTGAGCATCGGGAACCACCGCTTTGAACTGCTGGTCGTTGGCGAGGTCCTGCCACATCTTGCGGACGGGCCCGGTGTTCGTGACGAGCTTGCCGAGCACGCCGTCCAGCTTGGCGCGATCGCCGACGGCGGCGCCCAGAACCGCGCCTAAGCGGGCGCGGCCGGCTGCTTGTTTCGAAGCGAACGTGACCCCATGCCGATCGAACGCGGTGCGCATCTTGCGCACTTGGCCCACCAATGCGCCGGGAGCGATGCCGTCTCGAATGGCGCCGACGAGCGCGCGCGAACGAGTGCCGGGCGGCACGGCGAGCAACTCGGGGAGGTTCGATGGCAGCCCTTTGCGGATCAGGGCGTAGAACACGGCCGGGTCGCCGTCGACCTCCGCGGCCATCTTGTGCGCGGCGGCGAAAGCGGCCACGCGGAACGGATCCTGCGCCAGCTTTCCGCTGAGCAGGGTGACGTCGCGGTTCTTGTCGTCTTCGGCGAGATCGCCAATTGCGAGGTCGCGCAGGTAGGGTTTGATCTCGCCCGAGAGCTGCTCGAACTCGGAGTAGGTCTTGCCGGGGCCGCCATCCACCACGAGGCGGAACTTTTCAATGGGCTGGGCCGCGAACCGGGTCGGCGTTTCGACCAGCACCTTGCCGGCGTCGTCGAGAGCGCGCACCACCAGGTCGGGCGGCCGGTCGTTGCTGGCGTGAACGAATGCGGGCGACTGGCCGGGATTGTAGTAGATTTCGAAATTTCCGTTGCCGTCGGTGGGCGCATCGCCTAACTCGATGATCTGGCGCAAGTCGCGATGAAATGCCCGGACGGTCAGATTGGCGATGGGCAGCCCGCCGCGGTAGAGCACCTGGCCGCGAGCCAGATACTGGAACTCGGGCGGCAGCTCCGGCTGCCCCGTCAGGGCGTGGTTCAGCGCCTTGGCGGTAGCCTCGTCGATTTCACCGGTGAGCGGCAATCCATGTTCGCGCTGAAACACGGAAACGGCCTTCGCGGTGGCGTCGGAGAAGGATTGCTTGTCGCGTTCCGGTTGGATGGCGGCCGCGAGCTCGCGTCGATTCGCGTCGTTATGCGGCAGGAGTAGCGAGCGCTCCAGCAGCATTTGCAGCAGATCCTGCAAATCGGCCACGGAGGCGCCATGCATCCCTGATTTCAAAGGCGAAATAATCTCATTCATCGCTCAATCCTCCTGCACACATTCGTTTCAAGGCTGCCGGGAGCGGGTGATTACCAAATCGACCCGATGAACCCGGCGATTGCCCCCACTGCGCCGCCGATGATGGCCCCGGCCGCGGTGCCGAGCACGGGAACGACAGAACCTACGGCCGCGCCGATCAAGGCTCCGGTAGCGGCTCCGGCGAGCGTGCCCGCGCCAGCGCCGAGCGCCTGACTTCCGGTCGCCTCAGTGACGGCGTGGCCGACAGCCGATCCCACAAGGAAGCCGCCTACGGCACTCCCGACTACAACGGTGGCCGCGGCCGTTGGAGCGGCGGCTGCTGCTGCTGCCGTGGAGACAATGGTGGCGTTGGTAATGCCGGCGCTCGCCACTATGTAGGGCGCGGCCATCGCGCCGATTTCGGCTTCGACAAAGCCTGGGATCAAACCGCGCGCAAGAGCGCCGCCCATGCCAGAAAACCGGTTCTGCCCGCCGGTGGTGTAGACGATCGAACGGCCGAAATTCCGCACAGACTCACTGATGCGCTGGCCGGTCGTCTGCGGCGGCAGCGCTTCCAACACGGCACCGCCGCGGAAGGTGTTGAACAGATTGCCTTCCTGGCTGAGAATCGAGGTGTTGATCTGTTCTTCGGTGACGGCGGAGCCGGTAGCCTGGGCAGCGCGGATCGCGTTCTGCCGGCTAGGTTCGAAGATATTCTCGCGGTAGTTCACTCCGCGTCCGGCATTCAGGTTGGCCTGGATGGCTGTCGTACGCGGATTGTCGGCGGTGGGGCCGCCGCGGTTAGCGTACGTCTTGTTCAACGCCATACCGCGCTCGACGCGCAGTGTTGCGTCGTTCGCATAGGAGTTGTCGGTGTAATCGGCAACGCCGGTCCGCGGATTTGTGGTCATGTCGCGGAGTTGCGCGTGCGGCATGATGTGTTCGTTTTCGGTCAGGCGGGTAGACAAGTCGCCCGGCGTACCGTAGGTAGCTGGCGGCTGCTGGTTTTGCGGCGCCACCGAACCGAATTGCCCGGGTTGCGGTTGCCCCGGCAACACCCCACCGGCGCCGCCTCCGGGAGTACTGCCCCCGCCCCCAGCTACAGGCTCGACGCGGA